>WYBA01000153.1 GCA_011526095.1 Myxococcales bacterium | reverse complement strand
GCAGAGCTCGTCGGGACCCACCCCGCCCAGACGTCCTCCGACGCGATCACTACGTGTCGGTCGGAGGACTAGAAGCTCGCGCCCGCGCCGAGCGTGACGATCACCGGGCGCGCGACCACGTCGACCTCGACCGTCCCGACGTAGACCGACTCGTACAGCGGGAACGCCGGCGTGCGCATGTGGATGTTCTCGACCCGGGCCGAGGTGGCGTAGCCGGACAGCGCCTTGACGTCGACGGTGGCGTGGATCCGTCCGGCGAGCCGGACGTCGAGACCGAGCTGGCCGACGGCGCTCACCGCGTCCGAGATCGAGACCCGCGGCGCGGCGACCTCGGTCATCGCGGCGTTGGTGATCTCGGCGCCGTAGGCGTGGAAGTAGCTGGCGCCGACGCCGACGTAGGGGCGGACGCGGTGTCCGCGGCGTGCGCGGTAGACCGCGGTGACGATCGGCGGCAGCGCCTTGGTCGTGCCGAGCTCGCTGCCGAGCGCGGGGATCCCGGTCGGCACCGAGCCCAGCACCATCGGGGCGAGCGACTCCTCGGCGACCGTGCCGCCGGCGCGCAGCTCGAACGTCACCGGCGGCGCGAGCACGGTCTCGACCCCGACCTCGCCGCCCCACGCCGGCACCATGAAGCCGAGCAGCACCGCGGGCGTCGTGACGTCGCCCATCTCGGCGTAGGAGCCCTCGATCGGGCCGTTCTCCACCGCGAGGCTGGCCGGCCCGCCGACGTCGGACAGCACGACCTCGCCGGAGCTGGCGCGCGGCATGACGTGGAGCACGCCGGCGCGGACGTGGAGGTGGCCGCGCCGGTACCACGGGCGGTCGTCCCGCGCCGCGCGCGCGGTCAGCGCGGTGTCGCCGTGGTCGTCGGGCCCCTCGTCGACCACCGGCTCGTCCTCCGGCTCGATCTCGATCTCGGGCAGTGGATCGATCTCGATCTCTGCGTCTGCGTCCGCCTCGACCGCCTCGACCGGGGGCGGCGGCGGCGGGGCGCGACGCTTGCGGCGCCGGGCCTCGGCGTCGCCGCTCGTCGCGCCGAGCACCACCGCCACCGTCGCGGCGGCGGCGAGCCACGCGGTCCCCGCGCGCGCCCTCACCGCACCCCCGCGGGCACGTCGCCGACGAGCTGCAGCTTCATCTCGCCGGCCGGGATCTCCATCGCGATCGTGCCGATGCCGATGCCGATCGCGTCGAGCCGGACCGACATCGGCACCGCGGCGACGTTGGCGAGCTGGAGCTGGATCTTGCCGTCGTCGGTGAACGTCACCGGCCCGGCGACGTCGACCGCGAGCGGCTTGCTCTCGAGGTCGTGGCCGGCGAGGCCCGCGAGCAGCCGCATGCTCGGAGCGTCGAGGTACAGCTCGAGCCGGGCGCGCAGCTCGGCGAGCCCGTCGGCGCCGACGACGATGTGGCTGGTGATCGGGCCGCCGCCCGGGCCGCGCATGCGCAGCACCAGCTGCTCGGTCCGCTGGTCGGACAGCGAGCCGACGACCGCGACCTCGGCGTCCATGCTCAGCGTCGTGCCGTAGAGGATCTGCGGCGGCAGCTCGATCGGGATGCACGCGTCGACCGCCTGGCCGTCGATCACGCAGTCGTGCTGCAGCCGGCCCATCGCCGCCGGCAGCGTGCCGCCCAGGTACATGCACGCCTCGTGGCTCGGCGTGCCGGGGACGCAGTCGGCGCCGCGCAGGGTCGCGCTGCGGATCATCCCGCTCGTGCTCACGATCCGCATCGCCGCGCGGTTGGTGTCGCCGGCGCGCTCGCCGGCGTCGACGTAGCCGTTGCCGTTGCGATCGGCGGCGGGCGCGGTGCGCGCCGTCAGGTAGTAGCGATCGGTGCGGGCCTCGGCCGCGGTGAACGGCAGGACGACGTCCGCGCCGCCGGCCTCGTCGTCGTCGGCGATGCCGTCGAGGACGTCGCTGTTGAGCGGCAGGCCGTGGACGCCGCACAGCTCGCCGGCGTCGCAGTCCTCGTCGCCGCCGCCGCGCGCGACCACGCGGTAGCGCGCGCCCGGCTCCCACCCGCCGTCGGGCCAGAACACGACGGCGCGCTCGCCGACGATCAGCCGGCCGGGCACGACCCCGGCGCACGCGCCGTCGGCGCCGAGCCGCTCGATCCGGACGCTGCCGGTCCCGCACGCCGCGCCGAGCGCGACCGTCGCGCGGTCGAGCGGCTGGTGGAAGTGCAGCTCGACCGGCTGATCGGCGGGCAGGGTGAACGGCGCGTAGGGCTCGTCGTCGTCGTCGCCGGCGCGGCACCGCCCGGCGGTCGCCGTGCTCGCGCCCTCGAGCGCGCACGGCACGCCGGGGCGCGCCGCGGCGAGCGTCAACGGCATCGGCGAGCCGGTCGCCAGGTCCTCGGTGCGGAACGTCAGGCGCGCGCCGCCGAACGCGACGCCGCCGAGGTCGCGGAGCGCGGCGCCCAGCTCGAGCGCGTGGTCGGTCGCGTAGGCCAGCGGGCGCGCCGGCGTGACGACCAGCGTGCTGCCCTCGATCGTGACCCGCGCCGGCACCGGCGCGCCGGCGGCGGTCAGCGTGACCGCGCCCGGGCGCGTCGCGGCGGCGGCGTCGAGCCCCTCGGAGAACGTCACGCGCAGCGCCGCGTCCGCCGCGACGCCGCGCGCGCCGTCGGCGGGTGACGCCGCGGTGATCGCCGGCGGCGTCGCGTCGACCGCGCCGCTGCCGTCGCCGACGACGGTGCGCAGCCGCAGCACCATGTTGGACGTCGCGCGATCGAGCCCGAGCAGGTCGAGCTCGAGCGCGCCGACGCTCTCGATCGCCAGCCCGCCCTGGTAGACCGAGGCCAGCCCGGTCGCCTGGACGCCCAGCACGTGCTGGTTGAGCGCGGCGTTGGCGGTGCCGTCGGCCGCGGTGATCACGACGTCGAACGACAGGTAGGCGAACACCGGCGCGAGCGCGTCGTCGGGCAGCCGCGCCGGATCGCGGAACGGGTTGCGGACGAGGTAGACCGTCGCGTCCGAGGCCATCTGCACCCGCAGGTCGCCGGTCGTCAGCGGCGTCGGGATCTCGCCGCCGAGCCGGACCGGCAACGCCTGCATCGTCAGCGTCTGGCCCTTGCGCAGGGTCAGCGGGATCAGCGGCCCGAACGCCGACGGGTTGCCCATCACCGCGGTCAGCGTCGAGTCGCGCATCGCCACGTCGCTGGCGCCGATCAGCGGCGACGCCACCGACACCCGGTTGATCACGCTGCCGGCCGCGTACGACCGCTCGTTGCCCGGCACGCAGCTCAGCACCTGCGCGAGCTCGCGGCCGTCGACCCGCGAGTCCGCCGGCTCGAACCGCAGCGAGGCGGGCGCCGCGACCTCGCCGCCGGCGTCCCGGAGCTCGGCGCCCGCCGCGCCCAGCTCGAGCGTGTACGTCCGCCCCGGCGTCAGGTCGTCCACCGGGTCGACCGTGACGTGGGCGCCCGACACCAGCAGCGCGGCGTCGACCAGCGCGCCGGCGTCGTCGACCAGCCGGACCGACGCGCCGTAGCGGACGGTCGTGGCGTCGAGCGGCTCGGTCATGGTCAGCCGGATCGTCGAGAAGTCGAGGAACGGAAACCGCGGGGCGCCGCCGCCGCCGAACGCGACCGGGTCGTCGCCGTTGACCGCGTAGACCGCCGGCGGCTGCCCGGCGAGGGCGGTCGGCTGCGCGGTCGAGAACGCCAGGACCGGCTCGCCCTCGACCAGGTTGGACGCCGCGCCCCACAGCAGCGCGGGGCTGGCGAACACCTCGTAGACCGTCGACGGCTCCCACCCCGCCACCTCGAGGTGGACGACGTTGTCGCGCGGCCCGGTGATCGACGCGGTCGCCGCCACCAGCCCGCCGGGCCCGCGCACGCACAGCCCGCCGGCGACCCGGCCGGCGCCGTCCACGGTACACGGGACGGCCAGCGCCGCCGGGTCGACCGGGTCGGTGAAGCTGACGACGACCCGGGCGCCGACCGGGACGTCGACCTGGCCGTTCGCCGGGTAGCTGAAGATGACGCCCGGGTCGTCGGACAGCGGCGGCGGACCGGACGCGCCGACCACGCAGCCTGCGCCGACGAGGGCGAGGGCGATCACGGGGGCGGTGCGGCGCGGTGGCGACGAACGGGACATCGGGGCTCCTGGACGACGGGCACGATCCGTCCGCCCGACGGCGGCGACCGGCGGGGGCGTCCGGTCCTCGCCGACCGGCTCGATGCGCCAGTGCACGTCGCGGTCCAGCGCGCGGCGCGCGGCGGATCCGGGAGTTCGGCGTCGCCTCGAACCTTCCTGCGGGGACGCGGTGCGCCATGCGTGAGGTGCGCGCCCCTGCGTCGGCTGTCCCCACCGCCGGGGCGGCGCGCGCGGCGTCGGCGGGGTGACCGGCCGCGTCAGTGCTGCGACGCGTAGCCCGTCACCTGGTACACGGTGACCGGCTGCTGCTTGCCCTTGACCTGGATCGGCGCGAGCTGCTGGGCCGTGAACCGGTGCCCGATCGCCGCGAGCGTGCTGGGCGAGACCAGGATCTGGCCGGGCGCGGCGGCGGCGCACAGCCGCGACGCCAGGTTCACCGCGTCGCCGATCGCCGTGTACTCCATGCTCCGCGACGACCCCATGTAGCCGGCGACGACCGGGCCGGTGTTGATGCCGATGCCGATCGCGAACTGATCTCCCGTGCCCTCGTGCTCGCGGTTGAACTGGGCGAGAAACCGCGCCATCTCGAGCGCGCAGTCGACCGCGTTGATCGCGTCGTGGCCGTAGGAGATCGGCGCGCCGAACAGCGCGAGGATGCCGTCGCCCATGAACTTGTCGAGCGTGCCGCGGTGGCGGTGGATCGCGTCGACCATCAGCTCGAAGTAGTCGTTGAGCACCGCGACGATGTGCGCCGGCGGGTGGCGCTCGGACCACGACGTGAACCCGCGGATGTCGGTGAACATCACCGTCGCCTCGCGCTGCTCGCCGCCGCGCTCGAGCCGGACGCCGCCGTTGACCACCTGCTCGACGACCTCCGGGGGCAGCAGGCGCTCGAAGTCGCGCCGCGCCAGCGCGCTGCGCTCGATCTGCTTGGCCTTGTAGGCGTTGTCGAGCGCCTGCGCCGCGAGCGCCGCGACGCCGTCGAGGATCTGCAGGTCCTTCTCCGAGAACGCGCCGGTGGCGATCAGCGAGTCGAGGTGGATGATCCCGTAGAGCTGCGACTGGTGGATCATCGGCACGCACATCGTCGAGCGGATGCCGCCGGCGATGATCGACTTCGCCCCGGCGAACCGCGAGTCCATCATCGCGTCCATCGTGATCACCGAGGCGCCGCTCTGGAACACCTGGTTGATGATCGTCGACGACAGGTTGATCGCCTCGTGCGCCGGCCCGGCGTGCTTGACCGCGCGCGGCGCGAGCTGCCGGGTCTGCGGGTCCATCAGCAGGATCACGCCGCGGTCCGCCGGCAGCAGCTTGAACGTCTCGTCGAGCAGCCGCGCCAGCAGCTTGTCGACGTCGGGCTCGAGCCCGATCGCGCGCCCCAGCTCGTTGGCGATCCGCAGCTTCTCGTAGTCGCGCTGGAGCTGGGCGACGTCGTTGATCTGCGCGACCGGGCGGAAGCCGTCGACCGGCGCGCGGTCGATCTTTGCCTGGATCCGCGCCGACGAGTCGACGATCGCGACCGCGGGCGCGGCGCGCCGGGCGGCGGCGTGGGAGAACACCAGCTGGGCGCCGCCGAGCGCGATCACGTCGCCCTCGGCGAGGTCGACCGCGTGGATCCGCCGGCCGTTGACCATCGTGCCGTTCGAGCTGCCGAGGTCGCGCAGCGACCACCGGCCGTGGGCGTGCGTGATCTCGGCGTGCTGCTTCGAGATCATGCCGTCGAGCAGGCGGATGTCCGCCGCGTCCATGCGCCCGATGACGGTGCGCTCGCCCAGCTCGTACTCGCGGCCGCCGCCGTTGGTATGGACGAGGATCGCCATGCCCGACGCCCGAGCGTATCGCGCCTCGGGCCGGGAGCGATACGCCAACGCGCGTGGCGGGTGAGACGCCGGCGGTGCGCCGGAGGTTACGGTCCTCGCCACCGCGCCGGCCGCCGGGGGCGCGGCCGCGCGCGCGTGCTACCAAGCCTGGGATGTGGTTCATCTGGCTCGCGCTCGGCCTGTCGCTGGTCACGGTCGCCGGCCTGTACACGCGCCGCCGGGTCGTCGAGGCCGCCGCGGCGCTCGGGCTGCCGCCGCGCGGCCGCACCGCGCTGCGCTGGGGGATCGCCTGGCTGCTGTTCGCCTACCCGGCGATCATCTTCCTGTCGGTGCTCGTCTCGCTCGCGCTCGGCAGCGACCGGATGCGGGGGTTCGACGGCCCGGTCGCGACGTGGACGCTGGTGCTGCCGTTCTTCCTCACGGTGCTGACCGTCGTGCAGGCGCTGCCGTACTTGCTGCTGGTCGACGTCGTGGCGTGGGCGCGCCGGATCCCGATGCACCGCGGCCGGGCGGTGGCGGTGCTCGCGCCGATCGTCCTGGTCGCGATCTACACGCCGGCGCGGATCCTTTGGGAGCGCGGCGAGCTGCGGTGGCGGCACTACACGGTCGCGGCGCCGGCGCCGGCGCCCGGCGTGCCGCCGATGCGGATCGCGTTCGTGGCGGACCTGCAGCAGGACGATCACACCGACGCCGCGCGCGCGGCTTCGGTGATGAAGCGGGTCGCGGCGGACCGCCCCGACCTCGTGCTGTCCGGCGGCGACTGGATCAACATGGGGCCCGACCACATCGCCGCCGCGGCGCGCACCGCCGCGCTCGCGCCGAGCCGGCTCGGCACGTTCTCGGTGCGCGGCGACCACGAGCACTTCGCGTACATCGACCGCGAGCGCAGCGTCGGCGAGGTCACCCGCGCGCTGCGCGCCCACGGCGTCGAGATGGTGCACAACGAGGTCCGCCGGTTCGACCACCACGGGCGCACCGTCGCGGTCGCGTTCCTCACCTACAGCTACCCGTCGCGGACGTCGGGCGAGGAGATCGATCGGCTGATCGCGGAGCTGCAGGGCGCCGACGTCCGGATCCTGGTGACCCACCAGCTCGTCGACGACGTCGCCGCGCGGGCGAAGGACCGCGTCGACCTGATCCTCGCCGCCCACACCCACGGCGGCCAGGTCAACCCGCTGCTCGGGGTGTGGCACGTCCCGCTGGCGCGGCTCGAGACGCCCTACGTCGACGGCCGCTACCAGCTCGGCGGCACGACGATCATCGTGACCGCCGGCGTCGGCTACTCGATCGTGCCGTTCCGCTACGCCTCGCCGGGCTCGGTCGAGCTCGTCGAGCTGACGTGGTGAGCGCGGCCGGCGGTCACGGCGCCGGGGCCGGCCCGACGGTCTCGCGGATCGGCGCCGGCGTCACGCCGGGCAGGCCGGAGCAGCCGGCGGTGCGGCAGCGCGCGCAGCCGTCGAACTCCTCGCCGAGCCGGCACCCCTGCTCGTAGCCGTCGCACATCGTCGCGAGCAGCTCGTCGCGGCGCGGGTGCTCGCGGTTCGCCAGCACCTCCTCCTCGGCCATCGACGCGAAGATCACGCACGCCTCGGCGACGCTGGCGTCGCACGCGACGCGGAACCCGGCGATCGCCGAGTCGAGCGTCGCCTCGCGCATCGGGTCGGTCGGCTCCATCGTCGACAGCGCGACGTTCAGGCAGGTCGCGGCGTCGTAGCAGGCGCCCGGCTCGCGGGTGTCGTTGCACGCGTCCTGCACCGCGCCGAACGCGGCCGGGTCGAAGCAGTGCGCGGGCGTCTCCGGCTTGGCGGCGCGGCCCGCCGCGACGGCCGGATCGATCTTGCACACGCCGTCGACGTCGGGCTCGACGTAGGGGGCAGGCTGAGGTCCGCCGCACGCCGCGACCAGGGCGGCGGTGAGCGCTCCGAGGATCCAGGTTCTCATGGCCACCATCATACGGGCAGCGTCGGCGTCGGTGGCACGGCCCAAGCATGTCGGGGTGGGAGAAGGAGGACACCATGGACACCGCACCCGAGGTCACCCGCCTGAGCCCCGGCCCCGCGCTCGGCATCCGCGCGGAGGTCGCGCTCGCCGATCTGTCGCGGTTCTTCGGCGAGGCGTTCCACGAGCTCGTCGAGGTCGCCGGCGGCGAGATCGCCGGGCCGCCGTTCGCGCGCTACCACCACTTCGGCGACCTGATCGACGTCGAGGTGATGGTCCCGCTGCGCGCGCCGGTCGCCGGCAAGGGCCGGGTCGAGGCGGTCGAGCTCGCCGGCGGGCCCGCCGTGCGGGTGCGGCACCTCGGCCCGTACGACCAGCTCTCGTCGACGTACACCGCGATCGAGCACTGGCTCGAGGACAACCACCGCGAGCGCGCCGAGCCGGTCCGCGAGGTCTACCTGACCAGTCCCGGCGAGGTCCCCGATCCCGCTCAGTGGATCACCGACGTCATCCAGCCGGTCACCGAGCCCGGCCCGGCCTGACGGGAGCACGCCCGGAACCACGAAAAGACGGCGCGCGTCCCCGCCGCGCCGCGCACGACCTGCGCGACGCGGACGGGCGTCCGCGTCTCACGCCGCGCGGTCGAGCGCCGGCGCCTCGCCCGCCCCCGCGCACGGTGGCGCCGGTTCGACCGCGCGGTCACCCCTCGTCGGGGACGCAGCGGCCGTCGTCGTCGAGGCGCTCGCCGAGCGGGCACGGCCGCTTCGCCGCGCGCAGGCTGCCGCCGAAGCAGCGCGAGCCGCACGGGTCCTCGATCACCTCGAAGCCGTCCTCGCGCGCGGCGGCGATGATCGCGTCGCCGCCGGCGCGCAGGTCGCTGTCGCCGGCGACGCGGGAGATGCCCTCGGCGAGGCCGCGCGCGCCGAGCACGCCGGGGCCGCCGCCGCCGTCGCCGTCGCCGTCGTCGCCGTCATCGGGGCCGCGACCGCCGTGGCGGCGCGCGCGCGCCGGCGCCTCGTCGGCGAGCGCGAGCTGCATCGAGACCGCGGGCGCGGCGGGCGCGGAGGCCGCGTCCGCGGGCGCGCCGCCACCGCCGCCGCCTTGGGCGGTCGCCACCCGGTCGTCCGTCGCCGTCGCCTCGTCCGCGGCCGCCTCGGCGGTCGCGAGCGCGGGCGGCGCGGACCGGACCGCGAGGAACGCGACCAGCATGGCGACCGAGGTGAGCGCGATGTAGGTGACCGGGCGCAGGTCGAGCCGGGGACCGGGGACGTGCGCGACGCCGAGCCACTGGTGAGGTTTCATCGCCCGACGAGACACGGGGCCGGGGGTGGTGTTGCTGGCAGAGCGCGGCGACGGTCGGAGGCCGGGGTAACCCCGCGGATCGTTGGTCGCGATGGGCGAGGGCGCCACCGCGACGCCGTGTGGGCGCGCGTCGCACGGTGGCGTCACCCGGCACCACGTACCGCCGGGGCCGCGTCGCCTCGAGCGCGTGCTACCGTGTCGGTCGATGCGCGCGGTGATCGCGGTCGTGCTGCTGACAGTGGCGGCCTGCGGCGGCGGTGGCGACGGCGGCGCCGCGGACGCCCCGGCCGGCCCGGTCGCCGACGCGGCGGACCCTGACGCCGCGCCGGACGATCCGTCGCAGGTCGACGCGGACGAGGGGCCGTGGGAGCTCGCGGGCGAACCGGACGACGACCTGTTCGCCGACGAGCGCGACGCCCGCGACGCGCTGATCGGCGCGCACATCGAGGTCGTCGGCGTCGTCGTCGCCGCAGGCGCGCCGGTGGCCGGCGCGCGCGTCCGGATCGGCGACGCCATCGCGATCACCGACGCCGCGGGGCGGTTCGGCGTCCACGGGCTGGCGCGGCGCAACCGCCTCGTCCACGTCGAGGCCGACGGCCACCGCGTCGTCGAGCTGCCGGTCCACCTCGCGCGCCCCGTCGCCGAGGCGCGCGTCGACCTCGGCGAGATCCCGCTGACCCCGACCGGCGGCGGCGTCCGGCTGCTGTTCGCCGGCGACACCTCGTTCGGCCGGCGGTTCATGGACCCCGAGGCCCTCACCCCGTTCGACGAGGTCCCGCCGTCGAACCCCGACGCGCTCGTCGACAGCGCCGATCCGGCCCCGGGCAGCGTCGCGGTGCTCGACCACGTGCGGCCGTGGTTCGACGCGGTCGACTACCCGATCGTCAACCTCGAGTCGGTCGTGACCGCCACGCCCGCGACGCCGCACCCGACCAAGGACTTCGTCTACTTCACGCTCCCCGGCTCGCTCGCGGCGCTGAGCTCCGTCGGCGTCCGCTACGTCTCGCTCGGCAACAACCACGTCTTCGACTACCTCGAGCCGGGCGTCCTCGACACCCACGCCCACCTCGACGCCGCCGGCATCGCGCACAGCGGCCTGGGCTCGACCCCGGCCGAGGCGTTCGCGCCGTACCGGGTGACGCTCGGCGGGACGCCCTACGCGCTGGTGTCGATGACGTCGATCAGCGGCACCGATCACCCGCCGATCTACGTCGCCGCCGAGCCCCCGGAGGTGCCCGAGGTCAAGGGCGGCGCGGCCGATCTGCGCCAGGATGACGCCGTGACCGCGACGATCGCCGCGGCGGCCGCGGCGGGCGACGTCGTGATCGCTCAGCTCCACACCGGCCAAGAGTACACGTTCAGCCCTGGCGCCTACGCGCGCGGCCGGATGGAGCTGGTCGCGCAGGCCGGCGCCTCGCTCGTCGTCGCGCACCACCCGCACGTCGCGCAGGGCTTCGCGTGGGTCGGTGACGTCCTCGTCCTCCACAGCCTGGGCAACTTCTGCTTCGACCAGGATCGGCTGGAGACGATGCTGTCGTACGTGGCCGTGATCGACCTCGACGGCGGGACCGTGCGCGGCGCGCAGGCGCTGCCGATCTACCTCGAGGACTACGCGCCGCGGCCCGCGCTCGGGCGGCTCGCGCACTACCTGCTGCGGCGGATCGGGGAGGTGTCGCTCCCCGGCGGCGTCGCGGTCGCGACCGCGCACGGTCGCGGCCTGATCGGTCCCGGTGCGGCCACGGCGACGACCCGCGAGGTCGACGTGCCGGTCACGGTCGACGCCTCGGGCGCGGCGGTCGTCGACCTGCGGGCCGTGCTGCGCCCGGGCGAGTCGCTGGCGCGCGCCACGCTGGCGGTGGCGGGCGCGACCGCGGCGCCCGGCGAGGACCTGCTGGTCCACGGCGACGTCGAGGACTGGGACGTCGACGGCGACGCGCTCGAGGCGGCGCGGTGGGACACGTCCGCGCCGTCGAGCTTCGTGTGCGTGCACGCGCCGCGCGACGGGGTCGCCGCGCTGTGCTCGACGCGCCACGGCGGCAACGTCGACGACTCGATCGTCCCGCTGCGCAACCGCGTCCGTGTCCTCGGCGCCGCGACCGGCGCGCCGAACAAGGACGTGACGCTGTTCGGCTACGTCCGAGGCGACAACGCCGGCGCGGTGCGGATGGTCGTGCGCTACCACGCCAGCGAGGGCGAGGTGGAGCACGGCGAGGAGGTCGCGGTCACCGTGCCGGCCGGCACCTACGCGTGGCGCCCGTTCGCCGCGCCGCTGGCGTTCCCCGCCGACGTCGTCGCGCCGACCGATCCCGGCAGCGCGACGCAGAACCCCCACGCCGTGCGGCTGTTCTTGCGCCACGCGCCACCGCTCGTCGGCGACGCCGTCGTGCGCTACGACGACCTCGCGCTGATCAGCTGGCGGGCCGCCGGCGCGCTCGACGCCGGCCTCGAGCTGGCGGCGCCGAACCCGATCGACTTCCTGCGCGTGACCGCGCCGCCCGGGGCCCACATCCTCCGCGTCGTCCTCACGGCGCACGCGCCCGCCGCGCCGGCGCTGTGACCGCCGCGCTCGGCCGCGCGGCGGCGAGCCGTGGTATCGCTGGCGGGATGGGGAACTTCTTCCGCTACCTGCTCGACACCGAGTACAGCCAGCGCCGCGACATCGAGGGGCTGCGTGACGAGGTCGCTCGCGTCGCCGCGTCCGGTCCCGACACCGAGGACCTGCGGCGAGTCCACCACCGGATCGACCGGCTCGCCCACGAGGTCGAGGTGGTGAAGGCCGCGCTGACCGTGCTCAGCCAGGCGATGGTCGAGGTCGGCGGCCTCGACGCCGCCGAGCTCGACCGGCGGATCGACGCGGCGCTGGCGGCCCGGCCGCGGCCGCCGGCGCAGACCGCGACGACGGTGCCGTGCGGCAACTGCGGGCTCAGCTACCCGCCCGAGCGGATGGCCGGCACGCTGTGCAAGCGGTGCGCGGCGCTCGCCGCGCCGTGAGCCGCGCGGCGCGCGCTCACGCCTCGGGATCGCGGTGCACGGTCTCGGGCGAGAACGCCGGCAGGCACACGGCCACGTACTCGGCGCCGCCGGGCGTGCTGTAGCGGACCCACTCGCCGGGCCGGGTGTGGACGGCCTGGCCGGCGCGGACGACGATCGTGCCGCCCTCGTGATCGACGTGCAGCTCGCCGGCGAGCACCAGCGTGTACTCGTCGAACGCGGGGCGCTGCCCCGGCTCGATCCACCCGGGCGGCGACGTCATGCGCGCGACGCTCACCCGCGGCTCCCGCGTGCTCGCCCGCCCCACGTACTCCTCGATCACCTTGGGCTTGTTCCCCGCCGCCGTGACGACGGTCGGACGCTCGACCAGTTTCGGCATGCGTGGACGTTACCGCACCGCGGCGAGATGGCCACGCGCGGCTCGCCCCGGACCGTGGCAAGGTCATCGTCATGGAACGCGTCAGCGACTACCTGATCGCCGATCATGCCCGGCTGCGCGGGCTGCTCGCCGCGGCGGCCGCCGGGGCCGCGGTCGAGCCCGAGGCGTTCGCCGCGTTCCGGGCGGGGCTGCTGCGCCACATCGGGATCGAGGAGAAGCTGCTGTTCCCCGCGGTTCGCGACGGCGGCGGCGCCGCGCTGGCCGAGCGGCTGCGCGCGCTGCACGTCGAGCACGCGGCGATCTCGTCGCTGCTGGTCCCGGCCCCGGACCTCGCGCTGTGCGGCGAGCTCGCCGGGCTGCTCGCCGCGCACGACGCGCAGGAGGAGGGCCCGGACGGTGTCTACGAGG
Organism: Myxococcales bacterium; assembly: GCA_011526095.1. GTDB lineage: Bacteria > Myxococcota_A > Polyangia > Haliangiales > Haliangiaceae > WYBA01. Next base: position 57,512 of record WYBA01000153.1, on the reverse strand, counting down.
CGTGCGAGGTGGTGCTGGGCGCCGCCGCGTCGGAGGCGCTGGGCGCGCGCGCCCGCGCCGCGCCCGCGGTGCGTCCCGCGCCGCACGGCGATCGTCCGGGCCTGACGCGCACCGCGGCCGAGGCGCTGCGACTGGCGCGGCGGCCGCGCGGGGCGTGACCGCGCGCGTGCTAGCGTCGGCGCGCGTGTCGCGGATCGCCTACCTCACCGACGTCGAGGGCCGGTGGGACAAGCTCGCCGGGTTCGCCGCCGGCAATCCGCTGGTGACGCTCGACACGGACGACCGGCTGCGCGTCGCCGACGGCGCGGTCCTCGTGTTCGGCGGCGACGCGGTCGATCGCGGGCCCGCCGGGCGGCGCGTGCTGCGCGCGCTGCTCGACGCGAAGGCGGCGCAGCCGGCGCAGGTCGTGCTGCTCGCCGGCAACCGCGACCTCAACAAGCTGCGCCTGGCGCGCGAGCTGACCGGCGCGCCGCCGGCGGGCGCGCCCGACGCGCCGCGCGGCGAGCTGCTGCGGTGGATCCTGGCGCGGACGATGGGCGCCAAGGACGCGTTCGCGCACCGCCGCGCCGAGCTCGGCGCGGTCGACGACGACGACGTCGTCGACAGCTTCCTCGACGACGTCGCGCCCGACGGGCTGGTCACGCGCTACCTCGCGGCGGCGCGGCTCGGGTTCCGCAGCGGCGAGACGCTGTTCGTCCACGGCGGGGTCACCGTCGACAACCTCGGCCGAGTGCCGGGGATCGCCGAGGTCACCGCGGACGTCGACGCCTGGATCGAACGGCTGAACGCGTTCCTCGCCGCGGCGGTCGACGGCTTCCTCGCGGGACGGGTGACCGCCGCCGGCGCCCCGAGCTGGGACGCGCTGCTCGCGTACCAGGCGCCGCTGCCTGGCACGCGCCTGCACCAGGCCAGCGTCGTCTACGCGCGGCCGACCGACGAGCGCGGCGACCCGGTGCTGCCGCCGCCGGAGGTGATCGCGACGCTGCGCGCCTCGGGCGTCCGCCGCGTCGTCGTCGGGCACACGCCGTCGGGCGACTGCCCCGCGGTGCTGCGCGACGACGGCGGCTTCGAGCTCGTCCTCGCCGACAACTCCTACGGCCGGGTCGAGGCCGGCTCGCAGCTCGCGATCGACGGCGCGCGGCTCGACGTCCGTGGCGCGACCGTGCTCGACGGCGGCGAGCGCGCCGAGGTCGGGTGGACGCTCGGCCCCGACGACACCTCGGCGCTCGGCCTGCGCGACCCCGCGACCCGCCGCCTGGTCAAGGCGCGCCTCGCCCGCGGCGACTACCTCACGTTCCGCGTCGTCTCCGGCTACGAGGTCGAACAGCGCGCGGTCGCGCCGGACGCGCTGGATCGCGCGGCGCTCGCGCCGCCGCGGTGAGCGCGCGCCGGGCGCGGCGCTGGGCCGCTCACGGGATCGTGACGACCGTCGTCTCGGCGACCGCCGCGTCGATCACGATCACCTCGGGCACGCCGCCCGAGGTGAAGCCGCCGAACCGGAAGCAGTGCGCGTCGGCCTCGCCCTCGCACTTCCACACGCCCGGGTCCGACTCGATTGGCAGGCGCACGCACGCGCCGGTCGCGTCATCGAGGTCGAGCGTCATCAGGCGGAGCGGGCCGGCGAAGCTGTCGGCCGGGAGCCCGAGCGCCTCGCCGAGGCGCGCTGGATCGTGCCCGTCCGCCGTCGTCGCGCCGCGAACCGCGTCCTCGATCACCTGCGTCGGCGCCGCGAACACGTAGCACCCGGTGTCGTCGCACCGCCCGAACCGCTCGGCCCCGGTGGACACGACGAACCGCTGGTACGGCTCCTCGCGCATCAGCCACGATACGCGGCCGTCGGGGAAGTGCTTCGTCAGGTGGGGGACGATGCCGTGCGGGTGGGCGCGCTCGTCGGCCTGGCGCGACAGCGCGAGCTGGTGCGCGTCGCACGACCCGGTCGACGGCGCGGGCGGGTCGGCCGGCGCGGGCGGGGTCGTGGCCGACGTGGCCGTCGTGGCCGACGTGGCCGTCGTGGATCGCGTCGCGGGTGCGCCGCACGCCACGAGCCACGGCATCACCAGCGTCAGCAAGCGGGTCGGTCGCTGCATCGATACCCTCGCGGCGTCCACGCCGCGCGACGACGATACGACGCGGGCCGGGCGGCCGTCGAGCCGCCGGCGGCGCCGTGGTCCGGCGACCTCACGGCGTCAGCGTCACGGTCGTGCGGGCGAGCTCGACCCCGAGGTGCGTGAGGACGATCGTGTGCTCGCCGGCGCCGTCGACGAAGCCCATGACGCGGCGGTCGGTCACGGTGGCGCCGGGCGCGAGCGCCGACCACTCGCGGCTGCGGCCGCCGTTGCCGAACGCCATCGCGAGCGCCTGCGACGGCGCGCCGTCGACGACGAACGTCGGCAGGCGGCGCAGCGGGTCGAGCGTGTCCTTCGACGTGTTGGTCACCTCGATGCGCAGCTCGAGCTGCTCGCGCTGCGCGACCGGCGCCGTCGCCGGCGTGACGACGACCTTCCACGCGAAGCGCGGGTCGGGCTCGACCACCGGATCGAGCGCGTCGCACAGCGCGTCGAGCGCGGGCCCCATCGCGATCGCGTCGTTGGTGAGCTCGATCTTGCACTGCAGGACGTGATCGCCGATGACGCGCTCGACCGCGCGGTGGTGGACCTCCCACCGCGGGCCCTCGCTGGCGGCGCCATGGAACGCCCAGCGGAACACGCCCGGCCGGAGCTCCGTGACCTCCTCGTCCCACACCGGGGCCAGGCGCGGCACGTGGCTGTCGCTCGTCGTGAACTCGAACGCCTCGCGCGCGGCGGCGGCGATGTTGGCCGCGGCGCGGGTGGCGCCGCACGCGCCGTGGCAGGTGAGCGTGATCTTCAGCCACGCGCCGTCGAGGTGCGCGAACACGGCGTTGCCGGGGGACGAACGATCTTGCCAGCCCGCGGGGAGGGCGACGGTCACGCCGACCGCGAGCCGCTCGTCGCCCAGCGTGTAGAGGTTGGGGCCGAGCGGCGCCGGACCGGCGTCGGGCGCCGGGGTCGGTGGCGTCACCGCGGCGTCGTCGCGCGCCACGACCGGTGCGGCGTCACGCGGCGGCGTCGGCTCGGGCGCGCGCGCGGCGTCCTTGCCGCAGCCGGCGGTGATGAGGAAGGCGCACAGGGCGAGCCGTGGGCGAGTCCGGGACATGGCCGATCCTCGGTAGACCCGCGCGCCCGCGCAACCCCGGGCCGGGTCGGCACGGCTGCGACGGGGCCGGCTGGCGCAGATCCGTTGCCGCTCGACTCGCACGCCCGCACCCGCGCTCGCGGCGCGCGCCGCGGTCGACTCACGCCATCGCGACGATCGCCAGCGCGTAGGCGAGCGCGATCGACTGGATCACGGCGAACGCCAGCAGGCCGACCGGGACGAACGCGAAGAAGCCGAAACGCAGCGGGGCGCCGCGCGGGTCGCGGAGGCCCGCGCGCTCGGTCATGATCTGCGCCATCGGGCCCGAGGTCGCGGCCGTGAGGAACAGCGAGCTGCCGGCACACACCGACAGCGCGAGCCCGACGTAGACGGCGGTCGGCGGCATCCGCGCCGCGAGCGCCTCGGCCACCTCGAGCAGCGCCGCCATGCTGGGCCCCGCGGAGAACAGTCCGGTGGCCAGGCCGGCGAACAGCAGGAACAGCGCGAGCTGGACCGGCGACGACACCGGCAAGGTCGTCAGCCAGTCCGCCAGCGCAGCGAACGTGCCCGCACGGCTCACCGCGCCGACCATGACGAACAGCGATAGCAGGAACAGCGCGGCCTCCATGTCGATCCGCGTGCGGAGCAGCCGCTCGCCGGTGCGGGGCACGGCCGTGAGCGCGCCGCCCACGCCGAGCCAGCAGATCAGCTCCGGGCCGACCAGGTCGGCGGGCAGCGTGGTCCACGCGGCCAGCATCGCGGCCGTCGCGACCGCCGCGGGGACGAGGACGCGCCGGTCGATCGTCACCCGGCGGAACAGCGCTCCCATCACGGCCAGGGCGAGCCGCCGGGACAGCGGGCTGTCGGCGAGATCGCGCGCCGGTCGCACCACCAGCACGACCGCGGCCAGCAGCGCGATCAGCGCGGCCAGCGTCGGGGGCGCGGCGGCGACGAGGTAGTCGCCGAACGCCATGTTGCCGCTCCCCAGCAGCAGGATCGCTGGGAAGTCGCCGATCGGGGTCGCGGCGCCGCCCAGGTTGCAGGCGACCACGACCATCCCCAGCGACCACGTCAGGTAACGCTGGCTGACGCCCAGCAACTTGAACAGCTGGAGCAGGATCGGCAGCACGAACAGGATCGCGGTCAGGTTGTTCACCAGGCCGCTCACCACGTACATGCCGACGCAGAACAGCACGAGCAGGCGTGTCGGGTCGGCGCCGGAGCGCCGCGTCGACGCCATCGCCAGGACGCCGAACAGCCGGGACTCGATCACGAGCTCCGACAGCAGCCCGAGGGCGACCAGCATCACCAGCACGTCCCACGGGACCGCGGCGAGCAGCTCGCGCGTCGAGGCGACGCCGGAGATCGAGGTCAAGAGGCACGCGGCGGCGGCGCCCGCGGTGACGATCGAGAGGCGCCAGGCCGACCACACCGCCTGGGCGGCGAGGGCGCCGACCAGGATCGCCGTGGCGATCAGCGCGGTGGCCGTCATCGCGCGACCACCGAGAAGTCGGCCAGCGGCGTCTGGACCAGCCAGCGCGGGTACACGAACATCTCACGCCCGAGCACGTCCCAGCCGGCGAGCGTGCGGAACTGGGTGCGGACGTCGCCGGCGATCACGCGCAGCCACGCGGGGCTGACGTGCCCGACCGCCGCCCCCGTGCCGTAGAGGAACGTCACGAGCGCGCTGCGGCTGCCGGCGAACCGCTGGAACGACGCGAGCTCGCAGGGCGTGACCTTGCCCCCGTAGTTGGCGATCACCCGCGGCCAGTCGGTCTCGAGCTCGCCGAAGGTGAGCAGGCCGATCTCGGCCGTGAGCCGGGGCACCAGCGCGTCGAGGAAGTCGGTCTCGAGCCCGACCACCAGCACGCGGCGCGCGCCGTCGCACGCCTTCACGATCGCGTCGGGGGCGATCGGTGCCCTCGGCTGGCCGTCGAGGTGCCGCGCGCACACCGCGTCGAACACCGGAAACGACCGGCCGAGTCGGTCACGGGTCTCGGCCACCGCGGCGTCTCCGCCGTGGGCTGCGAGCTCGCGGACGAACAGCCACGCGGCGGTGCACATGCCGAGCTCGGCGGCAGCGGCGAGGAACGACTGCGCCAGCGCGGTGTCGCTCATCGCGGCGGTGGCCCGTCCTCGGCGAGGAGCGCGTCGAGCAGGCACAGCATCGCGGCGTTGGCGAGCGCGTGCTGCGGGGGACCATCGGTGACGCAGTCGACCATCGCATCCAGCGTGCCGCCCTCCGCCGGGGCGAGCCGCGCCAGCACCCGGCGCGGGATGCGGAGCGGGTAGGTGGTGTCGTCGTGTTCGACGGCGACGCGCGGAGGCAGCCGGATCGGCACCGCGATGTCGTCGCCGCGGTCACCGGCGGCGGCCGGGTGTGGCGCGCGCCGGGCGAGCACCTCGCCCAGCAGGCGCAGCAGCACGTAGTTCGCGCCGCGGTGGTGCGCCGGGCCCTCGCCGAGAACGCAGCGCACGACGAACGCGCGATCGGTCGCGGTCGGGAGCCACGGCGCTAGCAGCGCCTCGATCTCGGCCGGGACGATGAACGCCGTGATCTCCGACGACGCGACCGGGCGCCGCGGCTCGCCGGGGCGCGCGGGTGGAGCGGGACGCGACATCGTTCGAGTATCCATGGTCGGCCGTGACGGCTCCAGCGCCAGGCTGCGCTCGATCGCGCCGGGCGCGCCCACACCGCGCGTGCAGGACCACCGTCGGCCCTGACCGCGGCGTCGGCGCCGGCGGCGCGCGGGCAGGCGCCCGACCCGTGCTACCACCGCTGCCGTGTCGTCGCACGTCACCAGCCATCCCGCGCTCGAGCCGTGGACGTTCGACCGCGCCGCGCTGGTCGCGCTGGGGCGCGCGCACCACGCGGCGTACCGCGACGCGCGCCCGTACCCGCACGTCGTGATCGACGGCCTGCTCGGGGAGCCGCGCGCGGCTGCGGTCGCCGCCGCGTTCCCGCCGCCGACGCACCCGCACTGGAAGCGCCGCGATCACGTCGAGCAGCGCGCGCGCCTCGGCCAGCTCGCGCGCACCGGGTTCGAGGACGTCGCGATCGAGCTGCGGTGGCTGCTCGCCGAGCTGTGCGGCCTGGCGTTCCTCGACTTCCTCGGCGCGGTCACCGGGCGCCGCGACCTGATCGCCGACCCGCACTTCCTCGGCGCCGGACCGATGGCGACCTTGCCCGGCGGGCACCTCGCGCTCCACGCCGACTTCAACCGCGACAGCGCGCGCCACCTCGACCGCGTCGTGACCGCGCTCTACTACCTGCCGCGGACGTGGGACGAGGCGTGGGGCGGCGCGCTCGAGCTGTGGGACCGCGCGCGCACCCGGTGCGAGGTCGCGATCGCGCCGGTGCGCGATCGCCTCGTCGTCATGGCGCACGGTGACGACCACTGGCACGGCCACCCGGCGCCGCTGCGCTGCCCCGACGGCCACGTCCGCGCGGTCGTCGCCGCGTACTACTACGCCGCGCGCGCCGCGCCCGGCGACGACGACCACGCGCACGGCGCGATCTGGGCGTGACCGGGCGCGCGCCGGCTCCGCGCCGGCGCACGAGATGGCAACAGGTGGCAACCCGGCGCCCCACGGAGCCGCGGTGAAGAACCGCGACCGGCCGTGCTAGCGTCGCGCGCGGTGAGCGTCGTGAACACGTCGTCCGTGGAAGTGGCCGCAACCTCTCCCGGCCCGGCGCCGGGAGAGTTCCCTCCCGGCACCGTCGATGGGATCCGGCGAGCGCTCGAGTCTGGCCACGCCGTGGCGGCGTATCGCGCCGCGGCGGCGGCGGGGTGGATCGCCGCCGATGCGTCGACGCCGGAGCACGCGCTGCTCGTCGCCCGCGTGCTCCGCGCGTGCGGCGCGCGCCGGCGTGCGCGCGCGCTCGTGCTCGGTACGTGGCGCCGCCATCGCCGCCACCCCGCCGCCGCGCTCGCGGCGGCGCAGGAGCTGGCGACGACGCCGCTCGCGGCGCTCGACGCGCTCGCGTGGGTCGGCGAGGTCGCCGGGCTCGCCGAGGCGAGCGGCGAGGATCGCGCCGCGTGGGCGTGCCTGCGCGCGTCGGCGCTGGCCGAGCTGCGCGACTTCGTCGAGGCCGAGGCGGCGTGGCGCGTCGCCTCGGCGTGCCACGACGGGCTGACGACGTGGTGCGCCCGCGCGGAGCTCGATCTCGCGCTCGATCGGCCCACCGACGCGCTCGCCGCGGTGGCGCGCGCGCGCGCCGCGCGGACGTGGTCTCCCGCCGCGATCGACCTCGAGTCCCGCGCGCTGATCCGGGCGCGCCGTCCTGCCGACGCGCGCGCGCTGCTGGCCGAGGCGTCCGGGCGCGTCGAGTCGTACCTGCTCGATCTCGCGCTCGCCGTCCACCACCGCAACGCCGGCGCGCTCGACGACGCGGTCGCGACCCTGGTCCAGGCGGCCGGCCACGCGCCGGCGATGGAGCGCGGCCTGCACGACTACCTGGCGCGCGAGCTGAGCCGCCTGCACGAGCTGCGCGGCGAGCGCGCGCTGGCCGCGCACCTGCGCGGCCTCGCGAGCGACGCCGACGCGCAGGACGATGCCGCGCGGATCCTCGCGGCGCAGGGGCGTCGCCACCTGCTGGCGGTGCCGCACGTGCCGCAGGATCACCACACGTGCGCGCCCGCGACGCTCACCGCCCTCGCCGAGTACTGGGGGCGCGCCGTGTCCCACGCCGACGTGGCGGAGGACATCTGCCACGACGGCACGCCGGCCGGCAGCGAGCGGAAGTGGGCCGAGGCCGCCGGGTTCGTGGCCCGCCAGCTCACCGTGACGTGGGACGCGCTGCGCGGGTTGCTCGACGCCGGCGTGCCGGTCGCGCTCACGACGTCGTTCACCCTCGGCGGGCACCTGCAGCCGGTCGCGGGCTACGACGAGCGGCGGCGGACGGCGCTGGTGCAGGAGCCCGGCGCGTGGGGGCTGGTCGAGCTCGACTGGGACGAGCTGGCCGAGGATCAGGCGCCGTTCGGGCCGCGCGGTCTCGCGCTGGTGCCGCAGGACCAGGCGCACCGGCTCGACGGCGTCGAGCTGCCGGACGCGGGGCTCTACGATCTCCTGTTCGCGATCGAGGTCGCGCTGTCGCGCCACGACCGGCCCGCGGCCCAGCGCGCCCACGACGCGCTCGTCGCCGCGGCGCCCGAAGGTCACTACCTGGTGCACCAGGCGAGGCGCGCGCTCGCCAGCTACGACGGTGATCACCGCAGCGCGCGCGCGTGGGTCGAGGGCCTGCGCGCGCGGTTCCCCGATCACACGTTCCTGCGGTGGATGGACCTCGCCACGCGCAGCGGCCACGAGGCCGTCGACGAGCGCGCGGCGGAGGCGGCGGCGTTGCTCGCCGCCCGCGACACCGACGCCGCGATGCTCGTCACGTGCGCGCAGGTCCTGGCCGCGCTCGGCGACGCGCCCGGCGCGATCGCCGCCACCGAGCGCGCGATCGCCGCCGCCCCGTCGCACGCGCCCGCGTACCGGCGCCTCGCGGGGTGGACGTGGACCGCGGGCGATCGCAGCCGCGCGGTCGCGCTGTTCCGCTTCGCCTCGACCCTGGCGGAGGGCGACGAGGGGGCGGCGTGGGCGTACTTCGGCGCGGCGCTGGTCCTGCCCGACGAGGTGGAGCGCGCCCTCGCGCACCTGCTCGACCGCGCCGGCCGGATGCACGCGCGATCGGGCGGGCCCGCGCGGACGCTGTGCGAGGCGTTCGACGCGATCGGGCGCGGTGCCGACGCCGACGCGTGGCTCGACCGCGCGCTCGACGCTCATCCTGACGAGGGCGAGCTGCTGCTCCTCGCCGCCGAGCGTCGCCGCCGCGTCGCGGACCTCGATGGTGCCCGCGACCGGCTCGCGGCGGCCCGCGGCAAGGTCGCCGACCGGGACTGGCGCCGCGCGCGCGCGGCCCTCGACGCTCAGGCCGGCGATCGGATGGCGGCGTGCGAGGGGTGGCGGGCGCTCGTCGAGGACGATCCGCTCGACGTCGCGGCGCACGCCGAGCACGTGGCGCTGCTGGAGCGAACGGGGCGGGCCGACCTGGCGCGCGCCCACGTCGTCGAGGTGGCCGCCCGCCACCCCTTCCACGTCCCGCTGGCCGAGCTCGCGGACGACCTGCTGTCGCGCCAGGATCCGGTCGCGGCGCGGGCGCACCTCGAGGCGTTCGTCGCGCGTCAGCCGACGTGCGCGTGGGCGCTGCGTCGCCTCGCGCGCCTCGCGATCGACGCGGACGATGTGCCGGCGGCGCAGGCGTGGCTGGCGCGGGCGCGGGCGTGCGCCGACGACCTCGCCGCGATCGACGCGCTCGACGCGGCGCTGGCGACGCGCGCGGGCGATCGCGACCTGGCGATCACGCGGCTGCTGGCGGCGATCGCGCGGGACGTCGACGAGCCCGGGGCGGTGCACGCGCTGCTCGCGCTGGCCAGCGACGCCGCCGAGGCGACGCGCTGGCTCGACGTCGTCGCGCGCGAGCTCGCCCGGCAGGGCACCGCGGGTCACGGCTTGCTCGGCTACGCCGCCGCGCTGCGCACCTGGGTCGACGGGCCGTCCGCGCTGGCGCGGCTGCGCGCGCTGCGCCGGGCGAGGCCCCACCAGTGGCACGCGTGGGCGGCCGAGGTGGACGGCCTGGTCGACGCGGGCCGGTACGATGACGCGGCGGTCGTCGCTCGCGAGGCGGCGGAGCGCTTTCCTCACGAGCCCCGGGCGTGGCGGCAGCTCGCCCAGGTCGAGGCCCGTCGCGATCGCGGCGACGCCGCCGTGGTGGCGCTGACCCGGGCGCTCGCGGTCGCGCCGCACGACACCGCGGTGATGCGCGCGGCCGCGAGCCTCCACGCCCGCCACGGGCGGTACGACGCCGCGCGCGCGGTGCTCGCGCGCGCCATCGCCGAGGAGCCGCTGGAGCCGGGCAACCACGCCGTGCTCGCGACCGTGCTCGACGAGGCCGGCGAGCGCGCCGCCGCGCGCGCCGCGCTGATCCGCGCGATCGAGCTCGAGCCCGACGACGAGCCCGCGTGGGCGCGCCTCGACGCGTGGACCGGTGCGAGCGAGCCGGTGGTGGAGCTGGCCCGCGCGGCGCTCGCGCGCGACGCGGCCGCGATCGCGCCACGCGTGTACCTGGCCGAGCACGACGCGTCGCTGGCCCTCGATGCGCGCGTCGCCCTGCTCGATCAGGCGATCGCGCTGGCGCCGGATCGCGACGATCTGCACGACGCCCGCGCCCTGGTCCTCGCCACCCACGAGCGCTGGGACGAGGCGCTCGCGGCGTGCAGGCCGACGTTCTGGGGGGGCGCGCCGCCGGTGAGCCTGCGGGCGCGCGCGGCGTGGATCCGCTACCAGCGGGGCGAGCACGCCGCCGCGATCGCCGACATGCTGGCGGTCGTGCAGGGGGCGCCGGAGCACGCCTGGGCGATCTCGCGGTTGATCGACTGGGCGGACGAGGTGGGGGATCCGGTCGGCGTGGGCGAGCGGCTCACCAGCGCGGCGCCTCGCTCGGCCCGGGCCCACGCCTGGCTGGGAGAGGCGCGGCGGTGCGCAGGCGACAGCTCGGGGGCGGAGGCCGCGCTGCGGCGCGCGCTCGATCTCGACGCGTCCGATCGCCTCGCGCGTCTGGCGCTGTTCGACGTGTACTACGCGTCCGGACGCCTCGACGCGGCCGCGCGGCTGCTCGACGGCCTCGAGCCAGACGATCCGTTCCACGTCGCGCGACGCGTCCAGGTCGCCGCGGCGACCGGCCGGCTCGACGACGCCGATCGCGAGCTGACGCGCATGCTCGTCGAGCTCCAGATCTCCAGCGCCACGCCCGTCGCCGAGGCGATCGACGGCTACGTGCGGGCCGGTGAGCGGCGCCGGGCCCAGCGGCTGCTCGACGAGCTGATCCTCGGCCCCGACGCGCCCGCGGCGGTCGGGCAGGCGTGGTGGGACCACGGGACCTCGTTCGGCGGCCGGTGGATGACGATCCGCTCGCTGCCGCGGTCGCGCGCGGCGGACCTGTGCGCGGAGCGCTACGTGCTCGGCCTGGCCCGGGGCTCGACCGGGCGGCTCCTGTGGTTCGCGTACACCAACCGGCGCCGCGCGCGCGACTGGCCGGTGCTGTGGGGCGCGATCGGCGCGGCGCTCGTCGAGGCGGCGCACTACTGGCTCGCGATCCGGTGGATGCGCGATCACGCGCGGCGGGACGGCGCCGCCGCGTGGATGCTCACGTACCTCGCGCGCGCCCAGGTCGCGTCGAACGCGCTCGGCGAGGCGGTCGCGCTGTGCCGCCGCGCGCTCGCCCTGCCGCGCGACGGCATGACCGGCGAGGCGCGCCTGCTGCTCGCGCCGCTGGTCGCCGTCGACGAGCCCGCCGAGGCGGCGCGCGCCCTGGCCGCGGCGCGCGCCGAGAGCCCGCACCTCGGCGGCGACGCCCGGGCGCTCGCCGCCCTGGCGGACGCGATCGTGCGCTACGTCGGGGGCTCCGATCGCGGTCCCTCCGCGAGGGACACGCTGACGCGCGCGCTCGCCTCGGTGTGGGCGGATCCCGTCCGCCGGCCGTCGTACGTCGTGCGGCGGATCTACGACCACCTGGTCGACCGGCTGACCGTCGATGCGTCCGATCCAGGCGCGGCAGGCGCCTGGCGCGCCACGCTGCGCAGGCTGCCGCTGGGCTTCTGACCCGCGACCGCGGCGGTGCGTCGGTCGTGACGCGCCGGCCCGGGCCTGGCGCGACGATCCGCCCCGTGCGACATCCTCCCCATGCCCTGGTCGTTCCGCTCGCGGGCGTTCTGGATCATGCCGCTGGTGCTGCTCCTCGTCGTGCTGCTCGAGGAGGTCGTCACGTACAAGGTCCGCCAGCGCGTGCCCGACCTGCACCTGCGCGTCGCGATCATCATGGCGCTCAACGCGTTCGCGTTCGTCGCCGCCGCGGGGTGGATCGCGCCGTGGCTGCGCGGGCTGCTCGCGTCGGCGCGCAAGGGCAGCCGCCAGACCGCCGGGCACCTCGGGCTGTGGGTGTTCTACGCGCTCGCCTACGGCGCGGTGTTCTACGCGTTCGTGATCGTCGAGCGCCACGGCCCCGGGGGGCTGCTGCCGCCGTCGCTGCGGTGAGGTGCTCAGCCCCGCGGCCGGCCGACGGTCTGCGACAGCAGCACCTGCTGGTCGTGGGTCAGGCCGAGCGCGTCGGCGATCGCGTCGCGATCGATCCACGCGCGCAGCACGGTCGCGAGGCCGGCGCTGGCCGCGTACAGGTAGACGTTCTGCGCGATCGCGCCGGCGGCGACCGAGGCGTAGCGCTCGCGCTGCCCCGCGGGCACGAGCTGCATCCGCGCGTGGTCCGCGACGTACACGAGATCGAGCGGCGCCTCGTCGACGAAGTCCTGGTAGCCGGTGACGCGGCGGACGTCGCGCGCCGCGACGAGGTGCAGCGCGTGGGCGGCCGCGTCGTAGAGGTACGCGCCCTCGGGCAGCGCGACGTACACGTCGATCTCCTGGCAGTCGATCGCGGTCGGCGCGGTGCGGTGCCCGTCGGGGCGGTTGACGCCCCACGCCGCCCACAGCAGCGCGGACAGCACCGGCGTCGGCAGCGGCTCGGGCGCGAACTCGCGGTCCGAGCGGCGCCTCGCCAGCGCCTCCATCAGCGGCAGCCCGCCGTGCTTCTCTACCGGCGGCAGCGGGATCGTGGTGGCGGTGTCACCTCGAGGCGGCCTGGGACGCAGCTTCCCCATCACCCCGAGCGCCAGCTTGGTCATGGTGCTCATGGCCGGACCGTACCCCCGCGGCGCAGCGCCGGCGAGCGCGCTCCCGTCGGTCATCGTGACGCAGCGTCGATCGAGTGGCCGAGCACGACGCCGATCATCCGCGCGCCCTCGGCCTCGCGGTACGCCACGCCGACGTAGGTGCCGCGCCCGCCGAGCACGCCCCAGCGGTCGCCGCGCCGGCCCCACCGCACGGCGAGCGACGCGTCGAGCTCGTCGGCGAGCGTCGCGGTGACGGCGCCGTCCTGGCGCCCCGGCGCCGCGGCCACCCAGCTCAGCCGCGACCGGGCGAGCACGCGCAGCCGGCCGCCCAGCGCCAGCTCGAGCGACGCCTCGGCCGGCAGCAGCACCGCGTCGTCGACCGTGCCGGTCGCGCCGGCGACGGCGACGCCACCGACGACGCCGAGCCGCGACCACGCGCCCAGCCGCAGGCCGATCCCGAGCGGGTAGAGCGCGCAGTCGTACGCGAACCCCGCGGGCGCGGTGGCGCCGGCGGTCAGCTCGATCCCCACGCGGTACGCCACGACGTCGCCGCCGAGCTGGCCGCGCAGCCGCAGGCCGGCCAGCCCCAGGCCGTCGACGCCACGGTCGGGGGCGTCGTCGTCACGCTCGACCGCGTGGACGTACCTCGCCTCGTACTCCAGCGACGCCGCGCCGCGCGACCACGGCTCGGCGCGCGCCGCCGCTGGCAGCAGCGCCAGCGCCGCCGTCGCCGCCAGCCCGCGCGCGGCCGACATCGTGGCCGACGCCGTGGACGTCATCGGTCGGCGAACCCCAGCCGACCGGGGCCGATCGGCAAGATGATCGCGGGAGGCCACAGGTCGAGCCCGAGGGACAGGCCCAGGACGTGGACCTCGACGCCCTCCTTGAGGCCGAGCTTGAGCCCGAGCAGCGGCGTCTCGACCTGCACGCCGGTGCCCTCGCTGGTCACGCCCGCGCCGAACCCGCCCCGCCAGTCCTTGCCGATCGACGTCGCGGGCAGGCTCGCGCGCAGGCCGCACCGCCGCAGCATGACGTCGGCGAACGTGTTGCTGTTGGGGCCGGGCCAGGCGCGGTAGCGGAGCGCCCGCAGCCACGGCGGCGCCTCGCGCGCGAGACACGCGATCGCGCGCTCGGCCCGCGCGCCGCGCCACACCCCGTGCAGGACCACGTCGACGTACGGCTCGTTGACGAACGGGTCGTCCGACACGCCGCCGCCGCCGACCTCGACGTACCGCCACGACGTCTCGCCGGCGAGGCGCACCGCGAACCACGGGTGCCGCGCGATCTGGTCGATCGGCGGCGCCAGCCCGCCCGTGAGCAGCAGCACGGCCGCCTCGTCACCCGCCGGCGCGCGCAGCGGGCGCGACGCGACGACGCAGGCGCCGAGCGAGGCCGCGGCAAAGGCGAGGGCGGCGAGGCGCATGACCGTGACAGGATCGCCGAGCGAGCGGTCCCCGGCAACGCCGCGACCGCGGCGCGCGCGCAGGATCTGCGCGCGATCCACCTCCCCGGGGCCTCCGGAGCTGGCGCGGCGCTTGAAACACTCCGGGGCGTGGTGCCGAAGGTCTTGACGGTGGCGATCGCGCTGCTCCTCGCGAGCGGCACCGGCGCCCGCGCCGACCCCCACCCGCTGCCCCCGATCGCCCCGCCGCCGGCCGACGCGCCGATCCTGCGCCCGGCCCGCGTGCCCCTGATCATCGGCGGCAACCTGCTCGTGCTGCTCCCGCCGACGCTCTACTACTTCGCCACGACCAACCTGCAGCGCGAGGACTTCGAGCTGGACTGGGACTGGCCGAGCTGGCGGATGAAGCTGACGTCGTTCGACGCGATGGCGCTCGACACCGGCAACTGGACCTCGAACGCGATCCGGCACCCGATCGCGGGGGCGCTCAGCTACCAGGTGGTGCGCGCCAGCGGCTATGGCGCGGTGACCGCGACCGTGATCGACACCGCCGCCAGCGTGTTCTGGGAGTACGTCGTCGAGTACCGCGAGCAGATCTCGATCAACGATCTGGTCGTCAACGCGGCGGCGGGGTTCCTGGTGGGCGAGCCGCTGTTCCAGCTCGGGCGGATCGCGGACCTGCCGGGCGCCGGCTGGGCGCGCACCGCGCTCGCGTGGGTCGCGTCGCCGTTCCACCGGCTCTACGCCGCGGCGGACTATGCGTCGTGGCGACCGCTGCCGGCGCCGTGGACGCGCCTGGCGCTGTCGCTCGGCGGCGGCACGGTCGATCATGGCACCGCCGTCGATCACGAGGCGGCGATCGGCCTCGACCTCGAGCTGGTGGCCGATCCGCGGCATGGCAGCCAGGGGCACCGGCGCGGGCGCGTTCGCGCCGGCGGGTGGAACCGGGTGGTCGTCGAGGTCCGCGGCGACGACGACGGCGTGTCGCGGGTCCAGTTCCGCTCGCGCACCACGTACGGCGGCCGGTCCTGGTACGACGTCGGCCCCGACGGCGGCCGCGACGTCGTGCTCGACGCCGCCACCGGGTTCGACTACGAGACGCGGCGGCTCGCCGACGAGTGGGACCGCCTGGCGGTGTTCCACCTGGTCGGCGCCCGCCTGACGTACGAGCGCCTGGGCGTCCCCGGCCGCGCGACGCTGGAGCTCGGCGGCGCCGCGGACGTCGGCATGGTCCAGGCCCACGTGTTCGGGCCGGTGCCCCCGTTCGAGCCGCGGCCGCAGCACGCCGTGCTGCAGAGCCGCGGCTACTACTACGCGGGCGGCCTGTCGGCGACGGGACGGCTGGCGCTCCACGCCGACGGCTGGCACGTCGCCGTCGAGGGCCGCGCCTACCAGCTGTGGTCGATCGACGGGCTCGATCGCCACGAATACGACGGCGGGCCCGACGACCCGCACGACGTCCGCGACCTCCGCCTGTACGGGCGCGCGGCGGTGGGCGTCGACGTCACGCCGACGACCCGCCTCGAGCTGGAGGCGGAGGGCGTGCGTCGCCACGGCGCCTGGGCCGACCTCCGCCGGTCCACGACCGAGGCGGACGTCGGCGCGCGCCTGGTCGTCGCGTTCTGACCCGGATCAGGGCAGCGTGAGGTCGATCCACACCGGCCAGTGATCGGAGCCGGCGACGCCGCGCTCGACCGTCGCGACGGAGACGTCGAGCCCGCGGGTGTAGATCGCGTCGAGCCGCGACGCGATGCCCAGCATCTCCTCGGTCGGGCCGACGTCGGCCGCCGGCGCGTCGAAGCCCAGCCCCGCCATGTAGTCGTCGAGCAGCGGCGCCTGATCGGTGTCCACGATCTGCGCCGTCGGGACGAGCGGCACGCGGCCCTCCTCCCACAGGTAGGGGTTGGTGTTGACGTCGCCCGCGACGAGCACGACCGGCGGCTGGTCGATGACGGCGGGGCGCAGCTGGAGGATCCGGTCGCGGATGTTGATCCGCGTCTCGAGGTGGACGTTGACGACGTGCAGCCGGGCGTCGCCGATCACCACGTCCGCCTCGATCGCGATCCGCTGCTGCGCGCCCTCGGCCAGCGGCAGCGCCATCACCGAGACGTTCTCGATCGGGTGGCGCGACAGGATCGCGAGCCCGTGGGTGCCGTCGTGCTTGACCCGCCCCGGCACGTAGGTCCAGCCGAGCCCGAGCCGGGTCGCGAGCTGGCTGGTGCGCGTGCCCCCCTCCGCGGGGTAGTGCTCCTGTTCCTGGATCAGGAACAGCCCGGCGTTCGCGAGGTTCGGGTTGGCGAGGATCGCGTCGGCCAGGCCGGCCGGATCCTCTCCGGTCTCGACGTTGTACGTCACCACGCGCAGGTGCTTGCCGGGGAGCCCGAACGGCCGGAGCGGGCCCTCGCCGTGCTCCGGCGCGAGCGGGGCCTCGATCGTGTCGACCGGCACCCAGCTCGCCTCCGGCCCGAGCTCGAGGCCGCAGCCGCCGAGCGCGAGCGCGAGCGCGAGCGGCCTCGCGCGCCTCACAGCGTCCACCCCACGTCGACGCCGAACCACGGCGCGACGCCACCCTTGCCCGCGCCGACCATGGCGAACGCGCGCAGCAGCACGCCGCGGCGGTACTCGTAGCCGGTCGAGAGCTGGCCGCCGATCCCGTGCTCCACCGTGCCGCTCCACTCGGGCACCGGCGACGGTGTCGACAGCCGCACCAGCTGCGGCCCGGCGTCGATGAACCAGCGGTGCCGGCGCGTGGCGAGCGGGTAGAGCGCGACGTACGGCGCCAGCGAGGTCACGCGCTGGCCGTCGAGCGGATGCGACGACGCGACGGCGCCGACCGCGAGCCGGCGGTCGAGCGTGAACGCGTAGCCGAGCCCCCACAGCCCGCCCTTGCCGAACGCCTCGAGGTAGACCACGTGGCGCGGCTCGGCGCGCGACGGCGACGGGACGCTCAGCGCCGACACGGCGTCCGTCGCGCTCGACGGCGGCGCGCTCTCGTTCGCGTTCGTCGCCGCGGCGGTCACCGTCGGCCGGGGCGCCGGCGACGCGGCCACGGCGCCAGCGGTGGCGCTCGCGAGCGTCGCCACGACGACGCCGAGCGCACGGGTGCGGTTCCGCCTCACGAGCAACCAGCGTAGCCACGCGCGCGCGCGCGGCCAACTGCGAACTTCGCGCGCAAGGTTCGCGCGCGGCGCAGATCCTGCGCCGCGCGTCGTAAGAGGATCGATGAGAACCCCCGCGACCGCAGCGCCGCCGTTCCGGTATCCTCGGCGGCGTGGGGGACGGATGCGACGCCAGTGACGTGCTGCTCGACTGCGACGCGGGGCGAGCGATGGGCTGCCACTCGTTCTGCTGCCGGCTGCTGGTCCGGCTCGATCCCGACGAGCGGGTGCGGCCGGCCGATGGATCGACCGCCAAGGGGTTCGTCGACAAGACGCCCGACGGCCGCTGCGTCCACTTCGAGCCGGAGACCGGGGCCTGCGCCGGGTGGGCGGAGCGGCCGCGCGTGTGTCGTCACTACGACTGCAACGACGACCCCAAGCTCCAGGTCGTGCTGCGCGACGGCTTCGTCTCGCTGGTGCGGCTGGTGACGACGCCGATCCCGGCGGGGCCCCCGCGGCGCGTGCCGTATCGTCGCCGCCGCCCGGCGACCGAGGGGCCGCCGTGACCGCGGGCTGGACCGACGCGGCGCCGCGCGCCCGCCTCGGCTAGCTGGCGCCAATGCTGGTCAGATGAGGCAAGGCGTGTCAGTTCCGCTCGCCCCGAGCCAGCCCGAGCCAGCGGACGGTGCGAAGCGACGGGCGGCGGCTCCTGACGAACAGCCGTCCAGGCCCGCAGGATCGCCAAGTTCCTTCGACAGGCTCAGCTCAGACTCAGAGGACTGCGCAGAATGTGTCGCGAGCGCCAGCCCGACGAGCCCACCGCGGACGCGCGAGACGGCGGCGGCGTGGCGGTGCCGGGCGCCGCGGCGTGGCGCGCGTCCCACGACCGTCCGGGAGACCGCGAACACCGGCGCCGGGCCAAGTAGGGGCCCGGCGCCTCGATGCTCGAGCGAGCGCCGCGGAGGGTCCGAGAACCGGACAGCAGGGATGGAGGGGCTGCCGCCGCAGTCGTCGGCCGCGGTGCACGTCCGCGACGCGCCGGGACCGCCGGTGACGCAGCAGATCTGAGCGCCGGTGCACGTCTCGTCGCCGCACGCGACGCCGTCGCCGCCGCCGCTGCCCGCGTCGGGGGCGGTCGGGCTGGCGTCGGGCGCGCCCGGGGCCGCGTCGGGCGCCGCCGGATCGGCGTCGGGCGCCGCCGGGTCGGCGTCGACCGTGGACGACGCGGCGTCGGCGGGCGCGGGCCCGTCGTCGTCGTCGCCTCCGCCGGCGGCGTTGTCACCGCAGGACGGCAGCAGCAGCAGGATGGACATGAGCGCAGGTACGGAGATCGATCGCATGGCGGCCCCTCTCGGCAGGGCGGCGACCCTAGCAACGCCGAGGCGCACAGCTCTTACATCGTCTTTGTGTGGAGCCGCACGCGTCGTGGGGCGCCGGTCAGTCGCGCCGCCGCGGACGCGCCCGCCGGGGATATGCTCGCGTCATGGTGCGCGCGCGGATCGCGGTCGGTCTCGGTCTTGGTCTTGGGCTCGGGCTCGGGCTCGCGACGACGGCGTGCGGCGGCGACCCGGGCGGCGATCCCGACGCGGCGCGCGCGCCCGACGCGGCGATCGACGTCGACGCCGCGCCGCCGTGGGATCCGATCGACGAGGCCGTGCTGCACGAGGTCGACATCACGATCGCCGCGGCCGACCTGCCGACGTTCGACCAGGACCAGACGATGCGCGTGCCGTGCGACGTCTCGTGGGACGGTGTCGTGCTGGCGACCAGCGGCTGCCGCAAGAAGGGGTTCTCCGGCTCGGTCGACTCGGTGCTGGGCAAGCCGGCGTTCTCGATCAAGTTCGACGAGTGGGTCGACGGCCAGGAGCTGGGGCCGTTCGACAAGATGACGCTCAACAACGCGCTCCAGGATCCGAGCCTGCTCCACGAGCACCTCGCCTACGAGGTATTCCGCGGCGTCGGCGTCCCCGCCCACCGCACCGCGTTCGCGCAGGTCACGCTCAACGGCGTGCCGCGCGGCATCTACGTCGCGCTCGAGCCGGTCGACAAGGAGTTCCTGCGCAGCCGGTTCGGCGCCGCCAACGACGAGGGCAACCTCTACGAGGCGTCGTCGGTCGACTTCGCGCTCGACCCCGACGGCATGGAGCTCAAGGATCCCGACGGGCGCAGCCGCGCCGACCTCGACGCCGCCGCGGCCGCGGTGCGCGACGCTACCGACGAGGCGTTCGTCGCCGAGGTCGGTGGCCGCATCGACCTCGACAACTTCCGGCGCCACTACGCCGCCGAGATGCTGACCTCCGCCGAGGACGGCCACGCGATCGGCCGCAACAACTACTACCTCTACCACCGCCCGGACACCGACCGCTTCGTGTTCCTGCCGCACGGCCAGGACGTGACGTTCGACGACCCGGGCCTCGAGGCCGACTACCCGCCGGCGGCGCGGCTGGCCGCGCGCGTCCACGACCAGCCGGCGCGGTGGGCGGAGGTCGCCTCGGTGATCGACGACGCGCTCGCGCCGGGCGGCGCGTTCGATCCGGACGCGCTGGCCGCGCGCGCCGACGAGGCCGCGGCGGTGATCACCTCGACCGACCGCGACGACGCGTTCACCGCCGGCGACCTCGCGGCGTTCGCGCGCCGGCTGCCGGAGCTGAAGGCGCAGGTGGCGTGGCGCGCCACGTGGCTGCGCGGCGAGGCGGCCCCGCTGCGCTGCGGCGACGGCGTCGTCCACCGCGGCGAGCAGTGCGACGACGGCAACGAGGTCGACGGCGACGGCTGCGACGCGACCTGCCGCCCCGAGTGCGTCGAGATCATGGACGGCGGCTCGACCTGGCGGCTGTGCCCGGCGGCGTGGGATCGCCCGACCGCCGCGGCGCGCTGCGTCGACGCCGGCGGTGCGCTGGTCGTGCCCGCGTCCGCCGACGAGGCCGCGGCGCTCGCGCTGATGATCCGGCGCGCGCTCGGCAACGTCGACGTGTGGATCGGCGTGACCGACGCGGCGACCGACGGCGTCTGGCTCGACGAGCTGGGCGCCGCACCGCCGTACCTGGGCTTCGCCGGCAGCGAGCCCAACGGCGGCGAGGCCGAGGCGTGCGCGGTGCTCGACACCGGCACCGCCGGCGGCTGGCGCGACCAGCCGTGCGACGCCGGCCACGCCTCGCTGTGCCGGCTGTAGCCGATCGGCCGCGGCCTGGTCCGACCAGGAACATGTTCTATCTGAGGTTGCCTCACGGTGAGATTGGCGCGCGGCGCCGCGCCCGACTTCGGTACGCTCGCGCCGTGAAGCCGCCGTCGCTCCCCGCGCTCCTCGCCGCGTGTCTCGTCTCGCTCGTCGGGTGCGCGAGCTCCAGCACGGAGGAGCCGCCGGACGCGCGGCCCGCGCCCGACGGCGGCGACGTCGTCGGGCCGGACGCCGCCCCCGACGCCGCGATCGCGGCGGCGTGCCCGCCCGGGCAGTTCGCGGTCAGCGTCGGCGCGGACGGCGAGCTCGGCTGCGCGACCGTCGACGCGGCGACCGCGACGGCCGTGCGGGCGCGGTGCTCGGTCTACGTCGGCTTCCGCGACAGCTGCGACGGCTGCACCGACGCGCCCGCGAAGTGGGCGCGCAGCGGCCCGCTCGGCTGCTCGGCCGGCGCCGGCGCGGGCAACGCGTGCGTCACCGCGACCCTCGACGATCCGCTGGCGCCGGTGTCGCTCGCGGCGCTCGATCTCGACGGCGACGTCAACGGCGACGACAAGCTCTACACGACGATGCACTGCGTCGCCGTGCCGCGCGATCCGCGCCCCGCGCCGTGCGCGCCCGACTGGGCGATCAGCGGCCGCGCCGGCGACTCCTGGATGTGCACGCCGATCTCCGAGGCCGCCGTCGCCTACGTCGGCGGGTGCGCGGTCCACACCGGGTGGCGGGACTCGTGCGACGGGTGCACGACGGCGCCCGCCAAGTGGGGCAAGGCCAGCGACGCCGGGTGCGTCAACGGCGCCGGCGCCGACAACACCTGCACCGAGGCCACGCTCGACGGCGAGGCGGTCCACCTGTTCGGGCTCAACCCCGACGGCGACGTCGACGGCAACGACAAGCTCTACCTCGGGCTGGCGTGCGGCGCGCCGGTGGAGGGCGAGACCACGACGACGACGCAGTGCCCGGCCGGCCAGTTCGTCGTCGCGACCCACGCCGACGGCAGCTTCGCGTGCGGCGACCCGGCCGTCGCGTTCTCGGCCTACGTCCGCGACGCCTGCGATCTGTTCCTGGGCTGGACCGACAGCTGCGACGGCTGCACTCAGCCGCCGACGAAGTGGGGGCAGGTCGGCACCGCGAGCTGCGCCAACGGCGCCGGCGCCGACAGCACGTGCGCCGACACCGCGCTCGGCGACGCCACCTTGCCGATGTTCGGGCTCAGCACCGACGGCGACGTCAACTCCGACGACACGCTGTACGTCGGGCTGCGCTGCGCGCCGTAGGCCGGCGCGAGCGGGCGGGCGCCGGCGAGGTCAGGGCGGGTAGCGCTCGGCGAGGTAGCTGGCGAGCGCCTCGCGCTCGCCGTCGCCGAGCACGGCGCCGTAGCCGACCATGCGATCGATCGTGTCGAGCCAGCCGGTCTCGTCACCGTGGTAGCGCGTCACCCAGTCGACGCCGTGGCACGCGCGCCCGCACCGCGCGTCGACCAGCGCGTCGCCGCCGAGCGGCGCGGCGTCGGGCGGCGCGTCGGACGGCGCCGCGCACCCCGCGACGAGCAGCAGGCCGGCCAGGACGGTCCGCATGCCCTCCATCCTGGGGCGCGCGGCGACGGCCGACCTTGACGCCGATCAAGTCGCGTCCCCGCGCCTCGGCCCGGCGTAGAATCGAGCGACCGATGGGGGGGGAACTGCCGGGCCGGTACGAGCTGCTCGAGCTGCTCGGCGCGGGCGGGACCGCGGCGGTCCACCGCGCGCGCGATCGCCGGACGGGCGAGGTCGTCGCGCTCAAGCTGCTGCGCGGGGTCAGCCAGGTCGACGCGCGCCAGCTCGAGCGCGAGGTCGCGGTGCTCGGCCGGCTGCGCCACGACCACGTCGTCCGCTACGTCGAGCACGGGCGGCTGGCCGACGGCGCGCTGTTCCTCGCGATGCAGTGGATCGACGGCGAGCCGCTGGCGGCCCGGCTCGCCCGCGAGCGCCTGGCGATCGCCGACGTCGTCCGGCTGATCCGCGGCGTCGTCGCCGCGCTGGAGCGCGCGCACGCCGCGGGCGTCGTCCACCGCGACCTCAAGCCGCAGAACGTGCTGCTCGCCGGCGGCGAGCTCGCCCGGCCGGTCGTGATCGACTTCGGGCTGGCCAAGCTGTCGAGCTCGACGTACTCGCTGACCCAGTCGGGCGTGGTGATCGGCACGCCGGCGTACATGGCGCCCGAGCAGGCGCGCAGCTCGCGCGGCGTCGACGCCCGCGCCGACATGTTCGCGGTCGGCTGCATGCTGTTCGAGTGCCTCACCGGCGCCCCGCCGTTCGTCGCCGAGCACGTGTGGGCGACGCTGGCCAAGGTCCTGTTCGACGAGCCGGCGGGGGTGCGCGAGGCCCGCCCCGACACGCCGCGCGAGCTCGAGCGGCTCGTCGACCGGCTGCTGTCCAAGGATCCGGCGGCGCGGCCGTCGGCGGCCGAGACGCTGGAGCTGCTCGACGAGGCGCTCACGCCCGCGGCGGCGCGCGGCGCGTCGGTGCGCCAGTTCGCGGGCGCCGAGAAGCGGCTGATCAGCGTCGTCGTGGTCGGGGTGGCGGCGACCGACGCTGACGACGACGCCGAGGTCGTCGACACGCTCGTGCCCGGCGCCGCGGCGCCCGGCCCCGGCGTCACGCTCGCGCGGGTGCGCGCGTCGAGCGGCCCGTTCGGCGCGCTGGTCGAGCGGCTCGCCGGCGGTCACGTCCTGGCGATCCTGCGCGGGCAGGGCGCCGCCGCCGACCGCGTCGCGCACGCCGCGCGCTGCGCCCTGGCGATCCGCCGCGACGTGCCCGCCGCGCCGATCGTCCTCGCCACCGGCACCGCCGTCGTCGACGGCCGCCTGCCGATCGGCGCGGTGATCGACCACGCGGCGCGCCTGCTGCGCGAGCGCCCGGCGCCGGGCCCCGACGGCGCGCTGCCGGTGCTGCTCGATCCGGTGAGCGCCGGCCTGCTCGACGGCCGGTTCGAGGTCGCGCAGCACGCGGCGCTGACCGAGCTGTGGCGCGAGCGCCCGACCGCGCTCCCCGCGCGGACGCTCCTCGGTCGCCCGGCGCCGTTCGTCGGGCGCGAGCGCGAGCTCTTGATGCTCGAGGCGGTGATCGCCGAGGTCGAGGCCGAGTCGGTGACGCGGGCGGTGCTGGTGACGGGCGAGCCGGGCGTCGGCAAGTCGCGGCTGCGGCACGAGCTGATCACGCGCCTGGGCGATCGCGGCCTGCTCGAGCGGACGTGGATCGACGGCGGCGATCCGACGAGCGCGGGCGCGGCGTTCGGGGTGGTGGCGCGCGCGCTGCGGCGCGCCCTCGGCCTGATCGACGGCCTGCCGCCGGACGAGCTGCGCCGGCGGCTGGTCGCGCAGGTCGACGCGCGCTGCCCCGCGCCCCAGGCGCCTCATGTCCGCGCGTTCCTCGGCGAGCTGCTCGACGTGCCGATGCCCGACGACGCGCACCCGGCGCTGGCCGCGGCGCGGCGCGACCCGGTCGAGATGGGCGACCACGTCGAGCGCGCGTTCCTCGACCTGGTCGACGCGACGACGCGCGACGGTCCGCTGCTGCTCGTGCTCGACGACCTCCACTGGGGCGACCTGCCGTCGATCCGGCTGCTCGAGGCGACCCTGACGGCGCTGAGCGACCGGCCGATCGGCCTCGTCGCGCTGGCGCGCCCGGAGGTCCTGACGCGGTTCCCAGGGCTGTGGGCGCGGCTCGGCTGCGCGCACTGGCCGCTCGCGGAGCTGTCGCGCCGGGCGTGCGAGCGGCTGATCCGCCAGGTCGTGCCGCACGCCGAGGACGCCGACGTCCAGCTGGTCGTCGAGCGCGCCGCGGGCAACGCGTTCCTGCTCGAGGAGCTGATCCGCTGCGTCGCCGAGGGGCGGGGCGAGCTGCCGGCGACCGCGCTCGCCGTGGTCCAGGCGCGCCTCGACGCGCTCGACGCCGACGGCCGCCGCGTGCTGCGCGCCGCCAGCGTCTTCGGCAACACGTTCTGGCGCGACGGCGTGCAGCACCTGCTCGGCGCCGGGACGGCGGCGTCGGAGATCGATCGCTGCCTCGACGCGCTGGCGGCCGGCGAGCTGATCACCGCGCGCCCGGCGAGCCGGATCGCCGGCGATCGCGAGTTCGGGTTCCGCCACGTCCTGGTCCGCGAGGCCGCGTACGCCTCGCTCGACGAGCCCGACCGCCGGCTCGGTCACCGCACCGCCGGCGACTGGCTGGCCGCGCACGGCGAGCCCAGCCCGATGGTCCTGGCCGGGCACTTCGATCGCGGCGACGCCGGCGAGCGCGCCGCGGCCTGCTACCTGCAGGCCGCGGTCGAGGCGCTTGCGGGCCACGACCACGCCGCGGTCCACGAGCGCGTCGCGCGCGGCCGCGCGCTGACCTCGACGCCGGCGCTGCACGGCCAGCTCCTGCTCGTCGCCAGCGAGGCCCACCGCTGGACCGGCGCGCCGCTCGACGCCGTCGTGCTCGCGCGCGAGGCGATCGCCTGCTTCGCGGAGGGCGAGGACGGATGGCTGCGCGCGGTGTCGCAGACCGGCCTGGTCGCGGCGCTCGCCAAGGACTTCACGCTGGCCGAGGACGTCGCCCGGGTGCTGAGCGCGCACGCGCCGCGCCCGGCGTGCCGCGACCGGTGGCGGATCGCCTGCGCGATGCTGGCCGCGCGCCTGCTGATCGCGGGCCGGCGGCCGTGGGCGCGCCGCCTGCTCGACGCCGCCGGCGCGCCGCGGCCCGACGACGACGCGGCGGTCGTGGCGTGGATCGCGCGGGCGCAGGCGGTCGAGGCGGGGCGGATCGGCGAGCCGGCGGCGGCCGCGGGCCTGATGGCGCAGGCCGCCGACGCGTTCGAACGGGCCGGCGACGCGCGCAACGCCGCGATCCAGCGGCTCAACCGCGCCGAGTACCTGATCGAGCTCGGGGTGTTCGACGCCGCGCACGCGCTGGCGTCGGCCGAGCTGGGCCGACGGCAGCCCGCGCCGATCCTCGCCCACGCGCGCAGCGTGCTGGCCAAGCTCGTCGTCTACGCCGACCGCCCGGCGCTGCTCGCCGAGCTCGCGGTGCCCGACGACGACCCGAGCACGCCGGTCGCGCTGCTGCTGCTCGATCTCGCCGAGGGCCACCGCCGCGCCGGCGACCTGCCGGCGGCGCAGCGGCTGGTCCGCCGCGCGCTCGACGCGCTCGAGGCGTACCCGACGACGCGCGCGGCGGCGCTCGCGGTCGAGGCGATGATCGCGCTCGACGCCGGGCGCCCGGCCGACGCGCGGGCACGCGCCGCGGAGGCGTTCGCCGCGACCACCGCGGACGCGGCGGAGCACCGCCGGCTGCAGATCGTGCTCGCCCACGTCCGCGCGCTCGAGGCGTGCGGCGCGCGCGCCGCCGCCGCCGCGCACGCCGCGGACGCGCGCCGCGAGCTGCTGGCGCGCGCCGACGCGATCGCCGAGCCCGCGCTGCGCGCGTCGTTCCTCGACGCCGTGACGATCCACCGCGAGCTGCTCGCCGCCGCGGCCCGGCTCGGCGACGGCGTCACCGCGGACAGCGCCGGCGCGCCGTAGGGGCCCGACCGCCGGCGCGCGCTCGTCACTCTCCGCTCGCCGGCGGGTCGGGCGGCAGGCCGCACTGCTCGGTGCACATGGCGTCGACCATGTCCATGTCGCCTTCCTCGGTCATCATGCAGCCCTCGTAGCAGCGCAGCGCCTCCTGGTACTCGGGGTCGGGGGGCGGCTTCGGGGGCGCGGGCTCGGGCGCCGGCGCGGGCTCGGGCGCGGGCGCCGGGGCAGGCGCGGCGGGCGCCGCGGACGGGCCGCCGCACGCGGCGAGCAGCAGTAGCAGGAGCCAGGAACGGCGCATCGCTCCATCCTAGCTGGCCCGGGGCGCCGGCGCCTCGACAGAGGTCGCCTCGCTTCGCTCGGCTCAGCGCCTGTGAGGCTTTTCGCCTCGCTTCGCTCGGCTCAGCGCGCCAGCGCCGCCAGCGCGTCCTCGACGCGCCGGGGCGACACCGGGATCGCGGTCTTGAGCTCCGGCGCGAACGTCTGCACGCGCAGCTCCTCGATCATCCAGCCGAGCTCCTCGACCCGCGCGGCCCGGCCCTGGGCGCGCAGCGCGTCGCGCCGCGCCAGGAAGCGCTGCCACAGCGGGACCACCTGCGCCGCCTTCTGCTGGTCCTTCGACGGGTCGAGCGGCAGGCGCTGCAGCCGGATCTGGATCGCGCGGAGGTAGCGGGCGAGGTGGTCGAAGCGCTCGACCGGCGTGGTCGCCAGCACGTCGGGCGGCGCGAGGTGGGCGAGCTGGCCCTGGAGATCGTCGTGCGCCTCGCGCAGCGGGCCCGGCTTGCCGGCGATCGTCCGCAGCGCGACGCGCGCCTTGTGCAGCTCGGCGCCGACCTCGACCGCCGCCTGGCCGAGCACCGCGAGCACGCCCGGCAGGTCGGCGCGGCCGCGGGCGAGCCGCGCGTCGAACTCGGCGCGGCTGCGGGGCCACGCGTCGGTCGCGGCCAGGCCGAACGCCTCGTCGAGCGCGCGCAGCACGAGCTGGCGGCGCGGGGGCACCGCGGCGCCCGCGCCCGCGAACGGGCCGGTCGCGATCGCGTGGGGCAGCTGGCCCTCGAGCTTGGTGATCGTCGTGCGCAGCTGGAGCATGCACAGCCGGCGCAGGCCGTGGCGGGTCGCCTCGTCGGCGGCCTCGGCGGACTCGAGCAGCCGCAGGTTGACGGCGGTCTCGGCGTCGACCAGGGCGGGGTAGGCCCGCACCTTGCGGCCGCCGACGGTGACCTCGAGCGAGCGCGGCAGCGCGTCGAAGTCCCACGCGGTCAGCCCGGTCCGCTCGTGGCGCTCGCGCGGCGCCTGCGCCCACAGCCGCCGCGCGCGGTCGCCGAGCGCGCGCTGCAGCTCGGCGAGGTCGCGGTCCTGCCCCAGCACGCGGTCGTGCTCGTCGACGACGCGGAACGTGAACGCCAGGTGCGGCGGCACCGCGCGGAGGTCCCACGCGTCCGGGGGGACGCGCTCGCGCGTCCGCTCGTGCACGGCGCGCTCGAGCGCGGGCAGCATCGGCCCGTCGAACGGACGCAGCGCCGCCGCCACCGCCGCGGCGAGCGCGTCGAGCGAGCCGCCCTGGCCGAGCGCCTTGCGCGTCGCCTTCGGCAGCGCCTCGAGCAGCGCGCGGATCTTGGCCTCGTGCCAGCCCGGGACCGTCCACGTCATGACCGCGGGATCGAGCTGCGGCAGCACCGCCAGCGGCACGGTCACCGTCGCGCCGTCGTCGTCCTCGCTCGGCTCGAACTTGTAGCTCAGCGCCAGCGTGGCGTCGCCGACGACGAGCTGATCGGGGTAGCGCGCCGGCGACAGCTCGTGCGTCTCGTCGAGCAGGACGTCCGCCAGCGCCAGCTCGAGCACGTGCGGGTCCCGGGCCTCGGCCGCCCGGCGCCACGTCTCGAACGTCGCCCCGCTGACCACGGTCGCCGGCAGCCGCGCGTCGAAGAACGCGGCGAGCGCGTACTCGTCGGCGAGCATGTCGCTGCGCCGCGCCTTGGCGCGCAGCCGCTGGACCTCGTCGAGCAGCGCCTGGTTGCGCGCCTGGAACGGCGCCTTCGTCGTGTACTCGTGGCGGACCAGCGCGTGCTCGATGAACAGCTCGCGGCTGCGCGCCGGGTCGATCTCGCCGTAGCCGATCTTGCGGGTCGCGATCGGCAGGCCGTAGAGCGTGACCTGCTCGCGCGCCACCACCTGCGCCGCCTTCTGCTCCCAGTGCGGGTCGCCGTGGCTGCGCTTGCACGAGGGGCCCGCGGCGCGCTCGATCCACGCTGGATCGATCCGGGCGACGGCGCGCGCGAACAGCTGCGACGTCTGCACCAGCTCGGCCGCCATGATCCACGGCGGCGGCTTCTTCGCCAGCGCCGACGACGGGTGGATCAGGAACCGGATCTGGCGCGCCCCGACGTAGACGCGCGCCTCGGGGTTCCACACGCCGATCTTGCTCAGCAGCCCGGGCAGGAGCGCGCGGTGGATCTGCTCGGCCGACGCCGGCCGGTCGTTCGGCCGGAAGTCGAGCTCGCGCATCACCCGGACGAGCTGGTCGTGGACGTCCTCCCACTCGCGCATCCGCCGCGGCGACAGGAACTGGTCGCGGCACAGCTTGTCGAGCTGGCGGCGGCTCGACCGCTTGCGCGCGTCCTGCCAGAACTCCCACAGCTTGAGGTAGCCGGCGAAGTCGCTGGCCTCGTCGCGGAACCGCTTGTGGGCCTCGTCGGCGCGCTGCTGCGCGGCGAGCGGGCGGTCGCGCGGATCCTGCAGGCCGAGCGCGGCCGCGATCACCACGACCTCGCGCAGCGCGCCCTCCTCGCGCCCGCCCAGCACCATCCGCCCCAGCCGCGGGTCGATCGGCAGGCGCCCGAGCTGCTGGCCGATCGCCGTCAGCTCGCCGCGGTCGTCGAGGGCGCCCAGCTCCTCGAGCACGCGGTAGCCCTCGTCGATCGCGCGGCGGTCTGGCGGGTCGAGGAACGGGAACGTCGCGACGTCGCCGAGCCGCAGCGCCTTCATCCGCAGGATCACGCCCGCGAGGCCGACGCGCTTGATCTCCGGATCGGTGTAGGCCGGGCGCGACGCGAAGTCCGGCTCGTCGTAGAGCCGGAAGCAGATGCCGTTCTGGGTCCGCCCGCACCGGCCCTTGCGCTGGTTCGCGCTCGCCTGCGAGATCGGTTCGACGAGCAGCTGGGTGACGCCGGTGCGGACGTTGTAGCGGTTGACCCGGGCGACGCCGGTGTCGACGACGTAGACGATGCCGGGGATCGTCAGCGACGTCTCGGCGACGTTGGTCGCGAGCACGACGCGCCGCTGCGGCAGCGCCTGGAACACCCGCTGCTGCTCCGCGGCCGACAGCTTGGCGTACAGCGGCAGCACGACCGTGTGCGGCAGCGCGCGCTGCTCCAGCTCCGCCACCGTCTCGCGGATCTCGCGCTCGCCGGGCAGGAACACCAGCACGTCGGGGCGCGGGTCGAGCTCGGTGATCTCGTTGACCGTGTTGGCGACCGCCTCGACGAGGTCGGCCTCGTCGTCGCGCGGCGGGCGGTAGAGCACGTCGACCGGGTAGGTCCGCCCGGACACCTCGATCACCGGGGCGCCGCCGAAGAACGCGCTGAACCGCTCGGTCGCCAGCGTCGCCGAGCTGATGATGACGCGCAGCTCGGGGCGGCGCGGCAGGATGCCCTTGAGCACCCCGAGCAGGAAGTCGATGTTGAGGCTGCGCTCGTGCGCCTCGTCGACGATGATCGTGTCGTAGCCGCGCAGCAGCGCGTCCCCCTGCAGCTCGGCGAGCAGGATGCCGTCGGTCATGAACTTGATGTACGCGTCGCGCTTGATCCGGTCGTTGAACCGGACCTTGTAGCCGACGACGTCGCCGAGCTCGGTCTGCAGCTCCTGCGCGACGCGCGCTGCGACGCTGGTGGCCGCGATCCGGCGCGGCTGGGTGCAGCCGATGTAGCCGCGCGCGCCGCGGCCCATCGCCAGGCACAGCTTGGGCAGCTGGGTGGTCTTGCCCGAGCCGGTCTCGCCCGCGACGATCACGACCTGGTGGGCGTCGATCGCGTTGGCGAGCTCGACCAGGCTCGCCGTGATCGGCAGCTCGGGCGGGAACGCGACGCGCTCGCTCAGGTGCAGGCCCGGGCGTAGCGCGGCGGGCAGGGCCGGCGGCGCGGCGGGCGCGGACGGCGGCGGCGCCTGGGGCGGGGGCTGGGACGGCGGCTGGGGCGGATCGACGGCCATGGCGGCGGGAGCGGCGAGGGGGGCGACGGCGGTGAGTACCACCTCCGCGGCCGCGCCGCCGCTCCCGGAGGACGCCGACCGCCGGGCTACGCCTCGTCGGGCTCGACCAGCGGCCGGATGTCCAGCTCCAGCGTCCCGCCCAGGATCTCGGCGTAGCGCCGCGCCATCGCGATCGCCTCGTCCATCGAGTCCAGGCGCAGGATCGCGAACCCGCCGATCAGCTCCTTCGACTCGGCGAACGGGCCGTCGACGACGCGCAGCTCGTTGCGCGTGAACTGCAGCCGCTTGCCGCGTGCGCTCGGCTGGAGCTGCTCCGTCGACATCAGCACGCCGGCCTTGGTCATCTCGGTGCGCAGCCGGGTGAGGTCCGCCTTCTGGCGGGCGCTGCGCGACCCGGCCTCGGTCGCCGCGTCGGCCTTCTCGATCAGCAGCACCCGCAGCGGCGCGTCGTCGGGGCGCGGCATCATGCCGAGGTCCCACGGCTCGTTGACCGGGCCGAGCTCGAGCTCGCCGTCGCCGAGGATCTTGCCGTAGCGCTCGGCCCAGCCGATCGCCTCGTCGCGCGAGCGGACCTTCAGCAGCAGCAGGGCCGCGGGGAGCTCGTGCTCGCCCGCGTAGGGGCCGTGCTTGACGGTGCACGCCCCGCCGCGGAACGTGAGGCGGGTGCGGGTCTTGCTGGCGCCGAGCCCCTCGCCGCCGAGGAAGGCGCCGCGCCGCGCGTACTCGCCGATGAACGCGCCCATCCGGGCGACGAGCTCCATCGGCGGCGGCACGCCGGCCTCGGTCTGCGGGTCGTTCTTGTGCATCGTGGCAAAGCGCATCGATCGTCTCCGTGCTCGGGTGGGGAAGGTCTCACGTCGCCTTCCTGCGAGCACGACGAGCGGCGGCGCCGCGCCTCGACGGCGACCGCGAGAATTTTGTAATCGCGCGTGATCGTGGAGGTTTGTCACGGCGCTCGGGCGCCCCGGCGGTGATAGGGTCGGCTCCGTGAAGATCCCGTCGCTGCTCTGTGTCGCGGTTGCGTTCCTCGGCTGTTCCGACCCTGACCCCGCGCCGGGCGAGTGTCCGGCGAACGCGGTCGTCAACGCCGGGCACCGCGGCACCGGCGTCAAGGCCGACGACAACCCGCTGCCCGAGAACACCCTGCCGTCGTTCGAGCAGGCGGTGACCGAGGGCGCGGACATGATCGAGCTCGACGTCGCCCACTCGGCGGACGGCGTGCTGATGGTGATCCACGACGCCAGCGTCGACCGCACGACGAGCGGCACGGGCTGCGTCGGCGACCTCACCGTGGCCGAGCTCCAGGCGCTCGACGCCGCGGCCGGCACGTCGCTCGAGGGCACCGGCGTGGTCATCCCCACGCTCGACGAGGTCCTCGCGGCGATCGACGTCGACGTCAACATCGAGATCAAGGTGCACGAGGGCGACTGCTCGCCGACCGACCGCGCCCAGACCGCCGCGGACGTGGTCGCCGCGATCGCCGCCGACACGGCGGATCGCCGCATCATCGTCAGCTCGTTCGACGCCGACGCGCTCTCCGCCGTGGCCGACCTCGATCCCGACATCTACCTCGGCCTGCTCACGCTGGTGTTCGACGACGCGCCGCTCGCCGAGGAGCGCGGCTTCGACGCGCTGAACATCCTGTCGATCGCCGTGCGCGACGCCACCGACGTCGAGGCGATCCGGGCCCACGGCCTCGACGTCAACGTCTGGACCGAGAACAGCGCCGTCAACATGGCCAACCACTTCACGTCCGGCGTCGACATGATCATCACCGACGAGCCCGACGTGATGGCGACCGCGCGCGCCGCGTGGTGCGCGGACAACGGGTACTGAGAAAGGCGAGGTCACGGCGCGACCGCGCCCTGCCACGGTGTGCCACCCGCGCCCCGGTCCGCGCGTGCTACCCACGCCTGGTGGTGCGTGGCTCGCTCGCTGTCCGGTCCCTGATCGCGCTGCTGCTGCTGGCGCTGTTCCTCGTCCTGGTCGTCGCGGCGGTCGCGGGCCTGGTGGTCGCGGGCTCGGCGCTCGGGGTGATGGGCCTCGACGTCGGCGGACGCGGCGGTGCGTACGTGATCGCGCTCGCGCTGGCGTGCTTCGCCGGCGCCGGCGTGATCGCGTGGTCGGCGTTGCCGCGGGTGGACCGGTTCGTGCCGCCGGGGCCCGAGGTCACGGCGGCGGAGCAGCCCGAGCTGTTCGCGATGATCCGCGAGGTCGCCACGGCGACGGGGCAGCCGGTCCCGGCGCACGTCTACCTGCTCACCGACGTCAACGCGTTCGTCGCCCAGCGCGGGGGCGTCGTCGGCATCGGCAGCCGCCGCGTCATGGGCGTCGGCCTGCCGCTGGCGCGCGCGCTCACGGTGTCCGAGCTGCGCGCGGTGATCGCGCACGAGATGGGGCACTTCCACGGGGGCGACACCCGGCTCGGTCCCTTCATCTACAAGACCCACGCGTCGATCGCGCGGACGATCGACAACCTGTCGCGCGTCGACGAGGCCGCGACCGACCTGGGCTCGATCGCGCTGGTGTTCCGCGCGCTGCGGGCGCCGTTCGTGTGGTTCGCGCACGGATATCTCCGGGTGACTTTCGCGATCAAGCGCGCCCAGGAGTACACGGCCGACGCGGTCGCCGCGCGCACCGAGGGCGTCGACGCGGCGGTGCGCGCGCTCGAGAAGACCCACGGCGCGGCGCTCGCCTACGACCAGTACGTCCAGGTCGAGGTGGCGCCGCTGGTGGAGCGGGGCGCGCTGCCGCCGGTGGGGGAGGGGTTCGCCCGCTTCCTCGACCACGCCGAGATCCGGCCGCAGATCGTTGCGGCGATCGCGGAGGAGCTGCGCGCGGGCACGTCGAAGCCGTTCGACAGCCACCCCGCGCTGCGCGATCGCGTCGCCGCGCTCGAGGCGTCCCGCGGCGGTGCGCCCGGCCGCGCGCCCGACACGCGCCCCGCGATCACGCTGTTCCGCGGGGCGGACGCGGCGGAGCAGGCGATCATCGACGCGCGCGTCGATCGCCCGCTGCGCCCGATCGCGTGGGACGAGGCGGCCGCGGAGTGGGTCGGGGTGTGGCGCGTCGCCGCGCGCGACCTCGCGCGTGACCTCGGCGGCATCACCCCCGGTGCGCTGCCCTCGCTCGACCTGCGGCGGCTGGCGTACAAGCTGCTGCCCGAGACGACGGCGCGGGTCGTGATCGACGACGGGAAGCTCGCCGCCTGGGCCGCCGCCACGTTCGGGCCGGTGCTGGCGACCCTGCTGGTCGAGCACGGCTACGCTCCGCACGTCGCGATCGGCGAGCCGTTCCGGCTCCGCCGCGGCGACGACGAGGTCAGCCTCGCGGACGTCGGTCGGGTGTGCGCGGGCGAGCTCGACGCCGCCACCTGGGCGGCGAGCTGGGAGCAGCGCGGCCTGGCCGACGTCGATCTCGGCAAGGTCGGGCGCGCGGCCCGGCCCGCGGCGGCGTAGCGGGGGCCGGCGCCTCGCTACCGCCGGCAGCGCCGCTCGCCGTGGACGTCGACGCAGCGCAGCCCGCCGTCGCACGCGCGCTGCGCGCACCGCGTGCCCTCGGCGCCGGGCGCGGCGCACGTGCCGCCGCTCGACACCTGATCGTCCGCGAGATCCTGAGGGTAGACGCACTCGAGGCCGGCCGGGCACGCCTGGGCCGCGACGCCGCCGCACGTGGCGGGCGCGGGCGCGGCGGCGATGGCCTGCAGCGGCGCGAGCGCCTCGAACAGCCGGCGCTCGACGTCGGCGCCGGCGGTCGAGAACTCGTCGCCGCGCGTCCACCGCAGCGACGCGCGCGCGGCGCCGGCGTCCGACGAGGTGAGCGCCAGCGTGCAGCGCTGCATCCCCGGGTGCGGCGTGGCCACCCGCGGCGTCTCCTGCGTCCACGCGGCGAACCCGGGCTCGGCCAGCAGGCGCGCGAGCGGGGCGAGCTGGGCGGCGGTGAGCGCCGCGCTGCGCTCCGCGCCGACGGTGTTCCCGGACATGACGATCCGCGGCGGCGCGTCGGTGAGCCGGGTCGTCGCGGTCGTGAGCGCCGCCCCGTGCAGCTCGCAGGTCAGCTCGAGCACGAACCCGGTCAGCGCGGCCGGCGCGGCCGCGGCGTCGGCTGGTGCCGCGGGCGCGGCGTCGGGCGCGCGCCGCGCGGGCGGCTCGCGCGGCGGCTCGGCCGAGCGGCAGGCGAGGGCGAGCAGGCACAGCAGGGCGAGCGGGGCGGCGAGGCGAGGCACGTCCGCGACGGTAGCGCGTCGCGCGGGCCGCGGGCGCCCGCCGTCGCGACGCCGTCGCGTGGGACGAACGCCCTCGGGTAGACTGGGGGCTGCGATGGCCACCGACGAGCACACCGGCCGGTGGCCGCTGCACGAGCGCGCCCGCACCGTGTCCGACGCGCTGCCCCTGCTGCGCAGCGCGGTCCACGCGGTGCGCGAGGCGCACGGCGACGCCGAGCCGCGGCGGCGGCTGCGCGCGATCGCCGGCGAGCACGGGCTGTGGGACGAGCTGGTGCCGCTGCTCGCCGACGAGGCGCGCGCCCACGCCGATCACCCCGACGTCGCTGCGGTGTTCTACGAGGAGCTGGCCGACGCCCACGACAACCTCGACCAGCCGCTCGAGGCGATCGCCGCGATGGAGGCGCTGATCGCGCTCGCGCCGGACGTGCTCGCGCACCGCGAGCGGCTGGCGTGGCTGTACCGGCAGATCGGGGCGTGGGACCGGGCGGCCGACGCGCTCGAGGCGGCGGGGTCGCGCGCGCCCGACGGGCTCGCCGACGCGGCGCTGCTCGCCGCCGCGCGGCTCAACCGCGAGCACGGCCGGCTCGACCGGGCGGCGGCGCTGTACCGGGCGATCGTCGCGCGCCGGCCGGCCGACCTCGTCGCGTGGCGCGCGCTCGACGACGTGCTGTGCGAGCTGGGGCGGTGGCGCGAGGTCGCCGAGGTCCGCGCCGAGCGGGCCGAGCGCGCGCCGAGCCGGCTCGAGAAGGCGGCGCTGCTGCGGGCGCAGGCGCGCGCGCTGTCGCAGGCCGGCGATCTGGCCGAGGCGGGACGCGCGGTGACGCGCGCCTCGACCCACGCGCCCGAGGACGTCAGCGCCGAGCTCGATCAGGCGGAGGTGCTCGCGCGCGGCGGGCGAGGCGCCGAGGCCGCCGCGATCCTGCGCGCGCGGATCGACGACGCGCGCGGCCGCGGCGCCGCGCCCGACGACCTCGCCGCGCTCCAGCTGCGCCTGGCGCAGGTGCTCGAGGACGCGTGCGACGACCGGACGGGCGCGATGGCGGTGCTCGACGCGCTGCTGGCGGAGGTGCCGGCGCACCTGCCCGCGCTCGAGCGGATCACCGCGCTCGCAGCGACCGACCCGGATCCGCGGGTGCACGCGACCGCGCTGATGCGCTACGCCGCCGCGGTCCCCGGCGCCGGCGAGCGCGCCGCCTACGTCGCGGCCGCGGGGCGGCGGCTGCTCGACGCCGGCGATGTCGACGACGCGCTCGAGGCGTTCGAGCACGCGGCTACGTTCGCCGCCGCCGCCGGCGGTGACCCGGCGCTGCAGCAGGAGCTCGCCGACCTGCGCACCGCGGCGCAGGTCGAGGTCGCCGCGGCCGCGGCGCGCGCGGGCGATCGCGACGGCGCCGCCCGGCGCCTGCGCGAGATCCTCGTCGCGGCCCCGCACCACGTCCCCGCCCACCTCGCGCTGGTCGAGCTGCTGACCGCCGCCGGCCGCGCCGACGCCGCGGCCGAGCACCTGCGCGAGGCGGTCGCGGCGTGGCCCGCGGGCGCGCCGGCGGCGTCGGCCGCGCGCCTGGTGCACCGGCTCGCCCAGGTCCTCGCCTCGCAGGGCGACGCCGACGAGGCGCACCAGCTGCTGCACGAGGCCCACCGGCTCGATCGCGGCTCGCTCGCGCTCACGCTCGCGCTGGGCGACAGCTGCTTTCAGCGCCGGCTGTGGCGCCAGGCCGCGCTCCACCTCGGCGCGGCGGCCGAGCACCCGGACGCGCCGCGCCACGCCGCCGCCGTCGCCGCCGGCCTGGTCCGCGCCGCCCAGGCCGAGGTCCGCGCGCTCCGCCCCGGCAACGCGGGTCGGCACTACGAGGCGGCGGTGCGCCTCGACCCGGGCTGCGCCGCGGCGTGGCACGCGCTGGCCGAGCTCGCGACCGAGCGGGGCGAGCTGGCGCGGGCGGCGGACTGCCTCGAGCGCGAGGCCGCCGCGACGACCGAGTCGCGCGACCGGCTGCGGCTGTTCGACGCGCTCGGCGACATGGCGCTCGACGTCCTCGGCGATCCGGCGCGCGCCGAGCGGTGCTGGCGGCAGCTCGGCGACCTCGCCGACGCGCGCGCGCTCGACAAGCTGCTGGCGCTGCAGCGCCGGCGCGGCGCCACCGGCGAGCGCGCCGAGACCTGCGCGCGCCGCGCCCGGCTCGAGGCCGATCCGGCGGCGCGCCGCGCGCTGCTGGTCGAGGCCGCCGAGGCGCAGCTCGCCGGGGGCGCGCGCGACGCGGCGGTCGCGCTGGTCGAGGAGGTCCTCGCCGCGGCGCCGCGCGATCCGGAGGCCGTCGTGTGGGCGACGACCACCGCGCTCGCTGCCGGCGAGCCGCGGCGCGCGGCGACGTGGTCCCGCCGGCTGATGCCGGCCGGGCCCGGCGACGAGCTGCGCGCCGGCCTCGAGCTCGTGGTCGCGCTCGGCGTGCCGCTGTCCGACGACGATCGCCGCGCGCTCGCCGCGCACGCGCCGCGGCCGATGGCGTCCGACGAGGCCTACGGGGCGGCGCTATCCGACGATGACCTCCGCGCGCTCGTCGACGATCCCGCCGAGCGACCGCTGCGCGACGTGCTGGCGCTGCTCGGCGAGGCCCTGCCGCTGGTCAGCCCCGGCGCCAGCGCCGCGCTGCTCGACGCGGGCCTGCCGGACGCGGTCCGGGTCACCGCGTCGAGCGCCGCCGCGACCGCCGCGCTCTACCCGCAGATCGCGAGGGCGCTCGGCGGGCCGCCGACGCTGCTCTACGCGACGCCGCACGCCGACGAGGAGCTCGCGCTGCTGTTCGCGACGCCGCCGGTCGTGGTGATCGGCCCGCGGCTGGCGTCGGTGCGCGCGTCGTCGCACGGCGAGGACCATGCCGCGACCGACGCGGCGCTGCGGTTCCGGCTGGGTCGCCTCGTCGAGCTGTCCCGGCCGCACCGCGTGTTCACGGCGATGCCCGACGACGCGCTGGCGCGCCTCGTCGCCGGCCTGCGCCACGGCTTCGGCCCGCCCGCGCGCGCCGCGGCCGCGCCGGACGTCGTCGCCGAGGCCGAGCGCCTGCGCACCCGGCTGTCGGTCGCCCAGCGCCAGCGCATGACCGAGTGCCTCGCCGCGATCGCGCCCGACGCGCTCGATCCGCACGCCTACGTCGCCGCCTGCCACCGCGCCGCCGATCGCGCCGGCCTGCTCGCGTGCGGCGACGTCTCGGTCGCGGTCGCCCTCGCCGGCGGCGCCCGCGCGGCCCCGCACCTGCTGCGCGTCGCGGCCAGCCGCCGTTACCTCGTGATCCGCAAGAAGCTCCGGCCGCGGTGAGCGGGCCGCCCGCGCTCAGCTCGCCGCGGCGCGGAGCGCCTCGAGATCCGCCGGCGCCGGGTCGTCGCCCCGCTTGTCGTCGAGGAACGCGAGCAGCGCCGCCGGCGTCGCGAACACCCTGAGCAGGTTGGTCTCGGTCGGGTCTTCGAACTCGACCAGGACCACCTGCGCCGCCCCGTCTCGCCAGCTCAGCCCGAAGTAGCTCATGCCGCCACCGTCGGCGCCGAGCTGCAGCGTGCGCTTCGGGTCGAAGCCCTCCGGCAGCACGGCGTCGAGGTCGAGCCCGCCGTTGTCCGCGGCCATCGCCAGCGTGCCCGCCAGGCTCTCGACGCGGTTGAAGTCGTCGTTGTCGAACATCGAGAGCTCGCCGAGGTCGACGTTGTAGTAGCGAGCCGCCATCGCCTCGGCGAGCCGGCGCACGCACGGGGGCGCGTCGTCGAGCGTCACCGCGATCTGGCGGGGGGTGGCCGGGCGCTGGCCCTTGAACGCGAGCGGGTTCTCGATCAGCCGGGTGAGCGCGTCGATGATCCGGTGCATGGGGGGACGATACCCCCAGGGCGGGGGACGGCGGGCGGGAGCGGGCGTGACCGGGCGGACATCGCCGCCTGTTGACATGGTGTCATGTGTACACTATGTTCGTGTACGAATCACACGAACCAGGAGGCGCGACATGCTCGGGCTCGGTTACCTCAAGGCGTCCCCCACCACGTACGTCATCCACTACAAGGGCGGGAAGGTGAAGCGCGCGGGCGCGGGGCTGGCGTTCCTCTACTACCGGCCGACCTCGACGATCGTCCAGGTGCCGCTCGCCAGCGCCGACGTCCCGTTCGTGTTCAACCAGGTCACGCGCGACTTCCAGGAGCTGACCGTCCAGGGCCAGCTGACCTACCGCGTCAGCGATCCGCGCAAGCTCGCCGAGCTGCTCGACTTCACCGTCGACGCGCGCGGCAAGCACGCGTCGGAGGACCCGACCAAGCTCGAGGAGCGCCTGGTCCACGCCACGCAGGTGCTGGCGCAGGCGGTGATCGGGCGGCTGACGCTGCGCGAGGCGCTGGCCGCGGGCGAGCCGCTCGTCCACGAGGTCCTCGCCGGGCTGCGCGGCAGCGAGGCGGTGACGACGATGCTCGGGCTCGAGCCGCTCGGCCTCACGATCGTCTCGATCCGCCCGACGCCGGAGATGGCGCGCGCGCTCGAGGCCGAGGCGCGCGAGCGGCTGCAGCGCGAGGCCGACGAGTCGATCTACGCCCGCCGCAACGCCGCGGTCGCGCAGGAGCGCATCATCAAGGAGAGCGAGCTCGAGACCGAGCTGGCGGTCGAGGCCAAGCAGCGCGAGATCCGCGAGCGCAAGATGGCCGCCGACATCGCGGTCGAGGAGCAGCGCGCGACGCTCGTCGCGCGCAAGGTCGAGAACGACAAGCAGGACGCCGACAGCCGCGCCTACGCGCTCGAGGCGACGCTCGCGCCGCTGCGCGGGGCCGACTGGAAGACGCTGATGGCGGTGTCCGCCGGCGGCGCCGACCCGCGGGTGATGATCGCGCTGGCGTTCCGCGAGCTGGCCGAGAACGCGTCGAAGATCGGCGAGCTGAACATGAGCCCCGATCTGCTGCGCTCGCTCATGACCAAGTAGCGACGGAGGTGTGCGATGGCCACCGCGTACGAGAAGATCGTCCTGGTCACCCGCAAGACGCGGCTGCAGCAGCTGGTCGAGCGGTTCAACAGCCGCGGCCAGGCGAAGTTCTACATCGAGCACGCCGGCGGCGACTTCGGCGACTACCAGCGCGAGGACGACGCGTACGCCCGCGCGCTCGAGCTGCTGCACCGCGGGCTCGACCTCGGCGTCAAGGTCCACGCGATCGAGCGCCGGCTCGTGCCGACGTTCCTGTTCGCCCCGACCGACCTCGTCGTCGCGGTGGGGCAGGACGGGCTGGTCGCCAACGTCGCCAAGTACGTCGGCGCCCAGCCGCTGGTCCCGATCAACCCCGACCCGGCGCGGTTCGACGGCGTGCTGCTGCCGTTCCAGGCGCCGCAGGCCCGCGCCGCGGTCGGGCGCGTGCTCGCCGGCACCGCGCGCTACCGCGAGATCACGCTGGCCGAGGCGCGGCTCGCCGACGGCCAGCGGCTGCTCGGGTTCAACGACCTGTTCATCGGCGCGCGCTCGCACGTCTCGGCGCGCTACACGCTGGCCGTCGGCGGCCGGCGCGAGGTGCAGTCGTCGAGCGGCGTGCTGGTGTCGACCGGCGCCGGCTCGACCGGGTGGCTGTCATCGGTGTTCCACATGGCGGCGGGGATCGCCGCGTTCACCGGCGGCAGCGCCGGCACGCCGCCGGCGCTCGGCTGGGAGGACCCGCGCCTCGTCTACGTCGTCCGCGAGCCGTTCGCGAGCCGGCACTCGCAGGTCGGGCTGGTCGCGGGCGTGGTCGGCCCGGGCGAGGCGCTGACGGTGGAGTCGCAGATGCCGTCGGGCGGGGTGATCTTCTCCGACGGCGTCGAGGCCGACGCGCTCGCGTTCGACGCCGGCGCGGTCGCCACGATCGGCGCCGCGGCCCAGCGGACGCGCGTCGTCGTGGCGTAGTGGGCGCGCGGTCCGCGCAGTGTGGTAGGACGGGGCGATGGACACCCCGTTCGCCCGCGGCAGCCGCGGCAAGAAGCCGATCCCGGGCTTCGTCAGCGCCGCCCTGACCAAGCACAAGCTCGAGGCGGCGTTCCGCGCGCGCCCCGAGTACCAGCGCAACGACTACCTGACCTGGCTCGACGGCGCCAAGGCGCCGGAGCTGCGCCAGCAGCGGCTGGCCCAGTTCGTCGAGGAGCTCGGCAAGGGCGACGTCTACATGGGCCAGCCCTGGTCACCGCCGAAGCCCGTCGCCAAGTGAGCGACGACTTCGCGTCGCTCGCGCTGCCGCCGCGCTGGCTCGACAACCTCGCGCAGCTCGGCTTCCGCGCGATGACGCCGATCCAGGCGCGCGCCCTGCCGGCGATGCTGGCCGGGCGCGACGTGCTCGGCCACGCCGGCACCGGCACCGGCAAGACGGCCGCGTTCGGGCTGGCGCTGCTGGCCCGGATCACGCCGAACCGGGTGCGCCCGGGCGCGCTCGTGCTGTGCCCGACCCGCGAGCTCGCCGCCCAGGTCGCCGACGAGCTGCGCCGGCTGGCGCGGCCGCTGCCCAACACCAAGATCGTGACCCTGGTCGGCGGCACGTCGATCTCGCGCGACCGCGGCGTGCTCGACCACGGCGCCGACGTCGTCGTCGGCACGCCCGGCCGGGTCGAGGATCACCTCGCGCGCGGCCGGCTCGACCTGTCCGAGGTGCGGACGCTCGTCCTCGACGAGGCCGACCGCATGCTCGAGCTCGGGTTCGTCGACCAGGTCGCCGCGATCGCGCGCGCCGTCCCGGCGGACCGCCAGACCCTGCTGTTCTCGGCGACGTTCGACGACGACGTGCGCGCGCTCGCCGCCGAGCTGCAGCGCGACGCGGTCGCGGTCGAGGTCCCGGTGGAGGGCGTCGCCGCCGCGATCACCGAGGTCCTCTACGAGCTCGGCGGCGCCGACCGGATCGACGCGCTGATCCGCGTGCTCGGCCATCACCGCCCGGCGTCCGCGGTGGTGTTCTGCAACCTGCGCGAGCGCTGCGACGAGGTCGCCGAGGCGCTGCGCCGCGCCGGCCACGCCGCCGCCGCGCTGCACGGCGGGCGCGAGCAGCCCGACCGCGACACCGTGCTGCTGCTGTTCGGCAACGGCAGCCTGCGCGTGCTGGTCGCCACCGACGTCGCCGCGCGCGGGCTCGACATCGCCGACCTCGTGGCGGTGGTGAACTTCGAGCTGCCGCGCGACCCCTCGGTCTACGTCCACCGCATCGGCCGCACCGGTCGGGCCGGCAAGACCGGGCTCGCCCTCAGCCTGGTCAGCCGCGGCGACCGCCGCCTCGTCGACGCGCTCGACCGCCAGGCGGAGGTCGTCGACGTCGCCCGGATCCCGGCGCCCGCGCAGCCGCCGCCGGCGCCGGACGTCGTCACGATCGCGATCGAGGGCGGGCGCCGCGACCGCCTCCGCCCCGGCGACATCGTCGGCGCGCTGACCACCGGCGTCGGTATCGCCGCGGCCGACATCGGCCCGATCAAGCTCACCGACCGCGTCACCTACGTCGCGCTCGCCACCGCCGTCGCGCCGCGCGCGCTCGCCGGCCTGGCGCACGCCACGATCAAGAAGCGCCGGTTCCGCGCCAGCGTCGTCAGCCCGCCCGCGGGCGCGTAGCGGCGTCGCGCTACGTGCGGCCGTTGTCGGCGCGCGCCGGCAGCACGAGCTGGTACATCCGCTCGGGCCGGACGACGCCCTCGCGCGCGGCGTACGCGGCGGCGGCGGCGCGCAGCGCGGCGCCCTCGTCGCCGCCGAGCAGCGCGCCGAGCCGGTGGCGCGCCGCCGCGAGGTGCAGCGCCATGTCGGCGGGCGCGGCGTGATCGATCGCCTGGCGCAGGCACCGGAGCTCCTCCTCGGCGTCGCCGTCGAGCGACGCCAGCGCGGCGCGCAGCAGCAGCGCGTAGATCGTGGCGTACCCGGCCTGCTCGCGCTCGAGCTGGCGCACGGCGCGGCGCACCGCCGGGCCGAGCCCGTCGGGCGCGCGCCCCTCGGCGGCGGCGGCGACGAGCAGCCGGGCGCGCAGCGCGACCGCGTCGGCGCGGACGATCTTGACGCGCAGGAGCATCGAGCGGTCGAGGTCCTCGAACACCGGCGCGAGCGCGGCGGCGCTCGCCGCGGCCGTGCCCTCGTAGAGCGCGAGGTCGGCGCGCGCGCGTAGCTCGTACCAGTGCTGGAGGTGGAACCCCGAGGCGGCGGGCGACCACGTGACGTGCTCGACGCAGCTCCGCGCCTCGGCGACGTCGTCGCGCGCCAGCACCGCGTCGCCCTGCAGCAGCCGCAGCGTCGTCTCGAGGTAGCGATCGCCGCGCTGGCGGCCGGTGCGGACCAGCTCGGTGATCAGCGCGTCGCGCGTCCGCAGCGCGCCGGTGACGCGCAGCGCGTGGATCCGGAACACGCGGGTGTTGTTGCGCTCGTAGGTGAGCCCGCGCGGCCCGGTGGCGAAGATCTCCTCGGTCTGGCCGAGCGACGCCAGCGCCGGCGCGAACCGGCCCTCGAAGAAGCTGGCCGCGCCGTCGGCGAGCAGCAGCCAGACCCGGGCGAAGTCCCGGTCCGGGCAGTGCGCCGCCACCTCCGTCAGCTCCGCGTACAGCCGCCGGGCGCGGCGCCCCGCCGCGCCGGCCTGGCTCGCCAGGAACACGACCTCGGTCGCCATCGCCGCGACCAGGCGGCGCGGCTCGCCGGTCTGGAGCGCGAGCAGCAGGAACCGCCCGTTGAAGTCGGCGCCGCGGATGTTGTCGACCATCGCCAGCCCGTGCGCGACCGCCTTGAGGACGTCGAGCCGGCGGAGCGTCTCGACCGGCACCTGGCTGTCGTGGCGAAGGACGTGGCGGGTGCCGCGCAGCCGCGCGCGCGCGCGGTTCCACAGCACCCGGGCGAGCGCGCGGCGCGGCGTCGCCGCGAGCGGCTCGCCGATGTCGGCGAGCGAGGACCGCAGCGCCGCCATCCCCTGGTCGAGGTGTCCCGTGATGATCCACTGCTCGGCCGCCTGGCGCTGGCAGTCGAGCCGGACGGCGGGATCCGCGGCGTCCGCGGCCGCCATGAACGTCTCCGCCGCCTCCGGGCCGCGCCCGGCGTACATCAACGTCGTGGCCAGGTCGATCCGCAGCTCGCGCAGCGTGACCTCGTCGTAGGTGTCGAGCTCGAGCGCCTCGGCGAGGAACTGCGCGGCCTGGTCGAACGCCAGCGCCGCGACCGCGTGGCGCGCGGCCGAGCGCGCGGCGCTGGCGGCGAGCGCGCGCCGCCCCGCCGCGCGGGCGTGGCGCACCAGCGCGCGCGGGTCTTGCTCGGCCGCGCCGGTCTGCTCGAGCGCGATCGCGAGACGCTCGTGCAGCCGCGCCTGGCGGGCGTCGTCGAGGCGCGCGCACACGTGCTCGCGCACGCGATCGTGGTACGGCACGATCCGGTCGGTGCGCCGGACGCCCTCGGTGCGGACGAGGTGCGCGGCGCGCAGCAGGGTCGCGGCGTGGTGCTCGTCGCCCACCGACAGCTCGGCGGCGAGCGCCGCGACGTCCTGCGGCAGCGGACCGCCGAACACCGACACGACCTCCAGCAGCGTGCGAGCCTGCGCCGGGAGCTGCGCGATCCGGTCCGCCAGCATCTGGTCGAGCGTCGCGCCGCCCGCGGCCGCCCCCGGCGAGCGGGTCGCGCGCCGCGCCAGCTCCTGGAGGAACAGCGGTAGCCCGCCGGCGTCCGCGGCCAGCGCGTCGAGCGCCGCCGGGTCGTGATCCGGCAGCAGCCGCCCGGCGAGCTCGCGCGCCTCGGCGGCCGTCAGCTCGTCGAGCGGCAGCCGCACCGTCGGCGCCAGCTCGGTGACCCTCGCGAGCAGCACCTTGCGCCGCGCGTCGTCGACCGGCCGCGCGGTCGCGATCACCAGCACGGGCAGGGTGTCGACGTGGGTCAGCAGGTCCTGCAGCAGCACCAGGCTGTCGGCGTCCATCCACTGCAGGTCGTCGATGAACCAGACCAGCCGGCCGCGTCGCGCCACCGCCAGGAACAGCTCGCGGA
The DNA here is from genome assembly GCA_011526095.1 of Myxococcales bacterium. GTDB lineage: Bacteria > Myxococcota_A > Polyangia > Haliangiales > Haliangiaceae > WYBA01. The sequence goes on along the minus strand of WYBA01000153.1, from coordinate 13,060 downwards.
GGGCGCCGAACATCCGCAGGCGCTGGTCGTGCGGGTCCGGGACGTCAGCCACCAGCTCGGCGGCGGCGATCGCCTCGACCCGCTTGAGCACCGGGAACAGCCGCGCCAGCAGCGCGGGCCGCGCCGGCAGCAGCGCGGCCACCTGCGCCGGGGGCAGGCGCTCGAGCCACCGCGCGAGCGCCTCGGCGACGCCGTCGAGCGCCTTGAACGGCACGACCTCGCGCTCGTAGCAGCGGCCGGCGAGCACGACCGCGGCGGGCTCGCGCCGCGACAGCTGCGCGAGGAAGTGCTCGACGAGCTGGCTCTTGCCGACGCCCGAGATGCCCTCGACCAGGCAGATCAGCGGCCGATCGCGGCTGTCGTCGTACGCGGCCTGGAGCCGGGCGAGCTCGGCCGCGCGCCCGACGAACGCCGCCGGCGCGCCGGTCGGCGCGACGTCGGCCGTGTCGCGGCGTGGCGGCGCTGCGCCGAGCCGCCGCAGGATGTCGGCGCCGTCCGGCCGGTCGGCCGCGCGCGCCTGCAGCAGCGCCGCGCACAGCGCGTCGAGGTCGGCGGGCACGGTGGGCACGAGCTGGCGCGGCGGCGGGGCGGCGCGCTCCTGCTTGTTGATCAGCAGCTCGTAGCCGGTCCGGCCGTCGTGGGGGAGCTGCCCGGTGAGCGCCTCGAACAGCACGACGCCGACGGCGTACCAGTCGGCGGCGGGGCTGATCTGTCCGGCGAGCGCCTGCTCCGGCGCCATGTACGCCGCGGTCCCGACGACCATGCCGCCAATGGCGCGCGCGTCGCCGGCGGCCTCGGCGACGAGCCCGAAGTCGAGCAGCACGACGCGGCCGTCGTCGGTGACGAGGACGTTCGACGGCTTGATGTCGCGGTGCACCATGCCGGCGTCGTGCAGCGCCGCGACGCCGGCGGCGAGCTGCGCCAGCGCCGCGCGCAGGCGCGCCTCGTCGCAGGTGTGCGGGCCTGGCGCCGGCCGGCCCTCGTCATCGTCGGCGGCGACGTCCTGCCGGCCGCGGCCGCGGACGTGGTCGAGGAAGCTCACGCCCTCGACCAGCTCCATCGTGAAGAACGGCTCGGCCTCGCCCTCGAAGAACTCGCCGAGCGCGACGATGTTGGGGTGCACGAGGTCGTGCAGCGCGCGGAACTCGCGCTTGAACCGCGCGACCATGACCCCGTCGGCGTGGCGCAGCGTCTTGAGCGCGACGCGCTGCTGCAGCTCGCGGTCGAACGCCTCGTAGACCACGCCCGCGGCGCCGTCGCCCAGGCGACGCCGGATCTCGAACCGGCGGCTCAGGTCCAGGGGGAGCTCGATCACGCGCGGTGATTGTCGCAGCGCGGCGCGCGGTTGTGGAGCGCGACGTGCGGCCGCGGCGGCGCCGCGGTCAGGCGAGCAGCCCGGGCAGCGGTCCGCCGCTGGCGTCGCCGAAGCTGCCCAGCGGATCGCCCATCGCGTGGGCGATCGCCAGCAGCAGGTCGGCGTGGCGCCGGTACGAGAACGACAGCAGCCGGCCGGGGCGGATCGCGCCGCCGCCGCCGCCCGCGAGCACCAGCGGCATGTCGTCGTGCAGGTGGGTGTTGCCGTCGCACACCTCGGTGCACAAGAGCACCAGCGAGTGGTCGAGCATCGTGCCGTCGCCCTCGGGCCACTGGCGGAGCTGGTCGAGCAGGTAGGCGAACTGCTCGACCCACCACCGGCGCTGCAGCCTGTAGGCGAGGAACTCGCGGCGCGCCTCGTCGTGCGCCGGGCCGTAGTGCGAGGCCTGGTGGCTGCGCATGTCGAAGCCCGGGTCGTACATCGGCGTGTCCGCGAACCGGCTCATGATCAGCTCGCTGGTGTGGCTCGACGCCTGGATCACCGCGACGCGGGTCAGCTCGCACGCGGTCGCCTGCACCGCGAGGTCGATCTGCGCCCGCAGCACGTCGGGGAAGTGGCCGGGGTCGTAGAGCGTCGAGCCGTCGATGCCGGTCGTGTCGAGGTACGGCTCGCCGCAGCTCGCGCCGCCGCCGCCACCACCGCCGCCGAGGCGCGCCTCGAGCTCGCGGATCGCCTCGGCGTGGAGGTCGAGCCGCTGCTGGTCGCGCGTGTCGAGCCGGCCGCGCAGCGCCAGCAGCTCCTGGCGCGAGGTGTCGAGCACCGACCGGCGTCGCGCGACCCGCGGGTCGTCGCCGTCTGTTCCCGGGCCCGGGCCCGGCGGCGGTGGCGTGCCGGCGCCGAACAGTCGCTGGAACGCGGCGCGCGGATCGTCCTCGGGCGGCACGGTCTGGCCCGGGCCGACGTAGGAGATGTGCTTGTCGCCGGAGGCGCCGTTGTGGTTCGCCATCGCGCCGAGGTAGAGGTGGCGGAACGGCCGGTCGGCGCCGACCGTGGCGGCGAGGTGCTGGTCGATCGACCGGCCGTAGCCGCCGTCGGTCGCGGTCAGCAGCTTCTTGGCGCCGCCCGGGTGGCTGCCGGCGTCGGTCGAGCCCATCGACAGCCCGCGGAAGAACACGCACTGGTCGCGGAAGGGCGCCAGCGGCTCGAGCATCCACGGCAGCGTGAAGCCGGTCTCGCCACCCGTCGGGTGCCACTCGCTCGGCTCGCCGTTCTGGCTCGCGCCGACGACGCCGTCGGGGAAGTAGAAGACGATCAGCCGGCGGGCGCCGCCGGTGAGCGCGTCGGCGCGCGCGCGGCGATCGCGGCGGAGCAGCCAGGGCAGGGCGAGGGCGCCGGCGGCGCCCAGCCGCAACAGGTCGCGTCGAGACGGGCGGGTGATCATCGGCGCTCCAGGAAGTCGGGGGACACGAACAGGTCGACCAGCAGCTCGCGGATGTCGCCGCCGCTGGCGCGGAACCGCTCCGTCAGCGACCGCCTCGCGCACCGCTCGGCCAGCGTCTCGACGTAGCCGCGGGTGAACCGGAACGACTGGCGGACGAAGCACGCCGCCGCCGCGTCGCTGTCCGCGAGCATCGCCGCCAGCTCGGGCACGGTCGCGTACGGCGTCGCGCCCGCCCCGGTGCCGAGGCCCTCGAGGCCGCGGACCTCGCCGGTGGCGTCGATCGGCCGGCCGTCCTCGTCGTCGCGCCACCGCCCGACGGGATCGAAGTGCTCGAACCCGAAGCCGAGGCCGTCGATGTACGTGTGACAGCCGGCGCACACCGGATCGGCGGTGTGCTGGGCGAACCGCTCGCGGGTCGTCGCGTCGGGATCGACGTCGGGCACGCCGCCCGCGGTCGGCGGCGGTGGCGGCAGGTCGTGGCACAGCAGGTTGCGGCGGACGAACAGCCCGCGGCGGATCGGCGAGGTCTGATCGGAGTGCGCCTGGGTCGCGAGCATCGTCGCGTGCCCGAGCACGCCGGCGCGGCGGCCGTCGCCGTACGGCACCGGGCGCGGCCCGCCGGTGACGCCGGCGATGCCGTAGTGCGCGGCGGCGACCTCGTCGACGACGGTGTAGTCCGCGGTCAACAGCTCGCGCAGCGTGCCGCCGCCGTCGAACACGACGTGGGCGGCGAAGTTGCGCGTCTCGGCGGCGAGCGCCGCGCGCACCCGCGCGTCGAACCCGGCGAACCGATCGGGCTGCTTGTCCACGGTCTCGATCGCCTCGCCGCTGACCCACTGCAGCGCGAACCGGCCGACGAGGTCGCGGGCCCGCGGGTCGTCGAGCATCCGGCGCACGTGGCGCTCGATGCCGTCGGGCGTGGTCAGCTCGCCGGCGTCGGCCGCGGCCCACAGCGCCGCGTCGGGCGTCGTGCCCCACAGCCCGTACGACAGCGCGGCGGCGACCTCGTCGCCGGTGAGCCGGTAGCCGTCGCCGTGCGGCTCGCCCAGCTCGGCGCGGTAGAGGAACGCCGGCGACACCAGCATCGCGTGGAGCGCGGTCGCGACGCCCTCGGTCGCGCTCGCCGCGTCGACGATCAGCGCGCGGTAGCGCGCGCGCTCGTCGGCGGTCGGGCGGCGGCGCAGCACGCCGCGCGCGGTGGCGTCGAGCAGCGCGTCGGCGCAGCCGCCGCGGTCGCCGGCCCAGTCGCACGGCCACCGCGTCGCCGCGGCCGCCGCGAGTCGATCGGCGAGCGCCTCGGCCGCCGCGAGGTAGGCGTCGAGGTGGACCGAGGTGACGACGCCGGCGCCGGCGTGATCGTCGAACAGGAAGCCCGCCGGGCGGGTCTCGGCCGGGAACCCGACCGTGGGATCGTCGCCGCCGTCGTCGCCGCACGACAGCGCGAGCACGCTGTTCTGCCCGCCGAACCCGTCGGGCTGGGTCGCGGTGCCGCGCGGGTCGGTCACCCACTCGCCCTCGTCGAGCACCAGCTTGTACGCGCTCGAGCCCTCGGGGAGCGTGAACGTGCCGACGAACAGCCCGTCGGCGTCGCGGGTGAGCGCCAGGCCGCCCGCCGCGATCGTCCCGGCCCAGCCGTTGAACGTCCCGGCGACGTGGACGGTCGACAGCGCCCGGCCCTGTGGATCGAACACGAACGTGTGGGCGTTGCACGCGCTCGGCTCGCACGCTCCGGCGACGCAGCCGTCGCGGTAGGCGCAGTCCGTCGCGCGCGCGCACGCCAGCGCCGGGGCGTCGTCGCCGAACAGATCGTGCACCGTCGCGCGGTACTCGCGGCGCGTCAGCAGGCGAAGCTGGCGCGGCGACGGCTCGACCCCGTCGCACGCCAGCGCGTCGCTGCGCAGCCCGTCGCGGATGAACCGCGCCAGCTCGTCCGCGCACGCGCCGGTGCACCGCGACGGGTCATTGGGCGGCATGCGCGTCTCGATCGTGTCGCGCAGGTGCTCGAGCGTCCGCGGCGAGTCGACCAGCACCGGCCCGAGCCCGCCCTGGCCCTCCTCGCCGTGACACACCGCGCAAAGCTCGGCGTAGCGCGTCGCGCCCTCGCTCGCGGCGTAGTCGTAGCGATCGCGCCCACCGCCGCACCCGCCTCCAGCTCCCAGGATCACGACGGCGAGGAGCGGAACAGCGCGGGACATCGCACGATGCCTACAGCAACGACCATTCCAGGACGCTGAACGCGCCATCGCCGCGGTTTCACACGCCCGGCGGCCCCGGGCGTTGCCAGACGCAACGCTCGTCCGCCGGACATCGGGTCAGGACGCCTCGGCGCCGCCGGCGGCCGCGAGGTGTGCGCGCAGCAGCGCGTTGACCGTGGCCGCGTGCGTCACGGTCACGCCGTGCGCGGCGTCGTCGATCTCGACCCGGCGCGCGCCCGGGATGCCGTCGGCGAGCGCACGCACCAGCGGCGGGCGGGCGATCAGATCGTGGCGCGCGCCGACGACCAGCGTCGGCACGCCCGCCAGCTCGCCGAGCCGGGCGGTGGCGTCCCACCGCCGCATCGCGCCGACCTGCTTCATCGTCACCGGCGGGCGCACGGCGAGGTCGTGGCCGAAGATCGGCTCGAGCTCGATCGCGAGGGCGTCGCGGTCGATCCGGGCGAGGTGATCGGGCGCCAGGATGATCTCGAGGAACGCGCGGCGGCGGGCGCGCCGCGTGCCCACCGACATCCGCAGCCCGCGCCAGATCATCGCCCGATCCATCGCCACCAGCGCCGGGCCGCGCGCCGCGGTGCACAGCAGCGCCAGGCTCCGCACCCGGTGGCGAGCGGTCAGCGCCAGCTCCTGGGCGATCACGCCGCCGAGCGAGTGCCCGACGACGTGTGCGCTGTCCCAGCCCGCGGCGTCGAGGACGGCCCGCGCGTCGTCGGCGAGCTGCGCGACGTCGATCGCGGCGTCGCCGCGCGGCTGGCTCACGCCCATGCCGCGGTTGTCGAACCACAGGCAGCGGTGATCGACGGCGAGATCCTCGAGCTGCGGTCGCCAGCCATCGCCGTGGATCGCGGTGCCCTGGATGAACAGCACCGGCGCGCCCGCCCCCGCGATCGAGAAGCCGAGGCGGCAGCCGTGGTGATCGACGAAGCGGGCCGTCTCGGCGTTGCGCGGGAGGGGCACGCGGCGAGCATACCGGCGCGCTCAGCGGATGTGGCGCGCCCACACCGCCGCGAGCGCCGGGCGCGCGCGGACCGCCTCGGTGAGCGCGTGGACCCGCGGCAGCTCGGCCCGGCGGAACGCCTCGTCCTGCCACACCGCCAGCTTCGTGATGTAGAGGTCCGTGCCGCAGAAGCCGGAGGCGAGCAGGTACGGCCCGGCGATCTGCGCCTCGAGCGTCCGCCACCGCTCGCGCGTGACGGCGCGCGCGCGCTCGCGCAGCGCTGTCGCCGCCTCGGGCGTCGACGTGAACCGCTCGGGCTAGTCGTCCCACTCGACCAGCGGGTAGATCTCGGTGGCGAGGTAGAGCATCCAGCGCAGCGCCTGCGCGCGCGCCGGCGAGCCGGGCGGCGGGAACAGGCGCCGCTCGGGGTGGCGCTCGTCGAGGGTCAGCAGGATCGCGACCGACTCGGTGATGATCTCGTCGCCGACCTCGAGCGTCGGCACCTTGCGGTGCGGGTTGATCGCGCCGTACGCCGCGCCGCGGTGCTCGTCGTTGCGCGCGTCGAGATCGCGCGCCTCGTGGTCCACGCCCAGCTCGGCGCACGCCGCCTCGACGATGCCGGAGCCCGAGCCCCGCGCGCCCCAGATCACGTATCGCATCGCGCGAGCCTGTTCGTCCGCGAGTTCGTCGAGGCGTGGGCCAAGGTGATGGAGCTGGACCGCTTCGATCTGAAGCGGCGCCGCTGAACGCCGTCGGGCGCCGGGCGCCGCTCAGCAGCCGCCGAGGGGGGAGTCGCAGGTGATGACCATCCTGCTGACTCTCCCCGGCAGGCAGCCGTTGAGCGTGCCCCCGCACCCGAGGTTGGTCGGACAGACGGCGCTGCCGCAGAAGATCGTGCCGCCCGCGACCCCCTCGAGGGCCTTCACCTGGAGCGCGCGGACGCGCTCGCGACGGAGCACCAGCTTGCTGGTCTTCTTCATGGACGGTGGCGTAACACGGCCGTCGTGGATGGTGGGCAGCATTGCCGTCTATTGCCATCTGGACGTCACCGGCGTAACGCGCCTCACGTAGGATGCGGGGAACTCGTGTCCCGCCCCCCGCCCGACGACGACGCGCCGCCGACCGCGAGCTCGGCCGCGGAGACGGTCGCGCCGCGCACCGGCGCCGCGCCGCTCGCCCCGGACGCCGCGCTCGCCGGCGACCGCTACGTCATCGACGCCGAGGTCGCGCGCGGCGGCATCGGGCGCGTGCTGCGCGCGCACGACCGCAAGCTCGGGCGCACCGTGGCGATCAAGGAGCTGCTCGGCGCCAGCCGCGGCGCCGCGGCGCGGTTCGCGCGCGAGGCGACCCTCACCGCGCGGCTCCAGCACCCCGGGATCGTCCCGGTCTACGACGCCGGCGAGCGCGCCGGCGAGCCGTTCTACGCGATGAAGCTCGTCGGCGGGCGCACGCTCGCCGACCAGATCCGCGAGGCCGCGACGCTGCGCGACCGGCTGGCGCTGCTGCCGCGCGTGCTCGCCGTGGCCGAGGCGCTGGCGTACGCGCACAGCGAGGGCGTGATCCACCGCGACCTCAAGCCGTCGAACGTGCTCGTCGGCGAGTTCGGCGAGACGCTGGTGATCGACTGGGGCCTCGCCAAGCAGCTCCGCGCGAGCGACGACGCGCCCGCGGAGCCGGCGTCGGCGCCGGCGTCGGACGCCGACGGGCTCACCGTCGCTGGCGCCGTGATGGGGACGCCGTCGTACATGTCCCCGGAGCAGGCGTCCGGCGCCGCGGTCGACGCCCGCGCCGACGTCTACGCGCTCGGCGCGATGCTCTACCACCTGCTCGCGGGCGTCGCGCCGCACCGCGCCTCGACCGCGCAGGCGGTGCTCGCGAGCGTCCTCGCCGGCCCGCCGCTGCCGCTGGCCGAGTGCGTCCCGCTCGCGCCGCGCGAGCTGGTGTCGATCACCGAGCGCGCGATGGCGCGCGCGCCGGCGGATCGCTATCCCGACGCGGGCGTGCTGGCCGACGACCTGCGCCGGTTCCTGACCGGCCAGCTCGTCGAGGCGTATCGCTACTCGCGCGTCGCGCTGCTCGGTCGGTGGGTCCGCCGCAACCGCGCCGCCGTCGCGGTCGCGGCCGTGCTGCTCGCCGCGCTCGCGGCGACGGCCACCGTCAGCGTGTGGCGCGTCCTCGACGAGCGTGATCGCGCGACGCGCCAGCGTGACGTCGCCACGCGCCGCGGCGAGCGACTCCGCCTGCTGCAGGCCCAGGCGGCGCTCGGCGCCGACCCCACCGCGGCGATCGCGTGGCTGCGCGATCTCGGCGACGCCGTCTCGGGGTACGACCTCGACGCGCGCCTCGTCGCGACCGCCGCGTCCGCCCGCGGCGTCGCGCGCCACGTGCTGCGCGGGCACACCCGCGGCGTCCGCCGCGTCGCGTACACCCCCGACGGCGCCCGGCTCGCGTCGGCGAGCCACGACGGCGCGGTCATCGTGTGGCGGCTCGCGCCGCAGCCGGCGCTCGAGCGCCGCCTGACACACCCCGGCGCGGTGCGCGAGCTGGCGGTCGACGCCGACGGCGCGTCGCTGGTCACCGTCGGCGATGACGGCGTCGTCCGCCGGTGGGAGCTCGCGACGGGGACCTCCCGCGAGCTGCACCGCCACGCGCCGCTCGGCGTGTACCTCGCGGTGGCGCGCGACGGCACGGTCGTCACCGGCGGGGACGACGGGCTCGCGCTCGCGACCACCCGCGCGGGCGTCGCGCGCGCGCTCCCCGGCCACCCCGGCGGCGTGCTGGCGGTCGCGGCGTCGCCCGACGGCGCGCGGGTCGCCACCGCGGGCGCGGACCGCGTCGTGCGGCTCGTGGCGCTCGACGGCGACGCGCCCGCGCGCGAGCTGCCGCACCCGGACGTGGTGCTCGAGCTGGCGTTCTCACCCGACGGCACCGCCCTCGCGACGGCCGGCAACGACGGCGTCGTCCGGCTGTGGCCGATCGCCGGCGGCGAGCCGCGCGCGCTCGATCCCAGCGGCGAGACCCTGCTCGAGCCGCAGTTCTCGCCCGACGGGCGCGCGCTCGCGGCGGTCGATCACCGCGGCCAGGTGTCGGTCTGGGACGTCGCGACCGGGCGCGCGCGCGCGTTCCCCGCCACCGGCGCGTGGGTCTACGCCCTGCGGTTCTCGCCCGCGGGTGACGTGCTCGTCGCCGCGAGCAAGGACGGCGCCGCGCGGCTGCTCCGGCTCGCCGACGGCGACGTCCGCGAGCTGCGCGGCCACCGCGGCCCGGTGTCCGCCGCGGCGGTCGCGCCCGACGGGATCACGCTGGCCACCGCCGGGGACGACGGCCTCGTCCGGATCTGGCCGGCGATCTCGACGCCCGGGGCGCGCGCGGTCGTGCACGCGGGCGAGCTGCGCCGGATCGCGGTCGCGCGCGACGCGCCGGTGTTCGCCTCGGGCGCGCGCGACGGCACGGTCGCGTGGTGGGACGCGCGCACGGGCGAGCGCCGGAGCGGCGTCTCCGACAGCGAGATCGGTGGGCTCGCGCTCGCCGACGATGGCCGCACGCTCGCGTTCGTCGATCACGAGGGGATCGTGGCGGCCCACGACGCGGGCGCCGAGGCCGCGCGGACGCTCGGCACGCACGACGGCGGCGCGGCGTGGCTCGCGCTCGACGGCGGCGGCGCCACCGCCGCGACCGCCGGCGCGGACGGTCGCATCCTGCTGTGGCCCACCGCCGGTGGCACGCCGCGCGCGCTCGTCGGCCACCACGGCGCCGTCATGCACGTCGCGTTCGCGGCCGACGGCGCGCACCTCGCCTCGGGCGGCGTCGACGGCGCGGTCCGCTGGTGGGACGTCGCCGCCGGGACGTCGCGCGAGCTCGGCCGCCACCGCGGCCCGGTGATGCGCGCCGTGCCCGTCCCCGGCGACGCGCACGTGATCAGCGTCGGCCAGGACGGCGTCGTCCGGCTGTGGGACGTCGCCGCCGACGCGTCGCGCGTGCTCGGCACGCACGACGACTTCTGCGGCGACGTCGCGGTGTCCGCGGATGGCGCGCGCGCCGTGACCGCGAGCTGGGACGGGACCCTCGGCCTGTGGGACCTGCGCGCCGGCGCCGGACGGCGCATCCCGGGCCACGGCCCGGGGATCCAGATCAACAGCGTGGCGATCACCGCCGACGGCAGCGCCGTCGTGTCGGCAGGCGAGGACGGCGCGGTCCGCGTGTGGACGTGGGCCGGTGAGCCGGTGCGCGCGCTCGTCGGGCACACCGGCGCCGTCATGCGGCTGGCGCTCGCGGCGTCGGGCGCGCAGCTCGCCAGCGGCGGCGCCGACGGCGCGCTCCGCGTCTGGGACGCCCCGCTGGCGCCGGACCCGGCGGCGGCGGACCTCGCCGCGTGGATCGCCGCGCTCACCACCGCGGTGGTCGGGGACGGCGGCGCGATCGCGACCCCGCTGTCCCCGGAGTGAACGCCGACGGCCGGGGCCAGGCGCGCTACCGCGCGCGGACGACGACGTCGCCGACCGAGTAGCCGGCGCCGAACGAGCAGATCAGCGCGAGGTCTCCCGGGGCCAGGCCGGCCTGGTGCTTGTGGAACGCGATGATCGAGCCGGCCGAGCTGGTGTTGGCGTACTCGTCGAGGATCGTGGGCGCCTCGGCGTCGGTCGGGTCGCGCCCGAGCACGCGCCTGGCGATCAGCCGGTTCATCGCGAGGTTGGCCTGGTGCAGGAACATCCGCTTGATGTCGGTCGCGCGCAGCGACAGCTCGTCGAGGTGGGCGCAGATCAGGTCGGCGACCATCGGGCACACCTCCTTGAACACCTTGCGGCCGGCCTGGACGAACAGCTTGTCGACCGCGTCGACCGACGCCGGTCGCGCGCGGTTGAGGAAGCCGAAGTTGTTGCGGATGTTGTTGGAGAACTGGGTCGCGACCTTGATCCCGACGATCTCGAACCCGCGGCCGTGCTTCACCGACGACGCCGGCTCGAGCACGATCGCGGTGCACGCGTCGCCGAAGATGAAGTGGCTGTCGCGGTCGCGGAAGTTGAGGTGGCCCGAGCAGATCTCCGGGTTCACCACCAGCACCCGCGTCGCCGAGCCCGAGCGGATCGCCCCGACCGCGGCCTGGATCGCGAACGTCGCCGACGAGCACGCGACGTTGAGGTCGTAGCCGTAGCCGCGCGCGCCGAGCAGCGCCTGCAGCTCGATCGCCAGGGCGGGGTAGGCGCGCTCCATGTTGGAGCAGCCGACGAGCACGCAGTCGATCTCGGCCCCGGTCACGCCGGCGTTCGCCAGCGCCTCGGTCGCGGCCGCGACCGCCATCTCGCACATGATCGACGGCTCGTCGTTGGTCCGCTCGCGCAGCCGCGGCGCCATGATCGCCGGGTCGAGCACGCCCTCCTTGTCGACCACGTAGCGGCGCTCGATCCCCGACGCCTTGACGATGAACTCCGACGACGACGCCTGCAGCGCCTCGAGCGTGCCCGCGGCGATCTCGGCCGCGTGCGCGGCGTTGAACGCGTCGACGTAGGCGTTGAACGACGCGACCAGCTCGTCGTTGGTGATCGAGTGCGGGGGCGTGTACAGCCCGGTCCCGGAGATGACGATGGGTTCCACGGCGCCGTAAGGAACCACGGAACCACCGCCGCTGTCGCGTGCCGGACGTGGAGGATCAGCCTGACGCAGCGCGCCGCGGCGGCCTCGCGGCACGCTCGCGCCAGGCGCGTCACGCCGTGCGGCCGGCCGGGCCGGCCGCGGCGGGTCACGGTCGGTCATGGCCTTCGATCAGACCCTGCCGCCGCGGCTCGCGGCGCTCAACGCGCTGCCCTTCGACTACGCCGACGGCGAGGGCATCGACTTCGAGCCGCACCCCCGGTTCCAGTCCGCCGACGACAACGCGGTGTGGCTGCGCGCGTGGACCGGCAACGAACGCGTGACCGGGGCCGAGTACCGCGTGTTCGGACAGGACGGCACCGGCGGCTACGCCGCGCTGTGGCTGGTGCGCCCCGGCGCCGACCTCCTCGACCAGCCGATCGTGTTCTTCGGCTCCGAGGGCGAGCTCTCGGTGGTCGCGTCGCGGTTCGCCGACTACCTGTGGCTGCTCGCGGCCGGCGTCGGTCCGTACGAGGCGACGTGCTACGGGGCCGACGGCGCGCGCGCGCCGCAGCCGGAGCTCGCGGCGTTCGCCGAGCAGCACGGGGGCGCGCCGCGCCTGCCCGGCGAGGTCCTCGCGGCCGCGCGCGCGGAGTTCCCGGACTTCGAGGCGAACATCCGCGCCCTGTGCCGGTGAGAACGCGATCGCGCGCCGGGGGCGTGCACGCGACGAGGAGCACGGCGTCGCTTCGTGGTCGCCCCGCCCAGGACGCGATCGATCGCCGGGTCACGGCGGGGCGGGGAGCGACTTCACGAACGAGCGCTGCCACGCCTCCATCGCCTCGTACGAGCGCCGGGCGCGGCCGCCATGCTCGGTCAGCCCGGAGATCAGCGCGTCGACGGCGCTGAACCCGAGCAGCGCGGCGACCGCGGCGGTGTGCGCGCGGTCCTCGCGATCCTCGAACACGGTCACCATCGTGGGGACGAGCACCGCGTCCCAGCCGACCCCGTCGAGGCTCGCCGAGCCCGGCTGCTCGAGCGAGAACCGCACGAAGCCGCGGCGGGGCGCGCCGTGGCGGAACGCGTACTGCGTGTAGCCGGTGATGTCGGCGAACAGCGGCGTCAGGTGACCTGGCGGGTACGCGGCCAGGTCGCGGGCGTCCAGATCGAAGATCTCGCGCGGATCGCGGAGATAGTGAATGAGCGCGCGGGGCGGCTCGAGGTCGAACACCTTCAGGATCGCCGGCGGCAGCGTGAGCGCGATCAGCTCGGCGCGCGCCTTCTCGCGGTTCGTTGGCTCCATGGCTCGAGCTGAGCACGGGCGGCGGTCGCCCGGCGGCGCCATCGCGGCGCGTGCCGCCGATTGCCGCGGTCGTCGGTGACCGCGCGGGACGTGCCGCCGCGCTCGCTCAGAGGGTCGACCAGAACAGGTCCGGGTGTCGAGTCGCCCGAGATCCGCTCGTTCTGATCGGCGGGCGAGCGGCAGCGAGCCCGCCAGTCGACGGACGGTGCTCAGGCCTCGTCGGGACCGCCGAGCTCCCGGCCCCGTTCGTCCTGAGCGGCCCGAGCGACAGCGAGGGCCCGTC
>WYBA01000152.1 GCA_011526095.1 Myxococcales bacterium | reverse complement strand
GGGGGGGGGGCCGGGGGCGGCCGGGGGGGCGCGACGACCTCGGGCGCGCGAGGCCGCCGCGGCACCGGCTGCGTCGGCGCGTCCGCGCCGTCGGGCCGCGGCGTCGCGTCGGCCGGGCGCGCCGCGCGCAGCTTCGCCAGCTCGTCGTAGAGCCGGTCGAGCTCGGCCCGCAGCGCGTCGCGCTCGGCCTCGGAGCGCGCCGCGCGGGTCTCGGCGCGGTGGATGGAGCGGCGGAGCGTCTCCGCCTGGGCCAGCAGGGCGTCCCGGTCGTCGCGATAGCTCATGCGGCCGGCTGTCGGCCGGCCCCCGCCCCGGTTGCGTCCGTCGCGTCCGGCGCCGCGTCCGGCATCGCGTCCGACGCCTCGTCCGACATCGCGCCCGGCGCCTCGAGCCGCGAGATCAGCCGCCTGGCCAGCAGGAACGCGTCGCCCGGCCACCGGCCGGACACGTAGCGGCCGTCCTCGACCACGAACGCCGGCCGGTCGTCGTCGATCGTCCCGCGCGCGACCAGCGTCCGCGGCCCGCGCTCGAGCTGCGCCGGCGACGCCAGCGCGGCGCGGACCTCGTCCTCGACGTACGCCGGGTACGTCCGGTAGTAGCGGCCGAGCCGCCACGCGGTCAGCCAGAACGCCGCGCGCTCCATCCGCTTGGGCAGGCAGGTCGTGCGGTGCGGGTGCAGCACCGACCGGCCCGTGGCCTCGTCGATCGCGCGCGCCGCGACCAGCACGCCGTGGCAGATCGCGGCGACCGGCCGGCCGGTGCGCCAGAACGCGGCGACCTGGCGCTGGACCAGCTCGCTGCCGAGGTACTGGCGCATCCCGGGGGCGTGGCCGCCCGCGAGCACCAGGCCGTCGAACGCGGCCGGGTCGAGGTCACGCCACCGCCGCGGCCGGACGAACGCCTCCGCCTGCTCGAGCTCCCGGTAGCACGCGAGCGCGTCGGGCCGCGCGCCGAGCTGGCCGAAGATCACGCCGGTGATCAGCCGCGGGTCCGCGGCCGGCGTCGCGCCGTCCTCGGTCGCGAACACGACGTCGTGGCCGGCGTCGGTGAGCAGCTTCCACGGCACGGCGACCTCGGTCACGTCGAAGTCGCGATCGGGCAACGGCATCCACACGGCGCGGCGCATGGAGGCAGCGTGCCACGCCCCGCCCGACCGGCCGGTGACCGCGCGCGCCAGATCAGGTGACGTCGCGCGCCAGCCGCGCCTGCGCGGGCGTCCGCCCGGTCCACCGCTTGAACGCGCGCAGGAACGGGCGCAGCTCGGCGTAGCCGAGCAGGAACGCGATCTCGCCCAGCGGGCGCCGCGGGTCCGCCACCCACGCGATCGCCAGCTCGCGGCGGACGTCGTCGACGATCTGCTGGAACGTCACGCCGTCCTCGCCGAGCCGGCGCTGCAGCGTGCGCGGGCTCATCCGCAGCGCCGCGGCGAGCTGCGCCAGCGACGGCGGCGCCTCGGCGAGCGCGTCGCGGACGCGCGCGCGGACGTCACCGAGCCAGCGGCTGGGCGCGGCGCGCCCGGCGAGCGCCTGCTCGGCCTGGCGATCGAGCAGCGCCGCCAGCGGCGGGTCGGACGAGGCCAGCGGCCGGTCGAGCGCCGCGCGCGGCAGCGCGAAGCCGTTGCCGCCGGCGCGCCACCGCACGCGCGTCGTGCCGACGGCGGCGAGCACCGGCGCCGGATCCGGCGGCGCAGGGTGCGCGAACCACGCGCGCGTCGGCGCGCACGACGCGCCGGACAGCTCGCGCGCGCGATCGAGCAACGCGACGACGAACAGCTCGTTCGCGTGGCGGCCGAGCGCGAGGGGCTCGCCGGCGACGCGCTGCTCGACCAAGCCCTCGCCGCCGCGCTCGTCGAAGCTGATCGTCACGACCTCGTTGAGCAGGCCGAAGTAGCGGACGAGGCGGACCAGCGCGTCGCGGATCGTCGCGGCGCTGCGGCACGCGTACTCGACGACGCCCCACACCCCGCGCGGCAGCCGCTGCGCGAGGTGGACGCCGAGCGCGGGATCGCCCGCCGCCTCGGCCGCGGCGTCGAAGAACGCGCGGAACGCCGGCAGCGGGAGCGTCACCTCGGCGTCGGTCGCGGCCGACGCGGGCAGCGCGAACCGGCGGCGGAGCGCGGCGACGTCGCCGCCGGCGGCCGCGACCGCGGCGAGCGCCGGGGCGACGAGCTGGCTGCGCATGAGCCGGCCGCGGGGCGCCATCGCTACTCGTACTCGTGGCGCAGCGGCACGACCTCGCTGCACGGCCGGCACATCGCCGACGCGACGCCGGTGTTGCGCCGGGTGCGGCCGGCGACGGCCTTGAACACCGCCCCGCTCTCGACCTCGTCGCACTGCAGGCACTCGTTGAGCGTGCCGTCGGGCAGGTGGTACGGCGCGTCGAGCGCCGCCAGGCACGGCAGCAGGCACGCGTCGCGGGTGTGCAGCGTGTTCCAGTACCAGATCTGCGCGCACGGCAGCGTGAACCCGAGCGCCTGCAGGCAGGCGACGTGCTCCGCCTGATCGCCGGCGTCGAGCCCGCACGCGCGCACCGGCTCGGTCAGGTCGGGGTAGCGCATGTAGACGGCGAGGTCGGCGAGCGTCGAGCACACGCCGCAGCCGCCGGCGTGGGTGACGATCCCGCCGGCCGCGACCGCCGCGTCGTCGGAGCCGTGGGTCGCGAGCCGGTACGTCCGGTCACCGGACGACACCGGGTGCATCGCGCACACCGTGCCCGCCGCCGCCGGCGCCGGCGCCTCGCCTCCGTACGGGTCGACCGTGACCTCGGCGTAGGGCTCGACCAGCGTCCAGCGCAGCAGCGCGTCGGCCTCGGCGTCGCCGTACAGCGGCGCGGTGAACGGCTCGCCGTCGCACGCGCACGTCGGCCCGCACTGCGCCTCGGTCAGCCCGGTCTGCGCGTTCGGCCGGCCGAACAGCCGGTCGCCCTCGCACGCCGGCGCGGCGACGTTGTCGCCGCACGCCGCGAGCGCGAGCGCCGCCACCGCCGGCGCGATCGCGCGCCTCACGCGCCGATCCCCCGCGCCCGCAGCGCGTGCTCGACGGCGTCGACGCTGTCGCCGAACGGCGTGCCGCGCGCGATGATCTTCGCGCCGCCGCGCCACTGCACGCGCAGCGCCTTCGACGACGAGCCGGCCTGGAACGCGCGCGCCAGCCGGACCTCGCGCAGCGGCGACAGCGCCGCGCCGTCGCCGTCGCGCAGCACGCCGGCCTCGCGATCGAACACCAGCCACGGCGCCTCGGCCGCGGGTGACGCGGCGAGCGCGCGGCGGCGGCGCCACAGCCGGTGCGCGACGAACCCGGCGACGAGCGCGACCGCCAGCACCGCGACGCCGGCCGCGAGCGCGATCGTGAACAGCAGGGCCGCGTTGACGAGCGCGAGCAGCGCGACGAGCGCGGCGATGAACACCGCGGTGCCGAGCCACCCACCGCCCTGCTCGACCACGCCCAGGCGAGGTCCGTCCTCGACGAGCGCCGTGCCGTTGCAGCGCGCGATCACCGCCATCGGCCGGACGGTAGCACGGTGCCGCGCGCACCCTCGCCGGCCCCGGCCCCGCGATCTCGCGCCCTTGCATGCGCCAACAGCCCGGTAACACGAAACATCTTGACGTTTCGTAAACGTCGTTTACTTTTCGCACGTGGTTTCCGATGACCCCCGCCCCCGGCGCGACCACGCCGCCGCGTCCCCCGCGCGCGGGGCCACGCCGCGCGCCCGGCGCCACGACGCGGCGCTGCACCGGATCCTCGACCAGGCGACCGCGCTCGTCGCCGCGCACGGGCTCGACGGCCTGTCGATGGCGCGGCTCGCCGACGCCGTCGACTACACGCCCGGCGCGCTCTACCGCTACGTCGACTCCAAGGACGCGCTGCTGTCGCTGCTCGTCCAGCGCGTGCTCGGGGACGTGGCCGCCGCGCTCGCCGCCGCGCTCGCCGCGCTCCCGCCGGGCGCGCCGGTGATCGCGCGCGTGCTCGCGCTCGTCGACGCCTACCGCGCGTTCGCCGCGCGCGAGCCGCACCGCGCGGGCCTGCTCGCGCTGACGATCGCCGAGCCGCGGGTGCTGCTCGTCCGCGCCGAGCACGCCGCGCCCGCCGCCACCGCGGCGGTCGCCGCGCTGCGCCCGCTCGCCGAGGCGCTCGCCGCCGCGGCCGACGCCGGCGAGCTGACCGCCGGATCCCCGGTCGATCGCGCGGTGTGCGTGTTCGCGCTGGTCCAGGGCCTGTTGCCCCTGACCAAGCTCGGCCGCGTCGCGCCCGCCGCGCTCGACGTCGCGCGCCTCGCCGCCGACGGCGCGTGCGCGCTGCTCGTCGGCTGGGGCGCCACGCCCACCCTCGTCGAGGCCGCGCGCGCGGCCCGCGCCCCGCAACCTGGAGGCTCTCCGTCATGACCGGCTCGCTCGCCCTGGCCGCCGCCCTCGGCGCCCTCACCTGGACCCTGCTCGAGTACTGCATCCACCGCTGGCTCGGCCACGATCGCCGGCTCCGCGGCAACCCGTTCGGCGTCGAGCACGTCCGCCACCACTCCGAGGGCAACTACTTCGCGGCGACCTCGAAGAAGATCATGGTCACCGGCCTCGCCGCGATCGTGTTCGGCGCCCCCGCCGTCGCGCTCGCCGGCGCCACCGGCGCCGCGTGGGCCGCCGGCCTCGTCGCGTTCTACGTCGTCTACGAGCTGCTGCACCGCCGCGAGCACACCCACGCCGGGATCGGCGCGTACGGGCGGTGGGCCCGACGCCACCACTTCCACCACCACTTCGTCGATCCGCGCAAGAACCACGGTGTCACGTCGCCGCTGTGGGACCTGGTGTTCGGGACGTACGCCCGCCCGTCGACGATCCCGGTGCCCGAGCGGCTGTGCATGCCGTGGCTGCGGGATCCTCTGACCGGCGGGATCCGCACCGAGCACGCGACGACGTTCGTGCTGCGGCCGGCGCGCGCAGGTGCCGCAGCCTCCGCCGGGTGACACCGCAAGGCGGCGGTGCTCTACTCGTCGAGGGACATGGAGGAGCCGCTCGCGGGGCAGACGATCCCGCTGACCACGACGACCTCGGACGCGCTCGACCGGCTCTCCGCCGTCGAGGTCGCGGACCTGTTGCTGCTGGCGCTCGCGCTCCACCGCGCCAGCGCGATCGCGGTCGGCTCGGTCAGCGGCCGCCACGAGCTGCGCGTCGACCACGCCGGCACGTCGTTCGCGATCGCCGGGCTCGCCCCGGCGCTCGGCGACGCGGTCGTCGCGCGGCTGGCGATCCTCGCGCACCTCGAGGTCGGCGCGCCGCACCCGCAGGTCGGCAAGCTGCGTGTCCAGCTCGACCCGGCGGCGGGGTCACGGCCGACGCGTCCGGTCGACCTGCTGGTCTCGGTCCGGCCCACCGCCGGCGGCCTCGCCGCCGAGCTGTACCGGGTCGCGACGCTGGACGACGCGGCCGACATCGCGACCGTCGACGACCCGACCGCGCCCGCCGGCGGCGACGCGCCCGACGACGCCGCGCGGATCGGCAAGTACCAGATCCTCGAGGAGCTCGGCCGCGGCGGGATGGGCACGGTGTTCCGCGGCGAGCACGTCGTGCTGCAGAAGCCGGTCGCGATCAAGGTGCTCAACGCGGGGTTCACCGCGGACCCGACGCTCACCGCGCAGTTCGTGCTCGAGGCCCGCGCCGCGTGCCGCGCCCGCCACCCCGGGATCGTCGACGTCACCGACTTCGGCCGGTTCCCCGACGGCCGCGCGTTCCTCGTGATGGAGCTGGTCGACGCGCCGACGCTGGCGCAGGTGCTGGAGCGCGGCCCGCTGGAGCTGACGCGCGCGCTCGAGATCGCGCGCCAGGTCGCGGACGCGCTGCGCGCCGCGGCCGAGCACGGCGTCGTCCACCGCGACCTCAAGCCGGCCAACATCTTCGTCGGCGAGGGCGACCGGGTGAAGCTCGGCGACTTCGGGGTCGCGCGGATCATCGACGCCACCAGCTCGACCGATCGCGCGGTCGTCGGCACCACCGGCTACATGGCGCCCGAGCAGGCGCGCGGCGAGCTCGCCGACACCCGCGCCGACCTGTACAGCCTCGGCTGCGTGCTGCACGAGATGCTCACCGGCCGCGCGCCCGACGCGCCCGGCGGCGACGCCGCGACGCCAGCCTTGCCCGCCAGCGTCCAGCGGCTGCTCGCCCGCGCGACCGCGCGCGACCCGGCCGCGCGGTTCCAGACCGCGGACGAGCTGATCGCCGCGCTGGTCCGCGTCGCGCGCGAGGTCGCCCCGGTCGGGTGGCGGAGGTGGCAGTCGTGACCGCGCCCCGCGATCGCACCGCGACCCACACGATCCTGCTCGTCGACGACGAGCCGGAGATCCTCGACGGGCTGCGCCGCAGCCTGCGGCGCGAGCCCTACCGGCTGCTCGCGACGACCTCGCCGCGCGCCGCGGTCGAGCTGCTCGCGACCGAGGACATCGACCTGTTGCTCAGCGACATCGACATGCCCGAGATGACGGGCCTGGAGCTGGTCGCCCACGCCCGCGCCGCCCACCCCGACGTGATCCGCGTGCTCTTGACCGGCGACGCGTCGACCGAGTCGGCGATCCGCGCGATCAACGACGGCGAGGTCCACCGCTACCTGACCAAGCCGTGGGACGCGGCCGAGCTGCGCGCGACCCTGGCCGGGGCGCTGGCGCGGCTCGACGAGCTGCGCCGCGTCGCCGCGGTCGACCGCACCCACGAGCTGCGCGAGCGCCTGCTCGCGGATCTCGAGCGCGCGCACCCCGGGATCCGCGCCGCGACCGTGGTCGACGGCGCGTACGTGCTGTCGGGCGCGCGCCTCGCGGCGATCGCCGCGAGCCTCGACGACCCGACGCTGCGCGCCTACTTCGCCCCGACCTCGCCGTTGCCCGGCGACGTCGGCCCCGACACCCGGAGGCTGCGCCGGTGAGCGTCACGATCGACACGACCGGGTGGGAGCCGCTCGGCCGCACCACCAACTCGAGCTACTACCGGATCGCGCCGCACGTGCTGGGCGTCGTGCCGGATCCGGGCTCGCGCGACGACGGCGCGTCGGCCCGCGCCAACATCGCGTGGCAGCACGATCACCTGCGGCGCGAGGGTGGCGGCGTCGTCGTGATCTTCTTCGACAACATGGTGTCGCAGGACAAGGACGCGCGGCGCGTCTACCAGGCCGAGGCCGATCCGGCGCTGATGCGCGGCACCGCGCTCGTCGGCGGGACCATGCTGGCGCGCGCGATCGGCTCGTTCTTCCTCGGCATCTCCCGCCCTCGCGTGAGGCTGAAGATGTTCGGCGCGCTGGCCGACGCGCTGGCGTGGGCCGACGAGCTCAACCGCGCCGCCGCGGCCGAGGAGGCGCGGTGATGTCGACCCTGCCCGGGCCCGGGTGGCGCCACCTCGGCGCGACCGCCAACGCCGAGGTCTACGAGGTCGACGACGACCTGCTCGCGATCGTCCCGCACCCCGACAGCCGGGACGACGAGGCGACGGCGCGCGCGTCGATCGCGTTCCAGGACGCACACTGGCGCGCCGCCGGCCGCCGCGGCGGCGTGGCGGTGTTCATGGACAACGTGCTCGAGCAGGACGCCGGCGCGCGCGCGGTCTACGCCAACGAGACCGGCCACACGCTGACCACCTGCTACGCGCTGATCGGCGAGACGTTCTTCGGCATGGCCGCCGGCGCGGTGTTCACCGGGCTGGCGCGACCGGGGCCGCCGACCCAGGTGTTCCGCGCGCTCGCCGACGCGCGGCCGTGGATCGCCGAGCAGACGCGGCGCCGGGGCGGCCCGGCATGACCGACGCGGCCGACGCGACCCGCGCCACCGGCGCCGGCGGCCGCGGCGTCACCGCGGAGCTGGTCGACGCGTTCATCCGGCTCGCGCGCGGCGACTTCACGGTCCGGCTCGCGCGCAACTACACGCGCGACACCGACGACCTGCTCGCCTACTTCGTCAACCTGATCGGCGAGGAGCTGCAGCGGCTGCTGCGCGAGCGCGACGCGTCGCTGCGCGAGCTCGAGGCCGGCGTCGCCGCGCTGTCCGAGGCGTTCCTGCGGATCGCGGCCGGCGACTTCTCGGCCCGGGTGACGCGGAGCGAGCGCGGCGATCCGATGGACGTCCTGGCGTACCTGCTCAACAACACCGCCGGCGAGCTCGGCGACGTGTTCGCCGCGCTCGACCGCGAGCGCCACGTCGTCACGTCGATCCTCGACGCGATGGTCGACGGCGTCCTGCTGATCGACACCGAGGGGCGGATCCAGCGCGCGAACGCCGCGATGGCGCACCTGCTCGGGCGCAAGGTGTGCAGCTGCGTCGGTCAGCCGGTGAGCGAGATCCTCGCGGCGCGCGACGTCGACCTCGCGGCGCAGCTCCGCGGTGCGCTCGCCGCCGGGCGGTTCACCGACCGGGTCGTGCGGTTCCGCGGCGCCGGCGACGAGCTCGTCGCGCTCACCGTCAACGGCTCGGTCACGACCGACGCCGCGGGCACGCCGACCGGGATCGTGCTGGTCGCGCGCGACGACCGCGCGCTCCAGCAGGCCCAGGCGCGGCTGCGCATGACCGACCGGCTCGCCGGCGTCGGGACGATCGCCGCCGGCGTCGCGCACGAGCTCAACAACCCGCTGGCGTTCATGATCGCCAACCTCGACTTCGCGCTCGAGGAGCTCGCCGACCCCGACGACGTCTCGCGCGACGTCGCCCGCCGCGACGAGCTGGTCAAGGCGCTCGCCGCGACCCGCCAGGGCGCGCACCGGATGCGGCAGATCGTCAAGGAGCTCAAGACGTTCTCCCGCGTCGATCAGGACGCGCTGGCCGACGTCGACCTGCCCGACCTGCTCGACTCGGCGCTCAACATGCTGCGCAACGAGATCCGCCACCACGCCCGGCTCGTCCGCCAGTACGAGGCGCCGCCGCTGGTGCGCGGCAACGAGGGCCGCCTGGTCCAGGTGTTCGTCAACCTGATCCAGAACGCGGCCCAGGCGATGCCCGCCGGCCGCGCCGCGACCAACGAGATCCGCGTCCGGTGCCGCGCCGGCGACGGCGGCGACGCGGTCGTCGAGATCTCCGACACCGGGGAGGGCATCGCGCCGGCCGACCTGCCGCGGATCTTCGACGCGTTCTACACGACCAAGCCGGCGGGCGTCGGGACCGGCCTGGGGCTGTCGATCAGCCGCGAGATCGTCGCGGCGTTCGGCGGGAGGATCGAGGTCGACAGCACGGTCGGGGTCGGCACGACGGTGCGCGTCGTGCTGCCCGCGGCGATCGCGACCGCGGCCGCGGCGCACGCCGCGCCCGCCGCGTCACCGTCTGGCGACCAGCCCGTGAGCCCGTCGCGGCGGCTGCGCGTGCTCGTCGTCGACGACGAGATCGAGATCGGTCACGCGATCACGCGCGCGCTGGGTCACGACCACGACCTGGTCGTCGTCCACCGCGGCGCCGACGCGCTCGCGCTGCTCGCCGCGGGCGAGAACCACTTCGACGCGGTGCTGTGCGACGTGATGATGCCGGAGCTGACCGGGCTCGAGCTGCACGCCGCGCTCGCCGCGCTGCGCCCGGCGCTGGCGCGGCGGGTCGTGTTCATGACCGGCGGCGCGTTCGCCGCCGACGACGCCGAGGCGCTCGAGCGCACCGGGCGACCGCGCCTCGACAAGCCGTTCGACGCCGCGACCCTGCGCGCCGCGCTGCGCGCCGCCGCCGCCGCGTGAGCGGCGCTCGACGTCCGTCTCCGCCGGCCCACCGACGCGGTGGCGCGAGCCAGGACTGTCACCGTCCTCAGGATTGATCACGTCTCGGGTCCACCGAACCCGATGTCATTCCCACCCGTTCGCCCTGCGCCGTGGGGGGGGGGGGCCGCCCCGCGCCCCCGCGGG
>WYBA01000151.1 GCA_011526095.1 Myxococcales bacterium | reverse complement strand
GGTGCGCGTCGTGGAGGATCAGCGCCGACACCGACGACAGCCGCCGGATCCCGGCCTTGCGGTGGGTGCCGACCACGACGACGTCGACCTTCTCGGCGTCGGCGATCTCGAGCATGTGGTCGCCGATGCGGCCGAGACCGACGCGCGGGCGGATCGTCACGGTGCCCTCGCCGGTGACCTCGCCGAGCCGCCGCGTCAGGTCGCGGATCAGCATCTGCTCGATCTCGGGCGGGGCGTCGACCAGCGAGACGTTCTTGACGCCGTAGCGGCGGCTCGCCTCGTCGGGGAAGTAGACGTGGCCGACGACGATGTCGACCGGGCCGACGCGGCGCAGCGCCTTGACCAGCTGGATCGCGCCCTGGCACGCCGCCGAGTCGTCGACGCCGACCAGCACGCGCAGCGCGCGCTCGCCCGCGGCCCACGCGCGGAACGGCGCGGCGTCGCGGACGACGAGCACCGGCACGGTCGCGCCGGCGGTGATCCGCTCGCTGGTCGAGCCGAGCTTGCGCAGCGAGCCGCGGAGCTCGGCCTGCGACGCCACGATCAGCACGGTCGCGTTCTCGGTCTCGGCCAGCGCGAGCAGCGCGGTGTCGGTGGTGCCGACGAGGACGTCGCTGCGCACCTTGATCTTGGTGCCGGCGATCGCGGCCGCGCCCTCGGCGTCGAGCTTGCGGCGGGCCTCGTCGATCCGGCGCGTCCGCTCGGCGTCGTCGGCGCGGTGGACCGCCTCGTCGTCGATCACGTGGACCAGGTGGATCTCCGGATCGCCGCGGCGCGCGGCGATGGCGACCGCGACGACCAGCGCCTCGCGCGCGCCTTCCGAGAGGTCCGTTCCGCAGACGATGCCCATGCGCGCACTGTACAGAAACCCGCCCGGCGCGTCGAACGGCGCGGGCGCCGATGCGGGCCGGTGCGGCGGTCAGGTCAGGTAGGCGATGCGCTTGACCAGCTCGTAGAGGCGCAGCTTGGTGCCCTCGTCGAGGCCGATGAACCGCACGCCCATGCCGGGGTTGAGGTTGTCGGGCGCGCCCGGGCGGTACGCGTTCACCCAGATCACCTCGCCCTCGACCTCGAGCGCGGTGTCGAACGCCAGCTCGCGGGTGTTGGTGATCTCGAGGTCGAGGTCGAAGTCGGCGTCGGCGCTGGCGTCGGCGTCGGCGCCCGGCAGATCGTCGCCTTCCTCGGGCAGGCCGAGCTCGGCGCGGAGCTGCGCCAGCGACGGCGGCGGCGGCGGCATGAACCGCAGGTTCAGGTGCGTGCCCGGCGGCTCCGGCGTGGTCGTGCGGATGAAGATCCCGGTCGCGGACAGGTCCGTGATGTAGGCGAACAGGAAGTTCGCCTCCTGCGCGTAGTCGACGACGAGATCGACGAGCACGCGCGGCGACCGGCGGCGGTCGGCCCCGGTCGCGTGCGGGCCCGTGTCGTGTCGCTTGAGCTGGCTCATCGTGCCTGCGCGGGCGAGATCCGGGCCGTCATAGCCCGAGGTTCGCGCCGCGCGCAAGGGCGGAGGATCGCCCCCGTGCCGGGGCGGCGAGCCCCGTGTGGTCAGTCGACCTGGATCGTGCCGAGCAGGACGCGGTCGGCGTCGTCCTTGGCGCCCGGGGGCGCCTTGGTGACCTTCATGTTCTTCCAGTTGGGGTTGGTCCCGGTGAAGAACCCGACGCGGATCTGGTAGTTGCCAGGCTCGAAGGTGATGTCCCCGGCCTCGACCTCGAAGGTGTCGACGATGTAGTCGCCCTCCTGCCAGTACGAGGTGGCGCAGCGCTCGCGGATCGGCGCGTGGTCGCCCTGGAACCGCATGCCGCGCCCGTCGAAGTGGACGAAGATCTTCCACGACCCGGGCACGGCCTTGAGGACCTTGAAGTACAGGGTCATCTGGAACTTGCTGCGGCCGGCGACCGCGCGCGGCACGGTGTAGCCGATCAGCTCGATCCGGTCGTCGTAGGTGGCCGAGAACTCGGTCTTGATGCCCTCGGGCTTGGTCCGCAGGATCGCCTTCGACAGCGGGTTGTGATCGACCGCGCCGTCCACCTGGTTCGACAGCAGCAGGAACCGCGCGTTGGAGTCGTCGAGCACGTAGTACGGGCGCCCGGCGAACGCGCGGTGGATCGCGCACAGCTCGTTCGCCGGCGCCATCGCGAACACCCGGCCGTCGCGGCCGAGGAAGTCGATCAGCTGCTCGCGGCCGGCGACCTTCTCGAACGCGCCGCCGGCGTAGTAGCGGGGCGCGTTGCCCATGTCGCCCATGATCCCGAGCGTGTCGCCGCTGGCGGCGAGGTCCCGGTAGACCGAGAACACGTGCTTGGACGACAGGCTCTTCGATAGCACGCGCTGCCAGCCGTGGGCCCAGAACAGCGCGGTGAGCACGGCGAGGACGATCGCCGCGGCCAGGCTCGGTCGGCCGAGATAGCGGTGCGCGTACCACGCGCCGACGTGCTTCCACGCGCCGGGGCCGGTGACGTTCGGGCGCGCCGGCGGGACCTCGTGGCGCGACCGCCACAGCCACAGCCACAGCGCGAGCGCCAGGCCGGTCCCGACGCCGAGCACAAGCAGCCACGCCTTGAGCGGGACGCCGAGCAGGGTGACGTCCTTGGGGTACTTGATCGCCTCGCCGCCGACGAGCAGCGACAGCAGCTTCTCGGGGAACGCCTGCAGGTCCTTGGCGACGGCGAGCATGCCGAGCAGCGCCCACAGGCCGACGAGCAGGTACCGCGCGCGCTGCTCGCGCGCGGCGTCGCCGCGGCGCGCGGTGGGATCGTCGTCGAGCGCGCGGCGCTGGGCGATCACGCCGTCCAGCCACACGCCGATCGCGACCGCGCACGCCGGGAACCCCGCGAACGTGGCCGCGCCGACCTTGCGCTCGAACACCGTGGCCGCGAGCCAGGCGATCGCCGCCCACGCCAGCGTGATCCGCCCGGCGAGGCGGCGGCGAGGATCGTCGCCGGCGACGCCGAGGCACAGGCCGACGAGCGCGACCGGCGCGAGCACGCCCCACGGGAACATGCCGAACGCCGCGTGCTCGAACATCGAGTGGTAGTTCGACTTCACGTCGTCGTCGAACCGCCACAGCCCGCCGAGCGCCTCGGACCAGCAGTCGCGGACGACGACGCTCTTGCCGAACAGCTCGCGGGTGTTCGGCGTCGGCTCGCGGAGGTCGTAGACCTGGTGGAACAGCACGCCGAGCGCGACCGCGGCGGCGGCGAACGCGAGCAGGCTGACCGCGGCGAGCGCGGCCTGGTCGCCGTGGATCCCGGCGGCCGCGCGCCACGGGCGGCGGCGGCCGATCGCGTGGCGGCCGCCGAGCACGTGCCACGGCGCCTGGGCGAGCAGCCGGCCGGCGGCGACCAGCGCGGCGAGGCCGAGCCCGCCGGCCAGCGCGACCGCGGCGAGCGGCGGCACCAGGCCGAGCAGCGCGCCGCCCGCGTCGTAGGCGATCACCGCGCCGCCGACGGCGGCGAGCGCGGACAGCAGCAGGTCGGGCAGCGCCCACGGCCACCGCGCCGGGCGCGCCGCCGCGATCAGCCCGTAGACGATCAGCGCCGCGCCGGTGGCGACGCCGATCTCCGAGGTGAGCTGCCGCGCCTGCAGCATCAGCAGCGGCATCGACAGCAGGATCACGCCGGCGAGCGCGCCGGCGCGCGGGCCGGCGAGGCGCGCGGCGATCCCGAACACGGCGAGCACGCACAGCACGCCGAGCAGCGCCACCGGCAGGCGCATGTCGCCCTCCGAGGTGCCGATCGTCCCGGCGCCCCACGCGGCGAGCCGCGGCGTCAGCGTCCGCGGGCCGTCGTCGGTGGTCGCCTCCTTGGGGCAGCCGCCCTGCGCCTGGCGCTCGCGGCGCTCGCGCGCCTTGGCCTCGGCCGCGCCGGTGCCCGCCGGCGTCTCGTCGACGCCGGCGCGGTCGAGCGCGTCGTCGGCGACCTTCATCTCCTGCGGCTCCCACAGCCCGGGCCCGGACAGCAGCGGGACGATCACCGCGACCGCGAGCAGCAGCATCCACAGGGGCGCGAGGGCGGGGCGCCCGAGCTTGCGGAGGAGCTGCTTGCGATCCACGGGCTTGCGACCCTACGAGGGGGCGGGGCCGGATTCAAGGCCCCGGGGTGACGGTGAGGCGACGTGGATCGCCATCCGCCGGCGCCCCGGCCGCGCAAAAAATTGCCCGGCGCCGCGCGCCGGCCGAGGATCGACGCGATGACCGCGCTGGTGCCCCGCCGCGCCGAGCTCGACCGGCAGCACCGGCGGGCGCCTCGCCGCGCCATGCGCAGCCTGCTGTGGCACTGGTTCGGCCGGTGGTTCCGCGCGCCGCGGCGGGCGTCGTTCGCGCCGATGCCGCGGGTCGGCGCCGGCCAGGTGTCGCTGACGTTCGGCGGCCACGCCACCGCGCTGATCCGCTACGCCGAGCTCTCGCTCGTGGTCGACCCGATGCTGGGCCGGTGGTGCGGCGGGGTCCGCCGCGAGGTCGAGCCCGGCCTCGCGCCCGGCGATCTCGACGGCGTCGGCGTCGTGCTGATCACCCACGGCCACCGCGATCACCTCCACCTGCCGACGCTGCGCCGGCTGCCGCGCGGCGCGACGGTCGTCGTCCCGCCCGGCCTGGCGCGGCTGGTGTCGCCGCTGGGGTTCGCGCGCGTGATCGAGCTCGCCCCGGGCGGCGACCTCGAGGTGCGCGGCGTCACGATCAGCGCGTGGGCGATGACCCACGGCGACGCCCCGCTGGCGCGCGGCAACATCTACTTGCTGCGCGGCCCGGGCCCGAGCGTCGTGGCGTGCGGCGACGGCGCGTGGTCGCCCGCGTTCGGCGAGATCGGCGCGCGCCACGAGCCGGACATCGCGCTGTTGCCGATCGGCGGCTACCTGCCGCTGTCGTTCCGCGACCGCCACATGAGCCCGCTCGACGCGCTCTACGCGTTCGAGGACCTGCGCGCGCGGCTGCTCGTGCCGCTGCACCACGGCGCGTTCGCGCTGTCGTACGAGCGGCTCGACGAGCCGGTGCGGTGGCTGCACGAGCTGGCCGAGGCGCGCGGGCTCGAGGGCAACATCCGCGTGCTCGCGCCGGGCGAGTCGGAGGTGTTCGTGACCCCGCGCCAGGAGGCCATCCGGCCGTCGGTGGTGCGCATCGACACGCCGGCGCCGGCGCCGGCGCCGGCCGGCGGCGAGGCGACGGCCGCGGAGGGTGACGGCACGGTCAAGGCGCCGGTGAACGGCGATCAGGCACGCTCGGTCGACATCCTGCTCGACGACCGCGACGACTCGGCGCCGGTGATGCTCGGTGCGCCTCCGATGTTCGGCGCCGCGCACGCCGTGTAGATTGCGGACGTGTCGTCCCCCGACCAGCCGCGCCTCGATCGAGCAGCGGGGGCGGGGCGAACCGACACGCCCCCGCTGTGGTCGCGCGGGCTGGTCGTGGTGTCGGCGGTGCTGTTCTTCGGCGCGATGATGCCGAACCTGTTCGTGCTGGCGTCGCGCTACCTCGGCGCGCGCGGGTTCGACGAGGCGGCGATCGGCCGGGTGATGGGCGCGTTCAACCTCGCCGCGCTCGTCGGGTTCGCGCTCGCCGGGCCGCTGACCGACCGGCTCGGCCACGCCCGCGCGCTGGCGCTGGGCTGCGTCGTCTCGGCGATCGGCGGGATCGTGTTCGAGGCGGCGGACTCCGCCGCGGGGTTCGCCGCGGCGCGCGCGCTGCAGGGCCTGGGGTTCTCGGCGGTGCTCGTCGGCGCCGCCGCCTACGTCGCCGAGACCGCGCCGCTGGCGCGGATGGGCGAGGCGCTCGGGATCGCCGGCGTCCTGACCCTGACCGCGCAGGCGGTCGGGCCCGCGGTCGGCGAGTGGGTCCGCGACGCCGCGGGCTGGCCGTGGGTGTTCCGCACCGGCGTCGTCACCGCGGCCCTGGCGTCGATCGTCGCGCTGACCCTGCCGCGGGCGCGGCGCCACGGCGACGACGGCGACGGCGCCGCGGCGAGCGTGTGGGGCGTGCTGGTCGCGACCGCGCTGGCCGGCGTCGGGTTCGGCGCGGTGTGGACGTTCCTGGCCGACTACACCCGCCAGGTCCACATCGCGCGCACGACGTACTTCTTCGTGCCGTACGTGATCGCCGCGGTGTCGACGCGGCTGTTCCTCGGCCGGCTGTCCGACCAGATCGGCCGCAAGCAGGCCGCGACGCCGGCGCTGGCGGGGCACGCGGTGATCCTGCTGGTCATGGTGGTGCTGTCCGCGCCGTGGCACCTCGTCGTCGTCGGGCTGGTCTACGGCCTGTGCCACGGCGTCTACTACCCGACGCTCACCGCGATGGCGGTCGAGCGCTCCGGCGGGCGGCGCAGCCGGGCGGTCGCGAGCTTCACGTTCGCGTTCGGGGCCGGCGTGCTGGTCGCGGCGTTCGTGCTCGGGCCGGTCGCCCGTGAAGCCGGTTACCCGGCGATCTACGCGATCGCCGCCGCGGCGGGCGCGGTGGCGGCTGCGCTGATCGCGAGGTCGTGATACGCACAGGGGCCATGTCGCCCGAGCTCGCCGCGATCGCCGTCGGCCGCCGCACCGTCGACGTCGAGATCTACCGGCCGCCGACGGACGCGCCGGGGCCGTGGCCCGGCGTGCTGCTGTTGCACGAGCTGTTCGGCCTGACCTCGCAGGTCCGCGCCGACGCGCGCCACCTCGCGCGCGAGGGGTACCTGGTGTTCGCGCCGGACCTCTACACCGACGGGATGCGCAGCTACTGCATCAAGTACCTGTTCAGCGCCGAGGCGCTGAACAACCGCGGCGATGGCCCGCACGTCGCGGAGATCCACCGGCTGCTCGACGTGCTCAAGGCGCACCCCGACTGCAACGGCCGGCTGGGGATGATCGGCATGTGCCTCACCGGCGGGTTCGTCCTGCAGATGGCGCGCCGCGACGACATGATCGCCCCGGTGGTGTTCCACCACTCGTTCGGCGTGCGCGGCTCGGGCATCGCCGACGCCGACGCCGCCGAGATCAAGCACACGGTCCAGGGGCACTTCGCCGCCGGCGATCGGCTGTGCCCCAGGTCGCGGATCGACCGGCTGGCCGGCCAGCTCGGCGATCGCCTCGAGGCGCACGTCTACGACGGCGTCGGCCACGGCCTGCGCAGTCAGTTCCGTCACACCGAGCCCTCCGCCGAGGCGTGGCAGCGCACCCTCGGCTTCTTCAAGGAACACCTCGCGTCATGAGCCAGGCGCCCGACGTCTCGATCGTCATCCCCGTCTACAACGAGGAGGGCATCCTGCGCGAGGCGGTCACCGCGCTGCGCGCCGGCCTGGCCTCGCTGCGCGGCGCGCTCGGCGACCCGACGCTGCGGTTCGAGATCCTGATCGCGGAGAACGGCTCGTCGGATCGCACCGTCGAGATCGCCGAGCACCTGGCGGCCGAGCACGGCCACGGCGACGACGGGATCGAGGTGCGCGCGTTCTCGCTGGGCGAGCCGAACTACGGCAAGGCGCTGCGCCGCGGGATCCTCGAGGCGCGCGGGCGGTGGGTGCTGTGCGAGGAGATCGACCTGTGCGACACCGACTTCCATCGCCGCGCGCTCGAGCTGCTGCGCGCCGGTGACTGCGAGTTCGTGGTCGGCAGCAAGGCGATGAAGGGCGCCAGCGACCAGCGGCCGCTGTTCCGCCGCGCCGCGACCCGGGTGATCAACGGCATGCTGCGGGTCGCGCTCGACTTCCGCGGCACCGACACCCACGGGCTCAAGGCGTTCGACCGCGACGCCGTGCTGCCGGTCGTCGAGCAGTGCGTGATCGACCGCGACCTGTTCGCGAGCGAGCTGGTGATCCGCGCCGGCCGCGAGGGCCTGCGCGTGCTGGAGATCCCGGTGCGGCTGGCCGAGAAGCGGCCGCCGGCGATCAACCTGGTCAAGCGGGTGCCGCGCGTGCTGTCGGGGCTGGCCCGGCTGACGTGGGTGATCCGGTTCGACGGAAAGCCGTAGGCGTGGCGCGGCGGGCGCGCGGACCGGGCGGGGCACGGCTGCTCTCGATCTCGATCGACGTCGATCCGGTGCCCTGCTACTACCGGATCCACGGCCTGGGGCCGGCGCCCGACGAGCTGCGAGACGTCGTGATGCGGCGGTGCGTGCCGCGGTTCGCCGAGCTGTTCGCGCGGCGCGGCCTGCCCGCGACGTTCTTCCTCGTCGGCGAGGATCTCGACATCGGCGCGCTCGGCGGGCGGGCGCGGGCCGCGCGCGCGCTGTGCGCCGACCTCGTCGCCGCCGGCCACGAGCTCGGCAACCACAGCCACACCCACCCCTACGAGCTGGCGCGGTTGCCGGCGGACGTCGTCGCGCGCGAGATCGCGGCGTGCGACGCGGCGCTGCGCGAGGTCGCGCGCCGGCCGACCGCGGGGTTCCGCGCGCCCGGCTACGACCTGTCGCCGGCGATGCTCGCCGAGCTGGCGCGGCTCGGCTACGCCTACGACTCGTCGGTGTTCCCCGCGCCCGGCTACTACGCCGCCAAGGCCGCGGTGATGGCGGCGCTCGCGACCGCGGGCCGGCCGTCGGGCGCCGTCATGACCGACCCGCGCCACCTGCTGGCGCCGGCCGACCCGTACCGCCCGTCGATGACGTCGCCGTGGCGGCGCGGCCAGGCGCCGGTGGTCGAGCTGCCGATCGCGGTGACGCCGTGGACGCGCGCCTGGGCGATCGGCACGTCGCTGCTGCTCGCGCCGCCGTGGCTGCGCACGCGCGTCGTCGCGGCGATGGCGGGCCGGCGGTTCTTCAACCTCGAGCTGCACGGGATCGACCTGTGCGACGCCGACCTCGACGGCATCCCCGGCGAGCTGGTCGCACGTCAGCCCGATCTGCGCCGGCCGCTCGCCGCCAAGCTCGCCGCGCTCGACGCCGTGCTCGACCAGGCCCTCGCGACGTTCGAGCCGGTGCTGCTGCGCGACGCCGCGGCGTGGGTCCACCGCGAGCTGGCGTAGCGTCCTTCGACACGGGCCTCGCTCGCCCTCGGGCCAGCGCAGGATGAGCGGTGGAGGCGGAGGCGGAGGCGGAGGCGGAGGCGGAGACGGAGACGGAGACGGAGACGGAGACGGAGACGGAGACGGAGACGGAGACGGAGGCGGAGATGGAGGCGGAGCCGGTCGTCTACGGCCGCCGCGACCGCGTCATGATCGCCTGGCGCGCGAGCTCGTCGCACCGCTCGTTGTCGGGGACGCCGGCGTGGCCGGGGACCTTGACGTAGCGCAGGTCGGGGAACTTGCGCGTCAGCTCGCGGATCCGCGCGACGAGCTCGACGTTGGCCTTGGCCTTCCAGCCCTGGGACAAGAGGCCGATCGCGTACGACGAGTCCGAGTGGACGAAGATCGGGCGCGTGCCGTCGCGCACCAGCTCGAGCCCGCGCTCGATCGCCGTCAGCTCGGCGATGTTGTTGGTGGCCTCGCCGAGGTACTCCGACAGCTCGCGGCGCTCGCCGTCCTCGACCACGACGACGCCGATGCCGGCCGGGCCCGGGTTGCCGGTGCACGCGCCGTCGGTCCACACCGCGATCGCGCCGTCGGGGACGGGGCCGGGCGGGCCGCCCTTCTTCGAGCTGGCCTGGCCGCTCGCGGCCGGCTTGCCGCGCTCCGGCGCCGGCTCGCCGGCCTCGATCTCGACCGCCTCGCCGGGGCGGCGCACCAGGTTGCGCGCGCCGGCACGGTAGAGCTTGGCGCCCGGCGCGTTCTTGTAGACGACGTCGACGCGACCGCCCGCGTCGGCGGCGAGCTCGCCGCGGTCGTCGACGCGCGCCCACACGTCGGCGTCACGGAGCTTGAAGGGGAGCCACGGCATCGGCGGCGCAACATATACCCCCGGGCGCGCGTTCTTGCGAGGGACAGGGGGCGTGTTACAAACCCAAGCGATGCTCACGCGCAAGACGATCACGACGCTCGCGGTGTGTGGTGCGGTGCTGGGCGCCGTGGTCGCGGGCGGCTGCAAGAAGGACGAGAAGAAGTCGGCCAAGGCCGGCGCCGCCGCGCCCGCGTCGAGCGATCTGCGCCGCGCCCTGGCGATGATGCCGCCCGACGTCGAGGGCGTCGTCGGGATCGACTTCGGCTCGCTGCGCGCGAGCAAGCTCGCCTCGGGCTACCAGGCGCGCGCGATGGAGTCGATCGGCGGGGACTTCGCCGCGTTCCAGGCCGCGTGCGGGTTCGATCCGGTGCAGAAGATCGCGAGCATCGTCGCCGGCGGCAAGGGCCAGCGCGGGGGCGAGGACGTCGTCGCGGTGGTGCGCGGGCTGCCGAAGGCGGAGCTGATGGCGTGCGCCGACAAGGTCAGCAAGGACCCCAAGCTCGCGCCCGGGCTCACGGTGGCGGTCGACGGGCCCTACGTGCTGCTCACCGCCGAGGACCGCTCGTTCGGCCTGCAGTTCACCGACGACACGACGCTGGTCGCGGCGCGCAAGGCCGGCGCCGGCGCGACCAAGGCGGACCTCGCGGCGATCACCGGGGCCGCCGACGGCCAGGGCCTGACCGGCAACCAGCACTTCATGCAGCTCGTCGACGACGTCGACACCGACGCCTCGGTGTGGTTCGTGATCAGCGGCAAGTCGGAGCGGGTCAAGAGCATGGGCCGGGGCATGCTGTCGTTCGAGGCCGCGCTCGGCGAGGTCCACGTCGCCGACGGGCTCGAGCTGAAGGCCGGCGCGCGGCTCGAGAACGACAACGCCGCGAAGGGCATGGCCGACAGCTTCAACAAGACGCTCGACTCGATGAAGAAGAGCCTGCTCAAGAACATCGCGACTGACGTCACGGTGAAGGCCGACGGCCCGTTCGTCCGGCTCCACGCCAAGATGACCAAGCAGCAGCTCGAGGAGCTCGGCGCGTTCGCCTCGAGCTTCATCGGCAACCCGTTCGAGTGACCATGCGCCCCGCGCTCCGCACCCGCCGCGTCGCCCCCTGGCGCCCCCGCCTCGCCGGCGTGATCGTCGCGGGGGCGGTGGCGTGCGCCGCGGGGTGCAGCAGCAAGGCGTCGTCGGCGCGCCAGCCGCCGCCCGAGCTGGCGGGGCTGGCGGCGGTGCCGGCGTCGGCGCGCGTCGTGATCGGCGCGGCCCCGGCGCGGCTGGCCGATTCGGCGCTGATGCAGCGCGGGTTCCGGCTGCTGCTCGAGCGCGACGCGGACCTCGCCGCGCGCGTCGCGCGGCTCGCCGACGGCTGCGGGCTCGACTGGCGGACCCAGGTCAGCTCGATCCACCTCGCGCTCACCGCCGACGCGCCGCAGCCGCTGCTCGTCGCCACGGGCAAGCTGTCGGAGGCGGAGCTCGCGCGGTGCGTCCAGGCCACCGTCGGCGTCGGCGGCGGCAAGGTGACCGCGAAGCAGGTCGAGGGCCGCACGCTGTACCAGGTCGACGACGCCGGGCGGTCGGTCACGTTCGCGTTCGGCAAGGCCGACACGGTCGTGGTGTCGGCGTCGCGCGAGCTGGTGGTGCTCGCCCTCGGCACGGGCAAGAAGGCGCTCGACGACGCCGAGCTCAAGGGCCTGATCGACCGCGCGGACACCGGGGCCCCGCTGTGGGCGGTGGGCAAGGTCGACCCCGCGCTCGGCCAGCGACTGATCGCGCTGACGTCGGGTCAGGTCCAGGCCGCCCCGACCGCGTTCCTCGCCACGCTCGACCCCGGCGGTGGGCTCACCGCCTCGCTGGGGGCGGTCATGGCCGGCGAGTCGGACGCCAAGGCGCTTGAATCGCACGTGAATCCGACGCTGGGGCTGATCGCACTGGCGGCGGGAGCGCGGGGCCTGGGCCCGCTGGCGGCCAAGATCGTCGCGTCCCGGGACGGGGCGATCGTCAAGTTCGGCGTCGCGCTGGGCGACGCCGAGGTCAAAGACCTCCTGTCCAAGATTGACAGCCGCGTCCCGGCTCAGCAGGATGCACCCCCCGCGGCAGCCCAAGACGCTGGTGCGGCCGGAGATTGATCATGGCCCGCAAGACCGAGACCACGAAGAACGAGAAGTCCGCCCCGAAGACCGCCAAGAAGGCGCCCAAGGCCAAGGCCGCCCCCGTGGCGCGTGGCCCGCTGGCCCGCGTCAAGGCGGTCCATGGCTCCAAGGAGAGCCTGGTGAAGAAGATCGTCGAGCCGCTCGCGGTCGGCGACGAGGACACCGACGCCCTCGCGGGCCGCCTGCTCAAGGCGTCCAACGCCCAGCTGCTGCGCCTCGAGAAGGTCGTCGCCGCCGTCAAGGACAAGTACGGCAACCGCGCCAAGCTGATCGAGTCGATCGGCAAGACGCTGGGCAAGGCCAAGGACAAGGACTACCTGGCGAAGCTCGAGACGTTCTCGCTGCCGCGCCTGTACGACCTCGCCCGCGGCGTCGCCAAGCGCGCCTGAGCCCGGCGCGCTGTCAGGTGCTCCTCTCCGCGGCTATGGCGCCGCGGGGAGCCGCAGCTGCGCGCACGGCTCGAGCGCCGAGCCATCGACCCGGCGCGCGCACACCTCGATCGCGTCGGGGTAGACCGTGAGCATCACGTAGTGGTGCTCGCGCGCGACCGCGATCATCCCGTCGTCAGTCTTGCACGCGCGCTTGCCCGACACGCCGCACGTGATCGCGTACAGCGGCGCGCCGCCGCCGCCGGACACGATGTAGTCGACGCCGCCGTGGCGCCCGCGCTGGTAGAGGTGGTCGTGGCCGCTGAGGATCAGCGCGACCCCGTGTCGGGCCAGGATCGGCACGACGTCCTGGGCGGCGCGCGCGTTGCCGCCGTGGGTGCCGCGCGAGTACGGCCCGTCGTGGGTGACGGCGATCAGCGCGCGGGCGCCGCGGGCGCGCGCCGCGGCGAGGTCGGCGTCGAGCCAGTCGAGCTGCGCCTGCTGGTCGTAGGCGTTGGAGTCGAGCATCGCGAGGTGGACGTCGCCGAGGTCGTAGCTGTGCCAGTGCGCCCAGTCGGGGCGCGCCTCGCCGTCGGCGCCGGCCGGGACCGGCGGCAGCACGAACACCTCGCCGAACCGGCGCCGCGCGTCCCCGGCGCGGCCGG
Source organism: Myxococcales bacterium (assembly GCA_011526095.1). Lineage (GTDB taxonomy): Bacteria > Myxococcota_A > Polyangia > Haliangiales > Haliangiaceae > WYBA01. The sequence continues at coordinate 14,940 of WYBA01000151.1, read as the reverse complement.
TGTCGTGGTTGCCGATCGCCGAGACGTAGGGGATGGTCGCGAGCACCTCGCCGGTGACCTCGAAGAACCGCTGCCAGTCGCCCTCGTCGCTGCCGCGCAGCACGAGGTCGCCGGTGGCGATGATCGCGTCGGGATCCTCGGCGCGGAGCTGGGCGATCAGCCGGGCGTGCGTCGCGTGGCCGCCGCGGACGTCGCCGTAGACGCCGAGCCGGACGACCTCGCCGGCGCCGGGCAGGGTGCGGAACGTGCGGGTGGGGGAGGCGTCGCCGCCGACGACGACGCGGTAGTGCACGGTCGCGCTCGCGGGGAGCCCGGTGAGCTCGAGGACGTGGCGGCGCGCGCGCCCCGCGGCCTCGACGCGGTGGCCGAGCGCCTCGGTCGGGCCCCACTCGACCGCGGCGGTGAGCGGCAGGTCGGTCTCGACCGCGATCGCGGCCGAGGTCGGCGCCACGCGCTGCAGCAGCGGCCCGCGGACGAGCCGCGGCGCGCCGCGGGCGATCAGCTCGAGGTCGAAGCGCGGCGCGACCGAGCGCCCGGACGGCCGCACCTCGACCGCGATCACGTTGTCGCCGGCGCGCAGCACGCCCGGCGCGGCCGGGACGTGGAACGTCTCCCACTCGGGCCCGCGGATCAGGCCGGCGAGCGCGGCGGGGCGCGCGTCCGGCGCCAGCCGCCGGCGGGCGACCTCGACGCCGTTGATCCACACCGCGATCCCGTCGCCGTAGCGCGCGGCGACGTCGAGCACGCGGGCCGCCGAGGCGTCGGCGGCGTCGACGGTGAACCGCCGGGTCGCCCACACCACCGCGACGCGCTCGCCGTCGGCGATGGGGCTCACGTCGGGCGCGACGTCGCCGAGCTGGGTCTTGCACCGGCAATCGTCGCCGTGGCCGAGCGGCGCGACCGCCTCGCGGGCGCGGTCGTGGCCGGCGAGCGGCCAGCCCGGCGGCGCCGCCGCGGCGGCGGCGTCGCCGTGCACGGCCACCCCGGCGGCGCGGCGCCCGGCCGCGACGTCGAGGCCGCCGAGCGCGACCGCGGCGAGCCGGCGCGGCACGGTCGGGGCGGTCGCGAGCGAGACCCTCCAGGTCGAGCCGCGGGGGATCAGGACGGCGGCGCGGTCGGCGACACCGCCTCCATCTCCACCGCTCGTCCTGAGCAGGCCCGAGCGCGAGCGAGGGCCGTGTCGAAGGACGTCTCCGTCTCCGCGTCCGCCTCCGTCTCCGCCTCCGCCTCCGACTCCGACTCCGCCTCCGCCTCCGTCGCCGTCTCCGCGTCCGCCTCCGCCTCCGCCTCCGCCTCCGACTCCGTCGCCGTTACCGACCCCATCTCCGCCCTCCGCGCCCTGCGCGAGCGCGAGCGCGGGGATCAGCGCGAGCAGCGCGACCGATCCCCGCCCCGCGCGCACGTCACTTCACCACGAACGTCGTCGACGTCGAGGCGACGTTGCCGTGCTGGTCGGCGACCCGGATCGCGAGCGTGTGGTTGCCCTTGGCCAGGCCGGCCGGCATGTCGACCACCAGCGTCTCGGCGAGGTCGTCGAAGATCCCGTCGCCGGTGGTGCCGAGCTGCCACGGCCCGTCGTCGACCGAGAACGCCAGCTCGGTGATCACGCCGAGCGCGTCGGTCGCCTTGGCGGTGGCCTTGGGGTACTGCACCCGCAGGTCCTCGATCATCGGCCGCGTGTTGTCGATCGCGAACAGCACCGAGGTCGCGGTCGAGGTCAGCGCGCGGTCGGGCGAGTTCGCCGCCGCGTCCGAGCCGGTCACGCGCACCCGGTACCAGCCGTCGGCGAGCGCCTCGGTGTTCCACTCCCAGCTCGTCGCCGTCAGCGGCGCCTTGCCGGTGGTCAGCGGGCGCCACTCGGCCTCGCCGTCCTTGCGCACGGCGAGCGTGTACGTCGTGTCGTCGCCGTCGGGGTTCTCGGTCTTCCACTTGATCCGCATCACCGGGCTGCGCGGCCGCGCGGCCGCGTCCTTGAGCGTCGGGGTCGACTCGGTCGACGCCGGCTCGATCGTCACGTCCTTGACCTCGGTCGCCTCGTTCTGCGGCACGAAGTACGTCGTCACCTGGCGCAGCACCGCGTCGTCGGCGTTGAACGCGACGCGGAACTGCACGTAGCGGCCGGGCGGGCTGGCGATCTTGCCGCCGGCGGCGCCGCCGCCGAGCTTGCCGATCGCGCCCGGCGCCTGCCACTCGCTCCACCCCGGGCCCGGCTTGGCGGTGTTGCCCGAGCGCGTCTCGATCGTCAGCTTGCCCGAGGCCTTCCACGTCAGCCGGCCGAACCGCGCGGTCGCCTTGGCGTCGTACACCTCGCTGACGTACTTGGCCTTCGACGCCTTGCCGGTGACGCGGTAGAGCGCGGCGCCGTCGTCGGTGGCGAACGCGAGCTGCTTGCCCGGCGCGCCGTCCCAGAACAGCTGCGACACCGCGCGCTCGTCGACGTCGAACGCGGTCGCGACGCTGTCGTCCTCGGCCGCGACCAGGTAGACGCGGCCCTTGTCCGCGGCGCCGGCGTAGACCGAGCCGTCCGGGTCGACCGCGATCGACGTGAAGTACGTCGCGGTCAGCGCGTGGAGCTGCTCGAGCCGCGCGTCGTCGCCGACGCGGTACAGCGCGCCCTTGCCCTTGCGCGCGCCCTTGCGGCCGACCTCGGCGTTGGGCGTGTCCTTGTCCGCGCCGGGCTGGCTGCCGGCGTCCGGCATCTTCGGCGCCTCGCCCTTGGGGGCGCCCGGCTTCTCCGCGTCGGCGACGACGTTGGCGCTCTTGGCGCCCAGCACCGGCATCTCCGACAGCTCGTTGGCCGCGACGACGACGCCGCCGCGCAACGGCGCGATCGCCGAGATCTCGTTGCCGGCGAAGTCGGCCATCGCGCGGGTCTGCCCCGACTTCGGATCGTGGCGGAACACCAGCGCGCGCTCCGACGTGCCGAGCCACACCGCGCCGTCGGGCGTCGCCGCGACCGCGGTGACGCGCTTGTCCTCGGTGGCGAACGCCTCCTTCGCGGCGCCCTTGGCGACCCGGAACAGCTTGCCGTCGGGCCCGGTCCCGGCCCACACCGCGTCCGCGGTCGTGGTCAGCGACCACACGGTCTCGACGCCCGGCAGCGTCGCGACCGCGGTCAGCTTGCCGGAGCCGACGTCGAGCTTCCACACGTCGTCGCCCGGCATCGCGCCGGCGTAGACCGTGCCGTCCGGCGCCTGGGTCAGCGCGACCACGGCGATCGCGCCATCGATCTTGGCCAGCTGCTTGGCGCCGTCGCCGGTGACCTTGAAGATCGCCCCGTCGACGTCGCTGCCGATCAGCACCGTGCCGTCGGCCAGCCGCAGCGCCGACCACACGCCGTTGCCCTCGAGCGCGGTGCGCTTGGTGTCCCAGCCCGGCTTGAGCTCGCCGAGCGAGGTGATGAACGCGCTGGTCGCGTCGCCCTGATCGAACTGCTGGTAGGTCTCGACCGTCCACGTCGAGGTGACGACGGCGAACGACGGCGACACGGCGACGGCGAACGCGGTGACGGTGGCTCCCGCGACGAGCGCGCGGCGCAAGGTGTGCATTGCGGTGGCTTCCCCTTCTCGGTCGGGACTACTTGGTCGGCGCGGCGACCCGCACCATGATGGCCGCGCCGCCGTTGACGACGCGCTTGGAGGGAGACGTCGTGCGCGCCAGCGGCCGGTACGACGCGACGTTCTGCGTGGTCGTCTGCGGGTAGAGCTTGTCGAGCGCGCTGGCCGGCAGGTCCTTGACCGCGATCCCGTCGATCGCGACGCCCTCGCTCGCGCCGTACAGGGTCACGGCGTAGACGTTGCCGGGCAGGAGCTGGCGCAGCGCCGCGACCAGGCTGTCGGCGTCGACCGGCGGCGCGGCGTCGAGGCGCGCGCCGTCGCCGGCCGTCACCTCCATCGTGATGATCTGGCCGGCGAGCGACGCCGGGATCTCGAACGGGACCTTGTCGACGACGCGCTTGCCGCCGTGGGTCTCGAGCACGACCTCGACGGTGTGCTTCTTGCCCGGCGCGAGCTCCCCCGACGGCACCCGCAGCTCGACGATGTCGCCGTAGTTGGTGTCGAACGACAGGTCGACCTTGACCTCGACCGAGTCCACCTTCACCGGCGCCCACGGGTTGAGCAGCAGCGGGGTGAGCACCCGCAGGCCGCGCGCCCCGCCGACGACGCCGCGCGCGCCCTCGGTCGAGTTGAGGTAGTCCGTGAACCGCATCTCCGGCAGGCCGGCCAGCTTCACGGTCGACTCGATCCGGGCGGTGACGCTGTCGCGGTCGGGCAGGAACACGTCGATCGCGTTCATCGCCGCGGCGCCGGCGAGCGAGCCGGTCCAGTACTTGTTGTTGAGCACGTCGACGTGGAACTCGTGGCGCGTCTTCTGATCGCCCGTGCCCGCGTCGACGTAGATGTCGACCGGGATCATCGGGTGGCGCAGGTCGGTGTCGGCCATGATCATCGACTGCCGGTCCTGGACCAGCGCGCCGATCTCGTTGATCGGCTGGGCCAGCACGAACGCCGAGCGCGCCGAGGCGACGACGCCGATGACCTCCGCGGTCGCGACCGGCATGTACGTCTCGCCGGTCTGGAACATCGGGTGCCCGAACGCCAGCACGCGGTGCCCGTCGACGTAGCTGACCGTGCCGGTCGCCGCGGCCGACATGTCGCCGCGGATCAGCACGACCGAGATCGATGCGCCCATCTGGAACTCGGTCGGCCCGTCGGCGCTGGCGCCGCCGGTGCCCCCGGCGCGCACCGGCTCGACCGGGTAGCCGGCGAACATCGCCTCGATCTCGGCGAACGCCGGCGCCGAGAACCCGGCGAACGCCAGCGGCACCGACGCGGTCATGACCTCGTCGCCGGTGTCACCCGCGGGCGCCGCCGCCGCGTCGCCGGTGCGGGCCGGCAGGATCGCCTGCGCCGTGGACAGGAGCCACGGCTGGCGCGGCGGCGCCATCGTCGCGAACGCGTCGTCGAGCGAGCCCGACGCGGTCAGCCGCTTCCAGTCGTCCATCGTCGCGACCTGCGTCGGCAGCGCGCGCGGCTGGCCGGCCGCGGCGGCGCGCTTGCCCTTGGGCGGCTTCTTGCCTCCGCGGTCGACGGTGTCGTCGGTGGCGCGGATCGGGGTCTCGAACCCTTCCTTCTTCATCGCCTCGATCGGCGTGCACCCGCCGAGCGCGACCTTGTTGAACGGGAAGCCGTACGAGAACGCGCACAGCAGCTTGCCGTCGAGGTACAGCGGGCTCCCCGACATCCCCTGCCAGAACCCGGTGACCGCCAGCTTGGGGTCGTCGGACTTGACGATGATGATGTCGAGCATCGGCAGGAAGTTCTTCGCGACGCCGACGATCTCGAACTCGAACCGTTCGGGCGTGGTCCCCGCGAAGGTGGTCATCCCGTAGCCCTTCTGACCTCTCTTCACCTTCGACAGGGGATAGGTCTCGGGCGGTGCCGCCTGGGCGGCCGACGTCCCGATCAGGCCGATCAAGGCGAGCGCGAGGGCGAGGCCCGTGGCGGTGGCCAGGCCTCCCCGGCTGGTTCGCTGCATAGGTGCTCAGAATACTGGAGCGATGGCAGCCGTGCCACGCGGCGCCGCGGAGTTCCTCGCGCCGCGGTCACGCCGGTGCCACACCCCCTGTCACACGAAACGGTCCCACTGCCACGCCCCGCTGTCACACCCCCCTCGTCGGGCTGTCCCAGTGGGCACCTTCAGGCACGCCACGGTGTGACATGGCAAGCCGCGGCAGCCCGGACCGTGGTCTGCCGTTCACGCCTGACCGTCCCGTTCCGCTCCGACCGCAGCTGAAGTCGCCGGGTTGCGCTCGGGTAGCGGCGCGTGGCATCGGCCGGGAAGATCTCGGCAGGTGCCTCGCGAAGTCCGGCACGCGACGTGCTCATGGGTCGGTCACCCCCCGAGAAAACTGGAGCACGAAGATGAGCACCAACTATGTCGAGACCTGGAAGGGCATTGCCCACGCGCTTGGCCGTTCGGAGCGGTGGTGTCGTTACATGGCCCGTCGGACGCACGACGGCCTGCCCGTGTTCAAGGTCGGCGGCATCGTGCGGCTGAACATGATCGACCTGGAGGACTGGCTGTCCCGCCAGCGCGACCGCTCGCTCGGTCGCGGCCTGGAGGAGATGCCGGCGCTCGAGCTGGTCGCCTGATCATCGGTGCGGTCCGGCCCGGCGGTCCTCCCCCGCCGGGCCATCCCCTTCCTCCCGCCACGGCGCGCGCGCCGCACCCCCCCAAGGTGTGGCGTTCGTCGGGCCGGCGTGATAAGCGCCGCCCCATGTCGTTTCCGCTCAGCCAGCTGACGGGCCCCGTCCGGGCCTTGTTCTCCGACGTCGACGGCACCCTCACCACGCAGGGGCGCGTCGAGGGCTCCACGTACGTGGCGCTCGAGCGTCTGGGAGAGTCCGGCATCCCGGTCGTCCTCGTGACCGGCCGTCCCGCGGGCTGGGGCCAGGCGTTCATGACCGTCGCGCCCGTCGCGGCGGTCGTGACCGAGAACGGCGGCGTGACGTGGATCCGCGACGGCCGCCGGCTGCGCAAGCTGTACGGCGTGCCGCCGGCGAGCCTGCCCGAGTGGCGGCGGCGGATGAACCTGCTGGTGAACGACGTCGCGGCCCGCGTCCACGGCGCGCAGCTGTCGAGCGACAGCCGCTACCGCGAGGTCGACCTCGCGATCGACTGGAACGAGGAGGCGTCGCTGTCCAAGCAGGAGGCCGAGGAGGTCGTCCAGCTGATCCGCAAGGCCGGGTTCGCCGCGACGCGGTCGAGCGTCCACGTCAACTTCGGCCCGCCGCACTTCGACAAGCTGTCGGCGTGCATGACGGTCGTCCGCCAGGTCCTCGGCGGCGACGGCAACGACCTCGACCCGTACGTGTTCGTCGGCGACGCGCTCAACGACGCGCCGATGTTCCGCGGCTTCCCCAAGTCGGTCGGCGTCGCCAACGTCAAGCTGTGGTGGGACGAGCTCGACGCCAAGCCGGCGTACCTGACCGAGAAGCCCGAGGGCGCCGGCATGCGCGAGGTCGTCGACCACGTGCTCGCCTTGCGCGGCGCGGGCCAGTAGCGCCGGCCCGCGGCTGGTGTATGTTCGGCCTCCGTCAAAGGGGGCACGATGAGCTTTCTGCGCAAGATGTTCAGCGGCAAGGTCAAGACCGAGGACCCGCGCCGCTTCCTGATCGAGGCGATGCTGGCGGCGATGGAGGCCGACGGGGACGTCGACGACACCGAGATGTCGACCCTGCAGGGCAACCTGGAGAGCCACGAGCTGTTCGCCGGGCTCACCCCCGAGGAGATCCAGCGGTTCATCGACATCGCCGCCGACGCGATCCGCGAGGCCGGCGGCGGCCGCGCCCGGATCGACGCGATCGCCAAGGGCCTGCCGAGCCGCGGCCAGCGGCTGACCGCGTACGCGATGGCGTGCGAGGTGTGCGTGTCCGATCGCGCGCTGGCCGAGTCCGAGATCGACTACCTCGACGCGCTGATGACCGCGTTCGGCCTCGACGAGGCCGAGGCCAAGGAGGTGTTCGAGTCGGCGCGCAAGCACTCGGGCCTGCTCACGCTCGAGGAGAAGACGGCGAAGATGCGGACGATGATGCCGCGGTTCGTCGACTGCATGGCGCTGATGGCCAACGCCGACGGCGAGGTCCACCACGAGGAGCGGATGGGCATCCGCGCGGTGCTGCGCAACATCCCGGACATGTCCGTGCTGACGCCGGACGAGCTCGAGCAGACGATCTCGGCGGCGCTCGATCGCACCGCCGGCAAGGACGTCACCACCGAGCTGGCCGGCGCGGCCAAGGTGATCGACGGCGCGGCCGACCGCTACTGGACGGTCGTCTACATGATGATCGTGGCGCTCGCCGACGGGAAGAGCGACTGGCGCGAGGTCGCGTTCCTCGAGGCCGCGCGCAAGACGTTCGGCCTGTCGGACTACCAGATGGACGTCGCGATGGACACCGCGCGGCAGTTCCCCGCCGTCGAGCTCGGCGGCGAGGTCCCGAGCTGACGGTCGACTGACGGCCGACGAGACTGACGACCTCGTCGGCCGCGCTCAATCCGCCAGGAATGCGAAGTAGCGCTCGGGCACGTCGTCGAACACCAGCTCGCCGCCGCAGCCCAGGCAGGTCAGGCGCGGCGGCAGCGGGCCGCCGTCCTGCGCGATCGCGCTGACGTCGAGCAGGCGCAGGTCCTCGCGGTCGCACGCCTCGCACACGTACGGCGCCTCGAGGCTGACGACCTCGCCGTCGCCGAGCACCAGCGGCACCATCGCCGCCTGCGACGCGAACGCCACCGAGCAGTGGCGGAACACGTAGCGCTTGCCGGCGAGCCCGGCGAGGAACTGGCACCACGCGCGGACCCCGGCCGAGCTGAGGTAGCGCACGCTCGCGGTGTCGAACTCGAGGTCGGTCTCGTCGGCGAGGCGCGCGGTGAGCCCGTCGAACCGGGTGATCTCGGTGAAGTCGCCGTGCAGCGTCACGGTGACGCCGCCGGCGGCGTTGGGCTCGACGTCGAACAGCGCCAGGTGCTCGAGCAGCATCTTCGTCTTCACCGGGGGATCGCCGTCGAACCGCAGCCCGGCGGTCCACGTCGGACCGCCGGCGCCGCTGGCCTGGGCGCTCGGGCGGCACCACGCGACGGTCACCCGCGTGTCGGGCGACACGGTGTCGTCCTGGCGCAGCCGCGCCACCGCCGACGCGCCGATCGGCAGCGCCTGATCGGCCACCACGCCGAGCCCGCCGGTGCCGGCGTTGGTGACCTGGGTGATGATCGGCGCGCCGCCGGGCTCGGCCGCCGCCAGCGTCAGCTCGACGTCGATCCGCACCCGGCGGTCGCGGCGGAACGGCAGGCCGGCGAGGTGCGCGAGGTGATGGTAGAAGTCGTCGAGGTGGATCGGCAGCGCGAGCACGTCGTCGGCGCCGGACTCGTAGAGGTGGTCGATGTCGGCGCGCGACAGCCGCGGCAGGTGGGGCGGGGCGCCGAGCGGGCGGCCGCGCGGCGGCGCCGACAGCAGCATGACGACGTGCGTCCTCGCGAGCGCCGGGTCGCGCTTGATCCGCTGGCACGCGTCGTAGCCCGAGCCGCCGGCGAGCTCGGTGTCGATCAGCACGACGTCGGGGCGCATCGCCGAGACGCGGGCGAGCAGCTCGTCGAAGTCGGCGGCGACGGCGTACTCGACCTGCAGGCGCGCCAGCGGCGACTGCCCGAGCAGGCGGAACACGTCGACGTTGTTGCTGGTGACCACCCGGAGGACCGCCGCATCCATGCCCCCATCGTAATCGGCTAAGGTCGGGCGGTGAAGATCTTCGAGCCGGTCGCCGCCGCCGTCGCGGCGGGGCGCGCCGTCGCGCTGGCGACGGTCGTCGACACCGCCGGCTCGACCCCGCGCCACCTCGGCGCGCGCATGGCGATCGCCGACGACGGCGCGACCTGGGGCACGATCGGCGGCGGGCGGATCGAGCTCGAGGTCACCTCTGCGGGGCGAGCCGTCGCCGCGGGGGCGCCGCCGGTGCGGGCGCGGCATCACCTGGTGCGCGATCTGGCGATGTGCTGCGGCGGCGCGATGGAGGTCGTGATCGCGCCGGTGGGCCCGAGCGCGGCGGTGCTCGCGGCGGCGGCGGCGGCGGTGCGGGCGCGCCGGCCGGCCGTGCTCGACACGCCGCTCGACGGCGGCCCGCTGCGGCTGCACGAGGTGCCGCGCGCCGAGGCCGCGGCGTGGCGCCGGCCCGCGCGGTCGCCCGACGGCGCCGCGCTGCGCGAGGCGGTGGGCGTCGGCGAGCGCGTCGTGGTGCTCGGGGCCGGCCACGTCGGGCGCGCGATCGGCGCGGCCGCGGCGCGCTGCGACTTCGAGGTCGTGCTGTGCGACGACGGCGACACCGGCGCGCTCGACGCGCCGGCGCCGTGGGCCAGCGTCGTCGTCGACTCGTTCGACCTCGACGACGTCGCGCGCGCGGTCGGCGGGCTCGGCGGCGGCGACGCGGTGCTGATCGTGACGCGCGATCACGCGGTCGATCAGCGGATCCTCGAGCAGGCGCTGGTCCGCGACGACCTCGCGCTCGACTTCCTGGGGATGATCGGCAGCCGCGGCAAGGTCGGGCGGTTCCACAAGCGGCTGGTCGCGCGTGGCGCGCTCGACGGCGCGCGCGGCGCGGCGCGGTGGGCGCGGCTGACCGCGCCGATCGGCCTCGACCTCGGCGCCGAGACGCCCGAGGAGATCGCGGTCGCGGTGGTCGCGCAGCTGATCGCGCTGCGGCGGCGCGGTGCGGCCGAGGCCGGGCGGTGGCAGCGCGGCGAGCCGGGCGAGGCGCCGGCCGCGGCGTCGCCGGTGCACGCGGTCGTGCTGGCGGCGGGGCGCGGCGAGCGCCTCGGCGTCGTCGCCAAGGCGTTGCTGCCCGACGACGCCGGCCGCACGTTCCTGGCGCGGATCGCGGCGACCGCGGTCGCCGCCGGCGTCCCGGCGACGGCGATCGTGGTGGTCGTCGGCGCGCCGTTCGGCGAGGCGGTCGCGGCCGAGGCGGCGCGGCTCGGGCTCGCCGTCGTCGTCAACCCGGATCCGTCGCGCGGGATGGCGTCGTCGGTCGCCGCGGGGTTCGGCTGGCTCGACGCGCGGCACCCCGCGGGGGCCGCGGCCCGGGCGCTGCTGTGGCCGGTCGATCACCCGGCCGTGACCGCGGCGACGGTCGCCGCGCTGATCGAGGCGGGCGCGACGGCCGACGTCGTCGTGCCGCGCCACGCGGGGCGAGGCGGGCACCCGGCGGTGATCGCGCGCGCCGCGTGGCCGGCGCTCGCCGCCTGCGACGCCGACGAGGCCGGCGCGCGCGCGGTCCTGCGCGATCCGCGGTGGCGCCGCCTCGACGTCGAGGTCGACGACGCGGCGGTCGTGCGCGACGTCGACGCGCCGGCCGACCTGCGGGGGGACCGGTCGTGAGGCGCGGCGCCGCGGCCGTGGCCGCGATCGTCGCGGCGATCGGCGTCGCGTGTGTGCTCGCCGGGTGCCCCGGGCGCAAGGTGACCGGCCCGGTGCTGCCGCCAGGCGATCCGGACCCGGGCCGCGAGGCCAACGTCCGCGGCATCCTCCTGCGCGAGCTCGAGCTCGAGGTGCTCGAGGGCTACGACGCGTACGAGTACGAGACCTCGGTGCCGCCGACCGCGGTCAGCGGGCGCGTCGGCGGGGTCCACATCGGCGTCGGCGCCGAGGACTTCGAGTCGGGGCGCGGGCGCGCGATCGCGCGGTGGCCGCTGGCGCCGCTCGACGAGGGCGGGGTCCGGCTCGACGAGGCGCGGTCGAAGCGGCTCGAGCTGCACCTCAGCGAGGACCTGTCGGCGGCGTGGGTCGCCGACGAGATCAGCTACCGCGTGCCGGGGTGCCTGGCGCGCGACGGCTCGTACAAGGTGTCGGTCGTGCCGCTGCGGCTCACCGGCGTGTTCGTGCGCGACGGCGAGCGCTGGGTCCAGGTCGCCGAGCACCTGTCGTACCCGCAGCGCGTCACCGAGCTGGTGGCCGACGCCGACGGCCTGCGCGGCGACAAGCCGCGCAAGTCGCTCGATCCGCGCCCGGCGGTGCGCGCGCCGCTCGACGTCGTGATGCGCGCGGTCGCCGCCGACCTGCCCGAGGCGCAGCGCGCCGCGCTGTTCGCCACCGACCGCGGCGCGCTGGCGCTGTGGCCGGACCCCGAGCAGGAGCTGCGCGGCAGCGCCGTGGTCAGCGCCGCGAGCCTGGCGCGGTCGTTCGACGCGCGGTCGGTGACGCTGGAGACGTGGCGGGTCGGGATGTCGCCGGACGTCGGCGGCGGCGTGGGGCCTGGCTCGGTCGCGTGGGTCGCCGGCACGCTGAAGGTCGAGGTCGAGCGGCCGGCGGGGGCCACGGTCGAGGTCGTGGCGCTGCGGCTGCGCGCGACGTTCGTGCTCGAGCAGCGCGCGCCGCTCGGCGGCGGCGAGCGGCGGTGGCAGATCGTGCAGTCGCACGTCTCGGCGCCGGTCGAGGACGAGGTGCTGATCGGGACGGTGCGCGGCGGCGACGGCGGCGACGCGATCTTGCCGTGGCAGCGCCCGTGCGAGGGCGAGTGGCGCGTGGCGCCGCCCGCGCCCTGACGGGCGCCGTCAGTCCGTCGCCTCGGCCGGGGCGCCGGGCGGCAGCGCGTGGATGTGCGGGTCCTTGAGGTACGTGTCGGTCAGGCGCTTGCGCTTGAACCACGGCAGCAGCCGCAGCGGCAGCGTCACCAGCGACGCCAGGGCGCCGAGCGCCTTGCCGCCGTACGCCTCGGTGACCAGGGCGGCGCGCCGCAGCGCGCCGAGCTCGGCGAGCGGGCGGTCGATCATGCCCATCCGGCGCAGCCGGGTCTCGTTGCACCGCACGCTCAGCTCGAGGAACGCCGGCAGGTGCTTCATCACCGGGTGATCCTGCGGCAGCCGCTTCTGCATGAACTTCGCGAGCCGCCGCACGCCCCACATCGAGACGAGGTTGAGGCCGAGCAGGCGGCGGCGCAGCCACGCGCGCCCCTCGATCGCCTTCATCGTCTGCTGCTCGCCGAACTCGACGTGGCGCTCCTCCTGCTTGACCGCGCGGCGCAGGATGTCGACCGACGGCTTGTGATCGAGCGTGTCGATGATCGCGTAGAACGCCATCAGCACGAACCCCTCGCCGGCGGCCATCTCGAGCGAGACGTGCTCCGCCCACGACCCGCCCATCATTCCCGTCGACAGGAACCGCACCGCGCCGTGCGCCGGCTTCGGCTTGCAGCCGAGCATCGCCATGATGCGCAGGAAGTTCTCGACGTGCTGCATCTCCTCGAGCGACTGGCGGGCGAGGAACTTGGCCGCGTCGTAGTCGGGCGCGTGCTCGTACAGCCAGTAGCCGACCTGGATGCCGGTCATCTCGCCGTAGAGGAACTGGTTCATCATCCACTCGATGACCTCGCGGTCGCGCGCGGGATCGAGCGTGCCGCCCTGGAAGTCGAACGTCATCTCCTCGCGGGTGAGCAGCATGGGCGGACCTTACCGCCACCCGGGGTGGTCCGACCAGGCCGAAAGGGCCAGGCCCGTGTCACGCCCGGCCTGGCCGCCGGGGGCTCACGCCATGCGCGCGAACACGCGGTCGGCCTGGACCCGCGCGTCGCGCACCACCTGCGCCACGTCGAGCGTCAGCAGCCGGCGGTCGCGCACGACGACCGCGCCGTCGACCGCGACGTGGCGGACGTCGGTCGCGCGCGCGGCGTAGACGATCGCCGACCACGGGCTCGCGGTCGGCGTGACGTGCAGCCCGTCGATCGCCACGGCGATCACGTCGGCGCGCTTGCCGACCTCGAGCGAGCCGATCTGATCGGCGAGGCCGAGCGCGCGCGCGCCGCCCATCGTCGCCATCCGCACCACCTCGGGCGCCGGCAGCGTGCGCGGGCCGAGCCGCGGCTTGTGCAGGATCGCGGTCAGCCGCATCTCGAGGAAGCCGTCGAGGTTGTTGTTGCACGGCGGCCCGTCGGCGCCGATCGCGACCGGGACGCCCTGCGCGGCGAGCTCGGGGATCGCGGCGACGCCGGAGGCGAGCTTGAGGTTGGAGCTGGGGCAGTGCGCGACGTGGGTGCCGGTGGACGCCAGCAGCGCGCGCTCCTCGTCGGTGAGGTGGATGCAGTGGGCGAGGGTGACGTGGTCGCCGGTGAGGCCGGCGTCGTGGAGGTAGACGACGTTGTCCTGGCCGAACCGCGCCCGCACCGCGGCGATCTCGCCCCGGTTCTCGCTCGAGTGGGTGTGGACGCGCAGCGCGCGGGACCGCGCGCGCTGGCCGACCTCGCGCAGCAGCTCGTCGGAGCACGACAGCGCGAACCGCGGCGCGTAGGCGTAGCGCAGCCGGCCGCCGGCGGCGCCGTGCCAGCGGTCGGCGAGCCGGTCGGCCTCGCGCAGCGACGCCACGGTGCCCTCGCGCAGCCCGGCGGGGATCGCGTCGTCGCGGTGATCCATCATCGCCTTGCCGATCGTCGCGCGCAGCCCGGCGCGCTCGGCCGCGGCGAACACCTCGTCGGTGTGGTGGACCGTGCCCATGTCGAGGATCGCGGTCGTGCCGCCGAGCAGCAGCTCCGCGCACGCCAGCTCGGCCGAGGCGCGCATCGCCGCGGGATCGAGCGCGGCCTCGTACGGCCACACCACGGTCTTGAGCCAGTCGAGCAGCTCGAGGTCGTCGGCGCGGCCGCGCGCGAGGGTCTGGCAGGTGTGGACGTGGGCCTGGACCAGGCCGGGCATGACGACGCAGCCGGCGCAGTCGAGCAGCTCGTAGTCGCGGGTCTGCGGCGTGTACTCGCCGCCGACCTGGACGATCACCCCATCCCTCGCCGCGACGTCGCCGGCGAGCACGCGCGCCTCGGGATCGATCGTGAGGATCGTGCCGCCTCGGAGGATGACCTCGGACATGACCGGGGCAGCCTACCTCGATTCGTGCGCGACGGAGACGGAGACGGAGACGGAGACGGAGACGGAGACGGAGACGGAGACGGAGACGGAGACGGAGACGGAGACGGAGACGGAGACGGAGGCGGAGACGGAGGCGGAGACGGAGGCGGAGACGGAGACGGAGACGGAGCAAGCTCCGCTCATCCTGAGCAGGGCCGAGCGCCAGCGAGGCCCGTGTCGAAGGATGGTGACAGTCCTGGCTCGCGGTGGGCCGCGCACGCCGCGCACGTCCTCGTCGCGCGCGCGGCGCATCCGCCGGCACGAGCACCGGGTGACTCGTGGCGATGCGCGGGCCGGATGGGCCCTCGGTCAGGGGTTCACCCCCGGATCGCGCACGCGCCGCGCCGACCCGTCCGAGGGGAGGGCGCGGATGGCGGGGGTGGGAGTTCCCCTCGAACGGGTCGTCACGGCGCCTGCGCGGGTCGGGGGGAAACCCCAGACCGAGGAGCCCATCCCATGCCTGTCCCGTTCATCGCCTACGAAGTCACCCTGGAGCTGTGCCGG
>WYBA01000150.1 GCA_011526095.1 Myxococcales bacterium | reverse complement strand
GTCGACGGCGGGGGCGGCCGCGCCGGCCGCGCGCGCGGCCTCGAGCGTCGCCGCCGCGCCGGCGGCGTCGCCCGCTGCCACCAGCGCCGCGCCGCGCGCGAGCAGCTCGTCGGCGGACCCGTCGTCGTCGGCCATGGCGCGCGCCGCGGTCAGCCGAAGCAGTAGAAGTAGCCGCTCGCGCCGCCGACCCAGATGTGGCCGTCCTCGATCGCCGCGCCGGAGTGGCTGCGCCCGCCGATGTCGTACTTCCACAGGAGCTCGCCGGTCTTCGCGTCGAGCATCCGGTAGAAGTTGTCGTAGGAGCCGAACATCACCTTGCCGTCGACGACCGACGGCGACGCCCAGCTCCCGGTGCCGATCTTGTACGTCCACACCTCGTCGCCGGTGGCCTGGTCGAGGCAGTAGACGACGCCGTTGTTGCCGCACACGACGAGGTCGTCGCCGTGGACCGCGGCGGACGACCAGATGCCGCCCTTGAGGTGCCGGGTCCACAGCTCGGCGCCGGTCTTGCGATCGAACGCGCGGAACGACGGCTTGCCGTCCTCGCTGCCGATGAACACGCGGTCGCCGACGACGAGCGGCGAGGCGTCGGTGTCGCCGCCGGTCTTGGCCTTCCACGCCAGCTTGCGGGCCTTGAGGTCGTAGGCGCGGAGGTGGCCGTCGAGGTGGCCGAAGAACGCGACGCCGTCGACGATCGCGACCGAGCTCTCGATCCCGCCAGAGCCCGGCTTCTCGCCCTCGCCGACGCCGTACTTCTCCTGCCACACCAGGTCGCCGGTCTCGGCGTCGAAGCACTTGAGCGAGCCGTCCTCGCCGCCGACGTAGACCTTGCCGTCGATCACGCACGGCGAGGAGTCCATGTCGGTCGGGCCGGCCCAGTCCCAGATCACGTCGCCCGTCGCCGCGTCGAGGCAGCGCAGGTGGTTGTCGACGTTGGGCACGTAGATGCGGTTCTTGTAGAGGCAGGGCGAGCCCTTGAACATCCGCTTGCCGCGGAACACCCACACCAGCGCGCCGGTCAGCGCCTCGAAGCAGTGGAAGTGGCCGCCGGTCGAGCCGACGAACACGTAGTCGCCGTACTTGAGCGCCTGGCCGCTCCAGCCGGTGCCCGACCACGTCACGTCCTCGCCGTGCTTCTGGGTCGCGAGGTCCGACATGCGGAACCGCCACTTCAGCTCCGGCGCCGACGGCACCTTGCCCGAGCCGTAGTAGGTGTGGCTGAGGTTGCCGCGGAACATCCGCATCGAGCCCGGCACCGAGTCCGAGGTGGTCGAGCCGTCCCACGCCGGCAGGTTCGCCTTGCGGTTCTTGTGGCCGTAGGGGTCCTTGGCCGGCTCCTTGGAGCCGTGCTTGACCTTGCTCGCCTTGTTCACCGTCTTGGCCGCGTCGCCCTTGGCGGCGGTGGCCAGCAGGGGCGCGCTGGCGACGGCGGCGGCGGAGAGCTGCAGGAAGCGGCGACGGCTGACGTGCATCCCCCGAACCTGACGCGGCCGGCCGCCCCGGGCAAGTTCGGGACGGGCCGAACGCGCTACGCTCGCGCCGATGGGTGATCTGGCTGTCTCGGCGCGCGCGCTCCGCGCCGCCCTCACCGGCGCGGCGCGCGGGCTGGTCGATCGCGCGGTGCTGGTCGATCTCGTCGCCCTGGCCGCGGTCGCCGGCGAGCACCTGCTGGTGATCGGCCCGCCGGGGACGGCGAAGAGCCAGGCGGTGCGGCGGGTCGCGCAGGCGCTGGGCGGGCGCTACTTCGAGTACCTGCTCGGGCGGTTCACCGAGCCGTCGGAGATCGTCGGCCCGGTCGATCTGCGGCGGCTGCGCGAGGGCGTGGTCGAGACCGAGACGCGCGGGATGCTGCCCGAGGCGGAGATCGCGTTCCTCGACGAGGTGTTCCTCGGCTCGACCGCGATCCTCAACACGCTGCTGGCGATCCTCAACGAGCGGCGGTTCCGCCGCGGCCACACCGACGTCGCGGTGCCGCTGCGCGTATGCGTCGGCGCCGCCAACGCGGTCCCCGACGACGAGGCGCTCGCGGCGTTCGCCGACCGGTTCCTGGTCCGGTGCTTCGTCGAGCCGGTGGGCGACGCGCTGCTCGAGGAGCTGCTCGAGGGCGGGCGCGCGGCGGACGTCGACGCCGCGGCGGGCGCGGCGGGCGAGGGCGCGCGCGTCGCGGATCTCGACCGGCTGGCCGAGGCGGCGCGCGCCGCGGACCTCGCCGCGGTCCGGCCGGCGATCGCCGAGGCGGTGCGCCGGCTGCGCGCGGCCGGCGTCGCGCTGACCGACCGCCGCGTCGTCAAGCTGCAGCGCCTGGTCGCGGCGGCGGCGGCGCTCGACGGGCGCGCCGCCCCGGGCGCGGCCGATCTGTGGCCGATCGTCTACGCGGTGCCGACGGCGGAGGGCCAGGCGCAGGCGCGCGAGGCGCTGGCCGAGCTGCTCGCCGCGAGCGCGTCGGAGGCGCTGGTCGCGGCGGCGGCCGACGCCTCGGGCGCGGCGGCGGCGCGGGCGGCCGAGCTGGTGGTGACGGCGACCGCGGCGCTCGACGGGCCACGCGGCGCGGCGCGGCGCGGCCGGCTCGCGGCGCGGGCGCGCGAGAACGACGCCGGGTTCGCCGCGCCCGAGCGACCGGTCGCGCTCGCCGCGATCCGCGCGCGGATCGTCGAGGCGCTCGCGGCGGAGCCCGCGCCGTCGTGACGTCGGCTGGAGGAGGGGCGCCGTGACCGCGGCGCGCCCCGTCGCGTTCGTCCCGCGCGCCGCGCCGCTGGCGCCGCGCGCCGCGGTGGCCCGGGGCGAGCCGGCGCGCGCGCTCGCCGGGCGGCTGCTCGCGCTCGCGGACGACGAGCTCGCCGCGCTGACCGCCGTCGTCGGCGAGGCGGCGGGCGCGCCGGTGTGCGTCGTGCTCGGGCCGGCGGACGCGCTGCCGTGGGTCGACGGCGTCGGCTACCTCGGGCGCGACGACGCCGCGCCCGGGCTGCTCGTGCCGACGGCGGTCGCGCCGGACGTCGCGCCGGCGCTGCTGGAGCGCGCCGTGCGGGCGCGCCTCGGCGCCGCAGGGCTCGCGGCCTCGGTCGTGGCCGTGGTCGTCGACGAGCCGGGGGCGGCGATCGCGGCGCTGGTGCCCGTCGGCGGCGCGCGCACGATCGACCGCGCGCGCCTCGCGGCGTGGCACGCGCGCCTCGCGGCGTGGGTGGTCGGCGAGGGCGCGCGGTGACCACGGCGCCGCGCGCGCCGATCGCGCGGTGGGCGGCCGAGCTCGGCCTGCCCGACGACGCCGTCGCCGCGCTCGCGCCGTGGCTGGGGCGGCTGGCGCTCGCGGTCGGTCCGCGCGCCGGGGCGCACGCCGACGGCGGCGGCGAGCTCGACGGCGTCGACGGGCTGGCGCGGCGCGGCAGCTACGACCGGCTGGTGCTCGCCGAGTGGGCGCTCGCCGACGAGCTGCCCGACGAGTTCCTGCGCCGCGCCGCGTCCGGCGAGCACGTGTTCGTCGCGCGGGCGCGGCGGCGGCCGCCGGCGCGCCGCCGCACGCTCGCGCTGGTGTCGGCCGGGCCGGCGCAGCTCGGCGCGCCCCGCCTGGCTCACCTCGCCGCGCTGCTCGTGCTCGCGCGCCGCGCCGCCACCGCCGGGGCCGCGCTGCGGTGGGGCGTGCTCGAGCGGCCGGGGGACGGCGGCCACGACGGCGTCACCCCCGAGGGCGTGCGGCGGCTGCTGGCGGCGCGTACCGCGGTCACGGCGACCGCGGCCGAGGTCGAGGCGTGGCGCGCGGCCGAGGCGGCGGGCGCGGCTGGCGGCGCGCCCGCCGACGGGCCCGCAGACGAGCCCGACGACGTGTGGCTGATCGGCGGGCCCGAGGTCGTCGCGCTGGCCGCGCCGCTGTTCGCCGGCGCGCTGGTGGTGCGCGAGCGCGTCGATCCGGTCGTCCGCGCGCTCGACGTCGAGGTGCGCAAGGGCGGCGCGCGGCAGATCCAGCTCGACCTGCCTCCGGCGGACGTGTGCGCGCGGCTGTTGCGCGATCCGTTCGGCCAGGCGCGGGCGCGCCCGGCCGCGGTCGCGTCCGCGGCGGGCGAGGTCACGGACCTGTGGTTCGTCGCCGGCGATCGCAAGCTCGTCGTCGCGCGCGGCGACCAGCTCGAGCTGTGGCCGGTGCCGGGCTCGCCGCGCGAGCCGGTCGGCGCGACCCGGCCGGTCCGGATCCCGGACGGCGAGCGCCTGGTCGCGTTCGGGGCGCGGCGCCGCGCCCCCGTGCTGGTGACGTGCCACGAAGAAGACGAGCCGGGCGTGCTGCGCCTGCGCGATCCGGCGCGCAAGCAGCGGCTGGTGCGCGTCGCCGCGCCGCCGGCGCTGGCGACCGGGGCGGCGCGGCCGGGCGCGATGGCCGATCTGTCCACGCTCGGCGGGGTCGAGGTCGCGATCGCGGCCCCGCCGGGCCGCGTGATCGTCGTCGACGCGGGGCGCGCGCCCGTCGGGCGCGAGCCCGAGGACGGCGCCGCGCCGGGCGCGGCGGTGATCGGCGCCGCGGCGATCCGCGGCGGGCTGCTCTACGCGCGCCACGACCGCGACCACCTCCGCGTCACCGTGCACGAGCTGCGCGCGCGCGGGGCGACCCGCGTCGCGACCGTGCCGCTGGAGCTCGACGACGGTGCCCCGCTCGTGGCGTTCGGCGCCCAGCTCGGGCGCGGCGCCCCCGTCGCGTGGGGGCCGGTCGCGATCGCGACGGCGCCGGGGCGGTGGAGCGTGGTGTGGCCGGATCACGTCGCCGCGCTGGCGATGTCCGCGACGGTCCACGGCGTGGTGCTGGTCGACGGCGATCCGCGGCTGGTCGTCGGCTACGAGGACGGCCGGCGCGTCGCGCTGGTCGGCGCGACGGCGATCCAGCCGCTGCCGCGCGCCGGCGGCACGGTCACGACGATCGCGTGCGGCGTGCGCCAGCCGCTCGTCGCGTGGGCGACCGACACCGGCGAGGTCGTCGTGTACGCGCTGCTCCATGGCGCGCCGGTGCTGCGCGCGATCCCGGAGCCGGCGTGACCGCGCCGCCGGGTCCTGGCGCTG
>WYBA01000149.1 GCA_011526095.1 Myxococcales bacterium | reverse complement strand
CGGCGGCGTTCTGCGGGTTCTACGTCGAGGGGTCGGGGCAGTCGCTGTACAACGACGCGACGCAGGTGGTGCTGATGCGGATGGGGACGCGGACGGTGCTGTCGATGCAGAACGACTACAAGGGGCCGCCGGAGGCGTTCGCGCTGGTGGTGCCGGTGCCGGTGGTGCTGCAGGAGGGAGACGTGAAGACGTTGCCGAAGGAGGTGTTCGGCAAGGTGGACGCGATGGGGGCGCCGCGGCTGGTGGAGTACTGGGAGCAGGACCCGTGCGCGCCGGAGGTCGACTACGACCGCATGCCGATGCCGACGGCGGCCACGGGCGGCGCCGCGAGGTCGCAGGAGAGCAAGCCCGACGACCTCGGCGTGACGGTCGAGGCCGAGTTCGTCGTCGGCGAGTACCAGGTCGTGATCCTGTCGGCGACGGACTCGACCGGGCTCGAGACGTGGCTGCAGCGCGAGAAGTACGCGATCCCGGCGGGCGCGGAGCCGCTGCTGCGGCCGTACGTCGAGGGCGGGTCGAAGTTCTTCGTGGCGAAGGTGGACCCGAAGAAGGTGACGTTCGTCGACGGGCGGGCGGCCCTGTCGCCGCTGCGGTTCCACTACGACCACGAGGAGCTGGCGCTGCCGATCCGGCTGGGGCTGGCGAACTCGAGCGGCAAGCAGGACCTGATCGTGAGCATCCTGTCGCCGGAGGGGCGCTACGAGCTGGCGAACTACGCCAACGTGACGATCCCGACGAACCTGGACGTGCGGGACGAGGTGCGGACGCGGTTCGCGGAGTTCTACGCGGCGCTGTTCGACCGGACGCTGGAGAAGCACCCGGGGGCGGTGGTGACGGAGTACGCGTGGGACGCGACGACGTGCGATCCGTGCCCGGGGCCGCAGCTCGACTACCACGACCTGTCGACGCTGGGGGCGGACGTGCTCGGAGGCGGACCGGGGAAGGTCGAGCCGTACACGAACTGGCAGATGACGCTGACGCGGCTGCACGCGCGCTACGCCGCGGCGGACGCCAAGGACGATCTGGTGTTCAAGCAGACGACCCCGATCGTCGGCGGGCGCGAGCACCTGGTGTCGGGCGGCAAGCTCGAGGAGGGCGCGCGCTCGGCCGACACGAACAACTTCCAGGGCCGGTACGCGATCCGCCACGAGTGGACGGGACCGGTCGAGTGCAAGGATCCGAAGCGTGGGCGGTGGGGCGGGCCGCCGGCGGGCGAGCCGCCGGTCGGGGTGAAGGCGGGGCAGGGGCTGGCGTTCGCGCCGCGCGGGCAGGTGCAGCTGGCGCAGCTGGTGACCGAGGACGTGCCGGAGCTGGACGTGAAGGCGGCGGCGGCGCCGGCGGTGGGCGCGGACACCGGGAAGACCGCGGGCACGGGGAAGACGGCGGGCACGGGCACGGGCACGGGCACGACGGCGGGGACGGGGAACAAGAAGGACGAGAAGAAGGCGTGCGGCTGCGCGTCGAGCGGTGACCGCGGCGAGCTCGCGGGCTCGCTGGTGATCGTCGGGCTTGCGGGCCTCGCCGGTGTCGCGCGGCGGCGCCGCGCGCGGGGGCGCGCGTGAGCGCCGCACGGTGGCTCGCGGCGGCGGCGCTCGCCGGCGCTGCGGCGGTCGCGCCGGGTCGCGCCGAGGCGTTCTGCGGATTCTACGTCGAGGGCTCGGGCGCCTCGCTGTACAACGACGCGACCCAGGTCGTGCTGATGCGCGAGGGCACGCGCACCGTGCTGTCGATGCAGAACCACTACCAGGGGCCGGTCGCGGACTTCGCGATGGTCGTCCCGGTGCCGGTCGTGCTGCAGGAGGGCGACGTCAAGACGCTGCCGGCCGACGTGTTCGACCGCGTCGATCAGATGGGCGCGCCGCGGCTGGTGGAGTACTGGGAGCAGGATCCGTGCGCGCCGGGGTGGGACGGCGAGGACGAGGCCGGCGGCACGGGCGTGGCGATGGCCCTCGAGGAGGGCAAGATGGGCAAGGCCGACGGCTACGGCGTCAAGATCGAGGCCCAGTTCACCGTCGGCGAGTACCAGATCGTCATCCTGTCGGCCTCGGACTCGACCGGCCTCGAGGCGTGGCTGGTCGACCAGAAGTACAAGATCCCGGCGGGCGCGGCGGCGCTGCTCCGTCCGTACATCGACGCCGGCTCCAAGTTCTTCGTCGCCAAGGTCGACCCCAAGAAGGTCAAGTTCGAGAACGGCCAGGCGGCGCTGTCGCCGCTGCGGTTCCACTACGACGTCGACGAGCTGACCCTGCCGATCCGGCTCGGGCTCGCCAACTCCAGCGGCAAGCAGGATCTGATCGTCACGGTGCTGTCGCCGGAGGGGCGCTACCAGCTCGCGAACTACCCCAACGTCACGATCCCGACCAACCTCGACGTCCGGCCCGAGGTGCGCGACCGGTTCGCCGAGTTCTACGCGGCGCTGTTCGATCGCACGATCGAGAAGCACCCGGGCGCGATCGTCACCGAGTACGCGTGGGACGCCAGCTCGTGCGATCCGTGCCCGGGGCCGACGCTGGGGCCGGCGGACTTCGCGACGCTCGGCGCCGACGTGCTGCCCGGCGGCAGCGACCGCGGCTGGGGCGGCGGGTTCGTGCTGACGCGGCTGCACGCGCGCTACGGCGCGACCGACGCCAAGGACGATCTCGTGTTCGCGAAGGCGGAGCCGATCGTGGGCGGGCGCGAGATCCCGGGCAAGGGCGGCAAGCTCGAGGAGGGCGCGCAGCCGTCGGGGATGAACAACTTCCAGGCGCGCTACGCGATCCGCCACGAGTGGACCGGCGCGGTCGAGTGCAAGGCGCCGGTTCGCGGCCGGTGGGGCGGCCCGCCGGCGAGCGAGCCGGCGCGCCCGGTCAAGGCGGGGCAGGATCTGGCGTTCGCGCCGCGCGGCCCGGACGCGGCGGTCCAGCTCGCCTCGTTCGTCGCCGCCGACGTGCCGGAGCTCGAGGTCAAGGCGGCCGCTGGCCCGCCGCCCGCCGCCGCGGGCGCGGGCACCGCCGCGACGCCGCGCCCCAGGGTCGATCCCCCGGCGGGCGCGGGCACGCCGCCGCCGGAGAAGAAGGGCTGCGGGTGCGGCGCGGCCGGAGGCCGCGGCGTGGCCGAGGGCGCGCTCCTGGTCGCGCTGATCGCGTGGCCGCTCGGTCGGCGGCGTCGCCGGGGCGCGAGCACCTCCATCGAAAGGACCGTCCGATGACCGGGCTCGCTCGCACGCTCGCCGTCGCGCTCGCCGCGTCGGCCGCCGCCGCCACCCTCGTCGCGGCGCCGCCGCGCGCCGAGGCGTTCTGCGGCTTCTACATCAACGGCGCCGGCTCGGAGATGTTCAACAACGCCACGCAGGTGGTGCTGATGCGCGTCGGGACGCGGACCGTCCTGTCGATGCAGAACAACTACCAGGGGCCGCCGTCGGACTTCGCGATGGTCGTGCCGGTGCCGGTCGTGCTCCAGGAGGAGAACGTCAAGACGCTGCCGCTCGAGGTGTTCGGCAAGGTCGACGCGATGGGCGCGCCGCGGCTGGTCGAGTACTGGGAGCAGGACCCGTGCGCGCCGGAGCAGCCGCCGTACGAGGTGTGGGCGACCAAGTCGATGGGCGGCGGGTGTCCCCAGTGCGAGGACGCCAGCGCCGGCGCCGATCTCGGCGTGACGATCGAGGCGCAGTTCACCGTCGGCGAGTACGAGGTCGTGATCCTGTCGGCGACCGAGTCGACCGGGCTCGAGACGTGGCTGACGCGGGAGCAGTACAAGATCCCCGCTGGCGCCGAGCCGCTGCTGCGGCCGTACGTCGAGGCCGGCTCGAAGTTCTTCGTCGCCAAGGTCGACCCGACCAAGGTGAAGTTCGAGGGCGGCCAGGCGGCGCTGTCGCCGCTGCGGTTCCACTACGACAGCGACGAGTTCTCGCTGCCGATCCGCCTCGGCCTCGCCAACTCGGCCGGCACGCAGGATCTGATCGTCAACATCCTGGCGCCGACGCGGTACGAGGTCGCCAACCGCGACAACGTCTTCATCCCGACCAACCTCGAGGTCCGGGACGAGGTGCGGCAGCGGTTCGGCGAGTTCTACGCCGCGCTGTTCGACCGCACGCTCGAGGTCAACCCGCGCGCGGTCGTCACCGAGTACGCGTGGGACGCGATGACGTGCGATCCATGCCCGGGGCCGACGATCGACGGCAACGACCTGATGACGCTGGGAACCGACGTCGTCCAGCAGGGCGGCGAGCCGTACTGGGGCAGCTTCGTGCTGACGCGGCTGCACTCGCGCTACGGCAAGGACGACGTCAAGGACGACCTGGTGTTCCGCGAGGCGACGCCGGTGGTCGGCGGGCGCGAGATCTACGGCCCCGGCGACGGGACCCGCCAGGGCGCGCTCGAGGAGCGCGCGACGCCGTCGGACTACAACAACTTCCAGGGGCGCTACATCATCCGCCACGCGTGGACCGGCGCGATCGACTGCCCTGACCCGGTCCGCGGGCGGTGGGGCGGGCCGCCGGACGGCCAGCAGATCGCGACGAAGTCGGCGACGGGCTCGGCGTTCGCGCCGCGCGGCGCGGTCGAGCTGCCGATGATGGTCGCGCAGGACGTGCCCGAGATCGCGGTGACGGCCGGCGTGCCGCTGCCGCGGTCGCCGGCGCAGGTGGACGGCAAGGCCAAGGGGTGCGGTTGCGCGACGTCGGGCGGCGGCGCCGCCGGCGGTGGCGCGCTGGCCGGCCTCGTGATGCTGGCGCTGGTGCGGCGCCGCAAGGGAGCTCGGGTATGAACAGGTTGATCGTGAGCGCCGCGATCGCGGCGAGCGCGCTGACGATGTCGGCGCGGGAGGCGGCGGCGTTCTGCGGGTTCTACGTCGAGGGGTCGGGGCAGTCGCTGTACAACGACGCGACGCAGGTGGTGCTGATGCGGATGG
>WYBA01000148.1 GCA_011526095.1 Myxococcales bacterium | reverse complement strand
GCTGTCCGGTTCTCGGACCCTCCGCGGCGATCGCTCGAGCATCGAGGCGCCGGGCCCCTGCTTGGCCCGGCGCCGGTGTTCGCGGTCTCCTGGACGGTCGTGGGACGCGCGCCACGCCACGGCGCCTGGCACCGCCACGCCGCCGCCGTCTCGCGCCTCCGCGGTGGGCTCGTCGGGCTGGCGCTCGCAGCGCCGAACGCCCGCGCACTTGGGGCCTCAACGGTGTGCGGCGACGCGAGCCACGACGGTCGCCATCGTCGCGCGCGCATTCCTCGTCGTCGACGCCTTCTGCGCAGCCCTCTGAGCTGAGCTGAGCTGAGCCTGTCGAAGGAACTTGGCGATCCTGCGGGCCTGGACGGCTGTTCGTCAGGAGCCGCCGCCCGTCGCTTCGCACCGTCCGCTGGCGCTGGCTCGGGGCGAGCGGAACTGACACGCCGTGGCTTATCTGACCAGCATTGTGCCGAGCCAGCGCGCGCTGGGCGAGGGTCCGCCGCGAGCCCATCTGCCGGCGAGCCAGCCGATCGACGGAGCCTGCGAGGCTGCAAGCCTCACAGGCTCTGACGCGCGCCGGGGCGTCACGGGCAGTCGGGCGCGACCTGGCCATCGGAGCCGGTCGCGACGTACGCGTCGGACACGTATCCGCCGCCGATCTTGTCCCACAGCGTCGTCGTGCCGTAGGTCCCGGTGATCGACTGGCCGCGCTTCTGGCACTGGATCGTCACCCACGTCCCGTCGGCGACCGAGCCGACGGCGGCGTAGCCGGTGCCCGGGCCCGAGCGCACGGTGAGCGGCGCGCCCGCGGTGTTGATCCTCCCGGTCACGCCGCCGCCGCCGCCGCACGAGTTCTTGCTGCGGTAGTTGCGCGTGCCGTAGTAGGTCGCGGCGGCGCCGTCGAACACCGCGGTGATCGCGGCGCCGTTGTGGCGCTGCTCGTAGTGCAGGTGCGCGCCCGACGAGCCGCCGGTGTTGCCGACCTCGCCGAGCTTCTGGCCCTGGCGCACGACCTGCCCGACGGCGACGCTCTGGCGCGACAGGTGGGCGTAGCGCGTGGTGTAGCCGTTGCCGTGGCTGACCTCGATCCACCGGCCGTAGCTGGTGTTGCCGGCGTTGGCGACGCGCGTGACCGTGCCCGCGGCGGCGGCGACGACGGTGTCGCCCTCGTCGTTCGCCCGGTTGAAGTCGACCGAGCGCAGCGGCGAGTGGTTGGTCCGGGTCTGGCCCGCCCACACCTGATCGCACGGGAACGGCAGCTGGAACCGCGGCGGCGCCGCGAGGAACTCGTCGTCGGCGACGGCCTCGCCCGCGTCGGACGCCTCGTCCTCGGCGAGCGGCCCCTCGTCCCACCACTCCTCGGCGCCGAGCGTCGCGGCGGGATCCTCGGGGTCGACGTCGAGCTCGTCGAGGTCGCCGACGACGCACGCGCTCGCCAGCGCGGCGGCGAGCGACGCGGCGGCGAGGAACCAGGGACGGACGGAAGGACGGATCGAAGAACGGGTGGGCCTCATCATGACCACCGCTTCAGCAAGCGATGCGCCACGCCCAACCGCACGGGATCACGGCGCCTCGCGCCGGGCCTGTGGCGCGCGAGGTTACAGGTGCGCACGACTGTCCGCCCCGGTGGAGGCCGGCCGCCCAGGCCGTCGGAGTTGCCGCGGCAGGCGCCGTCGCCACCGCCGCGGTCCGGCCACGAGCAGTCGAAGGTACTGCTTCTCACATGTTACACAACCACGCGGAATCGCCGGGGACTGGCACGACGTCTGCTCTCCCCGGGGCATGTCCATCCCCACCTCCCTCCCCGCCTGGCTGTGGCTGTCCGTGGCCCTCGCCGGCTGTGTCGTCGAGGCCGAGCCCGACGACGCGCTCGACGACGACGACGAGCTCGGCGAGCTCGGCGCCCCGCTCAACGTCACCTGCGAGGTCGTGATCGCCGGCGGCTCGACCGCGGCGCTCGCCGCCGCGCTGACCTCCGCCCGCGAGGGCGCCGACACCTGCCTGCTCGAGCCGGTCGACTGGCCCGGCGGCCAGCTCACCGCCAGCGGCGTGCCCGCGATCGACTGGGCGTGGCACAAGGTCGGCGCGCTCGACGTCGCGGCGATCGCCCGCCAGCCGATCAACCAGCCGGCCGAGCTGTCGACGTGGATGGCGCAGGTCGGCAACCCCGGCAACTGCTGGGTGTCGCGCAACTGCTTCCGCCCCGACACCTTCGTCGCCGACGTGCTGCGCCCGGCGATCGCCGACGAGCCCAAGCTGCGCGTGTTCTACAACACCGTCGTCAAGCAGGCGCACCGCACGGGCGCTCGCGTCGAGCGGCTCACCGCGATCCGCCGGACGCTGCGCCCGGGACAGGCCGTCGGCTACCTGTCGGCCGAGCTCGCCGACTGGTACAGCCCGACGACGTCCGCCCGCTACACCAAGGAGGTCCTGACCGTGCGCGGCCAGGTGTTCGTCGACGCGACCGAGCTCGGCGACGTGCTCGCCCTCGCCGACGCGCCGTACCTGCAGGGCGTCGAGACGGTCGACGGCTCGTTCGAGACCCGCGACGATCGGTGCGGCCAGGCGACCGTGTTCCCGCTGATCGCGCGCTACCACGCGACCGCGCAGAGCGAGCCGGCCAGCCCGCTGCCCGTCGATCACCCGTCGTTCTACGGCCTGGGCCGGTTCACCTGGGACCAGGTGTGGAGCTACCGCCGCGTCGTCGACGCCGCCGGCGGCCTCGCCGGCGACTACTCGCTGCAGAACTGGAACCCCGGCAACGACTACGCGTTCGGCTACCTCCTCACCTCGCGCGCCGCCACCGCGGCCCAGCGCGGCGACTGGCGCGGCGGCGTCGACCTCGACGCGCTCGCCGGCGCCGAGCGCCACGCGCTCGGCTGGTACGGCTGGCTCGAGCAGCGCGCGCCCGACGGCCCGGCCCGCGTCACGCTCGACCGCACGCTGCTCGGCTCGCCGACCGGCCTGGCCAAGCTGCCGTACGTCCGCGACACCCGGCGCAGCGTCGGGCTCGAGGGGTTCGTGCTCGGCGCCGGCCACCTTCGCGGCGAGGCCGCCGCGCGCACCGGCACGCGGTTCAAGGACCGCGTCGCGATCGGCGCCTACGCGATCGACGTCCACCCGCTGCAGACGTGCACGCTGCCGGGCTACGTCACCACCGCCGCCGCCGAGCCGCTGCCGTTCTACATCCCGCTGCGCGCGCTGACCAACCGCGACGTCGAGAACCTGCTCGTCGCCGGCAAGACGATGGCGCAGTCATTCGTCGCCAACGCCGCGACGCGGCTGCAGCCGATCGAGTGGTCGAGCGGCGTCGGCGCCGGCGCCGCCGCGGCCCACATGGTGCGGCGCGGGCTGACCACGACGCGCGCCGCGCTCGACGACGTCGCCGCGATCCAGGCGCGGATCCGCCCGCACGCGCCGCTGGAGTGGACGATCGACGGCGTCGCCTACCCGCGGCCCACCGAGGTCACGCCGCCGATCGCGACCGACATCGCGTGCCCCACCGGCGCGCGGTACGACTGGGGCTACGGCTTCTGCGTGTCCGGCGCCGACGCCTACGGGCCGTTCACCAGGGCGATGACCGATCGCTGCGTGCACTACGGCGGCGGCCCGGCGTGCACCGCGACCCACGCGGTGACCGTCGCCGGCCGCACGCTGGCGCTGCCGCGCTGGTCCAAGTCGTTCGCCCACGCGATCCGCGGCGACACCGACTGCCCGCGCGGCGCCGCGCGCGATCCCGAACTGCTCGGGCACTGCGCCGAGCGCTACTGGGACGGCGCCCGCTGGGTCCACGACGTCTACGGCCCGTTCGGCGCCGATCTGGTCGCGCGCTGCGTCGCGGCGCAGGGCGGCAGCGCCTGCTACACGCACCGCTGGTCGGCGGCGTTCTTCCGGTCGCTGGCGCCGTGACCGCGCGGCGTCAGCGCCCGGCCGCGCGGGTCAGCGCCCGCGCCAGCTCGCCGACCGACGCCGCGGCGCCGACGAACGGCTGGTCGTTGATGTAGACGGTGGGCAGCGCGCGCAGGCCGATCGCGCGCGCCTCGGCGATCTCGGCCTCGATCGCCTTGACCTGCTCGGGCGCCGCGGCGTCGGCGCGGAACCGCGCGAGGTCGAGGCCGAGCTCGGCCGCGAGCTTCTCGCACCCCGGCGCGGTGAGGCCATCAACCGGCTGCGCGATCAGCTTCTCGGCCATCGCGTCGCCCTTGCCCTGGGCCTCGGCCGCGCGGTACGCGAGCGCCGCGGTCATCGCGTAGGTGTGGCTGGGCAGCGGCACCATCTTGCGCACGACGCGCGGGGTGACGCCGGCCTTCGCGATCGCCTCGGTCAGCTTGTGGTGGAAGTCGCGGCAGTGCGGGCACTGGAAGTCGATGAAGTCGACGATCACGACCTCGCCGGGACGCTGCTCGCGCGCGACGACCTCGGGCAGCGCCGCGCCCGACGGGGCGACCATCGTCGGCTCGTCGCCGGAGCCGAGCAGCAGCGGCGTGGCGACCGCGACCGCCGCCGCGCCGAGGACCAGCGCGCCGCGCCCGCCGCGCAGGGTCGGCCACGACGTGCCGCCCGCCCACGCCAGCGCCGCGTAGGCGAGCCCGGCGACATCGGCGACCAGGCACAGGTGACACCACGCGCCGATCACGAACGCCTGCAGCGCGATGAACCCGAGCGCGCCCGCGGCGCCGGCGAGCCCGAGGCCGCGCCGCGCCCACCGCGCGCGGTCGCCGAGCGCGACGGCCGCGGCCGCCGCGGTGAAGAACGCCAGGCCGAGCGCGGGCAGCGGGATCCCCAGCGGCTTGGCCCACGCGCTCGCGCGCACCGTCGCGCACCCACCCGCGGCGCAGAACGCGGGCGCGGGCGCGAGCATGTCGGCGAGCGACGCCGCGCTCGCGGCGAGCCCGACGAGCGCGACCAGCAGCGACGCGATCGGGACGAGGGCGATCGCGGAGGAGGGAGCAGCCGGACGGACGGTGGGCGCAGCCATCGCGGCTGGCAACCTACCGCGCCCGGGGCGGAATTCCCGCGTGGATCTGCGGCGGGTTGCGCTTTGTCGCGCGCGCTCGCGCCGCTACATTGCGCGCCTTCCACACGCCACGCCTCCCGAGAACCCGAGGAACCATGACGAGCAAGCTGCTTGTTCCGTTCGCGCTGTCGACGCTGCTGGCGTCGTGCTGCGGGCCCGCCAAGACGGGCCCCGCGACGACGACCACGACCACCACGACCACCACGACCGACCAGCCGGAGGTCCCGCCCGTGGAGCTGTCCCCGCACGAGGCCGCGCGCGCCGAGGTCGACCGCCTCGTCGCCCAGGCCGCGTCCAACCCGCTGCTCGCGCCGTGGACCGGCCCCTACGGCGGCGTCCCGCCGTGGGATCAGGCCAGGCCCGCCGCGTTCGGCGCGGCGTTCACGCTCGCGCTCGATCTCGCGCGCGCCGAGATCCGCGTCATCACCTCCAACCCCGAGGCGCCGACGTTCGACAACACGTTCGTCCCGCTCGAGGGCCTCGGCCGCCACCGCGATCGCGCCGAGACCCTGTTCTCGGTGCTCACCTCCAGCCTCAACACCCCCGAGGTCCAGGCGGTCGACGAGGAGTGGGCGCCCAAGCTCGCCGCCGCGTACGACGAGCTGTGGTTCGACGCCGCGCTGTTCGCGCGGATCGCCGCGGTGTACGACGCGCGCGCGACCTCCGGCCTCACCGCCGAGCAGCAGCGGCTGGTCGAGATCACCTACGAGCAGTTCGTCAAGGCCGGCGCCAAGCTCGACGCCGCGCAGAAGGCCGAGATGGGCCGGATCAACCAGGAGCTGGCGACGCTCTACACCGACTTCGGCAACAAGGTGCTCGCCGACGAGAACACCTGGGTCGTGCTCGACACCGAGGCCGACCTCGCCGGCCTGCCGGCGTCGCTGATCGCGAGCTACAAGGCCGCCGCCGACGAGCGCGGCCTCGCCGGCAAGTGGGCGGTGGTCAACACCCGCTCGTCGGTCGACCCGTTCCTGACCTACTCGACCCGGCGCGAGCTGCGCGAGAAGGTGTGGAAGGCGTTCAAGAACCGCGGCGACAACGGCGACGGCAACGACACCAACGCGACGATCGCCAGGATCGTCAAGCTGCGCGCCGAGCGCGCCGCGCTGCTCGGCTACCCGACCCACGCCCACTGGCGGATGTCGGACACGATGGCGAAGGATCCGGCCAAGGCCGAGGCCCTGATGATGAAGGTGTGGCCGGCGGCGAAGGCGCGGGTGAAGGAGGAGGTCGCCGCGATGCAGAAGCTCGCCAACAAGGAGAAGGGCAAGCCGAAGATCGCGCCGTGGGACTACCTCTACTACGCGGAGAAGGTGCGCAAGGCCAAGTACGACCTCGACCAGGACGAGGTGAAGGCCTACTTCGAGCTGAACAACATGATCGAGGCCTCGTTCTTCATGGCCGGTCAGCTCTACGGCCTGAAGTTCGTCGAGATCACCGGCCAGGTCCCGGTGTTCCACCCCGACGTCCGGGTGTGGGAGGTCCGCAACCTCGAGGGCGACGGGCTCGTCGGCCTGTTCTACGGCGACTACTTCGCGCGCGCCGGCAAGCGCTCGGGCGCGTGGGCCTCGGGCTACCAGCGCCACGAGACGTTCACCGGCAAGAAGGTCCTGCCGATCACCTCGAACAACAACAACTTCGTCAAGGGCGCGCCGGGCGAGAAGGTCCTGATCTCGCTCGACGACGCGCAGACGTTGTTCCACGAGTTCGGCCACGCGCTCCACGGCCTCCTGTCCGAGGTCAACTACCCGACGCTCGGCGGCACGCCGCGTGACTTCGTCGAGTACCCGTCGCAGGTCCACGAGATGTGGGTGCTGACGCGGCCGGTGCTCGACAAGTTCGGGCGCCACTACCAGACCGACAAGGTCATGCCGGACGCGCTGATCAAGAAGATCGACGCGAGCAAGCAGTTCAACGAGGGCTACGCCACCGTCGAGTACCTGACCTCGGCGATCGTCGACATGAAGCTGCACACGCTGGCCGACGGCGTCGTCGACGCCGACGCGTTCGAGCGCGACACCCTGAAGGCGCTCGGCGCGCCCGCCGAGGTCGCGCTGCGCCACCGCCTGCCGCAGTTCCTCCACCTGTTCACCTCCGACGCGTACTCGGCCGGCTACTACAGCTACCTGTGGTCCGAGGTGATGGACGCCGACACCCGCGAGGCGTTCGAGCAGGCGGGCGACGTGTTCGACAAGGGCCTCGCCGAGGGCATGCGCAAGCACATCCTCGCGCCGGGCAACACGACCGACCGCGCCGAGGCCTACCGCGCGTTCCGCGGCCGTGACCCGGACGTCAAGGCGCTGCTCAAGAAGCGCGGCTTCCCGACCAAGTAGCCCGCTCGCGGGCGCGCGCCGGCCGTGCGAGCATCGTCGGCGATGCTCGCCGCCGGCGCCCAGCCTCGCCCCCGACGCGCGCAGGTCGACGCCCCGCCCGGCCACCCGTGGTGACCAGCGCTACTTCGCCCGGACCTTGGCGCCCTCGGGGAGCTGGATCGTCAGGACCGTGTCCCGCGTCTCGGGATCGCAGTCGGGCTCGTCGTGCGGGCACTCGCCGACGCCGCGGTAGTTGACGACGAGCGCGTCGCCGCTCTTGGTGATCGTGTAGTGGTCGGCGCCGCCGGCGCACCACTCGCCGACGGCGAACAGCGTGCCCTTGTCGCCCTCGGGGGCGACGTCGATCGTGCTGCGCACGTCGTCGGACGAGGTGTCGATCATCAGCACGCCCAGCCCGACCTCCTTCTGCACGACCCGCTTCTTCTTGTCCTTGAGGTAGACGACCCACGTCACGCTCTGGCAGCCGTCCTCCTCGAGGATCCCGACGCCCTTCATCGTCACCGTGATCGGCGAGGCGAGCGCGGTGGCGTCGAGGACCTTGCCCGGGTCCGCCTCCCACCCCGGCGTGCTCGACAAGAGCTCCTCGCGCGTGATCTGCAGCGTCCCCGCCTTGTCGGGGGCCAGGCGCAGCACCTTCACGCCGTGGTCGGCGTAGCCGCCGCCCTTCCACCGCTGGACGAACCGCGCGATCGCGGTGCCGTCCTTGACCGTGACGGTCAGGCTGTCGGCGGCGACCTGCTGCTTGCGCTTGAACATCTTCTTGCGGTCCGCCAGCCACGCCTTGCGCTTCATCTTCTTCTCGCCGCCGTCGGAGGTGCGGCGGATGCCGACGAAGTCCCTGGCGTAGAGGGCGCTGTAGGCGGTGAACGAGCCGTCGTTCTGCGCCGCCAGCCACGCGGTCACGACCGCGCGCGCGGCGGCGTCGTCGCTTGCGTCCCCCGTCTGCGCGCGCGCGACGCCGGGGATCAGCAAGGCCAGCACGAAGACGAGGGCTCGCACCATCCGCCGATGGTATCGCGACGCCTCCGCCGGGGATCGAGTAGTGTCGCGCGCGATGTCCCGCCCCTGGCTCGCGGCCCGCTGGAACGGCTTCGGCACCAGCATCTTCACCGAGATGACGGACCTCGCGCGCGCGCGCGGCGCGGTCAACCTCGCCCAGGGCTTCCCCGACTTCCTCGGCCCGGCGCGCGTGCTCGACGCGCTCGCCGCGCAGGTCGCGACCTCGCACCACCAGTACGCGCCGGGCAACGGCGAGCCGCGGCTGCGCGCCGGCGTCGCGCGCCTGGTCGCCGCGTCCACCGGGGTCACCTACGACCCGGGTGACGAGGTGACGATCACCACCGGCGCGACCGAGGCGCTGTACAGCGCGGTGCAGGCGGTCGTGAACCCGGGCGACCGCGTCGTCGTGCTCGAGCCGACCTACGACAGCTACCCGCAGGCGATCGCGAACGCGGGTGGCGTCGTCGTGCCGATCCGGCTGCACGCCCCCGACACGGCCGAGGGCAACGGCGCGTGGACGCTCGACGAGGCCGCGCTCGACGCCGCGGTCGCCGCCGGGTTCCGCCTGCTGATCCTCAACACGCCGCACAACCCGACCGGCAAGGTGTTCTCGCCGGCCGAGCTGGCGCGGCTCGCCGACGCCGTGATCGCGGCGGATGCGATCGCGCTGTGCGACGAGGTCTACGAGGCGCTGGTCTACGACGACGCGCGCCACGCCTCGCTCGCCGCGCAGCCCGGGATGCGCGACCGCGTGATCCGCGTCAGCTCCGCCGCCAAGACGTTCGGGTTCACCGGCTTCAAGATCGGCTGGGCCACCGCCGGCGCCGAGCTGACCGCCGCGCTGCGCCTGGTCCACCAGGCGACCGTGTTCTCGACCTCGCCGATCCTGCAGGGCGCGGTCGCCGACGCGCTCGACGACGAGCCCTGGCTCGCCGGCTACCTCGCCGAGACCCGCGCGACCTACCAGGCCAAGCGCGACCTGTTGCGCGGCGCGCTCGAGGCCGCCGGGTTCACCGTGCCCACCGTGCGCGGCACGTACTTCGTGATGGCGCGCTATGCCGCCGACCCCGATCCGGGCGACGTCGCGTACGCGCGCGGCCTGGTCGACAGGTGCGGCGTCGCGGCGATCCCGCCGTCGGTGTTCTACGCGACGCCGCCGGCGCGCCTGCCGTGGCTGCGGTTCGCGTTCTGCAAGCGCGACGAGACGCTGGCGCGCGCCGCGGCGCTGCTGCGCGGCGAGCTCGCGCCTACGGCGCCGGCGCCGTGATCGTCACGATGTGCGCGTCGCAGCCGCCCGGCCCCGTCGCCGGCCCGAGCCGCGCCGTCGCGGGGCACGCGGCGTCGTGGGTGTCGGTGCGCAGCACGGTCGCGCCGGCCGCCTCGAGCGCGTCGATCACCTCGGCGTCGGGCAGCCGGGTGCCGCGGTAGGCCTTCGGCCCGGCGCTGACCAGCGCCAGCGTGGGCGACACCGCGTCGAGGAACGCGCGCCGGCTCGACGTCTTCGACCCGTGGTGGCCGACCTGCAGGATGTCGGCGTCGATCGCCTCGGCGAAGTGATCGACGAGGTGGGCCTCGACGTCGCCGAGCGGCGCCGACGGATCGGCGCGCGGCCCCGACTCGGCGTCGCCGGTGAGCAGCAGGCGCGCGCCGCCGAGCTCGACCAGCAGCACGATCGAGCTGGCGTTGTGATCGCGGTGGGTCTTGCCCTCGGCGTGCAGGATCGTGAACCGCGCGTCCGCCCCGAGCGTCACGACGTCGCCCTCGCTGAACGGCTGCCACGCGACCTCCGCGGGGAGCGTCACGTCGAACCCCTTGATCGTCACGGTGCGGTCGTCCGGGACCGCCGCGGCGGTGTGGTAGCTCGCGCCGGCCTCGCGCGCGACCGCCTCGACGAAGTCCCGGTAGAACACGGCGTGGTTGATCGCGCCGGCGTCCCACACGTGGGCGACGTCGTAGCAGTGCAGCACCAGATCGAGCGCCGAGCCGTGGTCCTGGTGCGGGTGGCTGAGCACGACGTGGTCGATCGCGCGCTGCCGCGTCGGGCGCGGCGCGTCCTTGGCCACGCACAGCCCGTCGCCCGACGGCCCGAGCGCCGCGCCGAGGTAGGCGAGCGCGCGCAGCGGCTTCTCCACCGGATCGTTGGAGCCGGCGTCGAACAGCAGCGAGAAGTCGGCGCCATGGACCAGCACGGACAGCCCCGTACCGACGTCGATCAGGTGGACCCGCCACGTCCCCGGCGGCGGCGGCGCGGCCGGCACGTCGCCCGGCTCGGCGACGCGCGCCCAGGTGATCGTCGGGGCCGCGGCGCCCTCGGGCGGCGCGGGCGGCGGCGCGTCGCCCTCACCACCGGCGCCGTCGTCGGGCGTGGGCCGGGGCACGACGACCGGCGCCGGCCCGACCGGGCGCGCGGGCGCCGTCGGCCCGCACGCGGCGACCATCGCGCCGATCGCCGCGGCCGCAACGAGCGCGCGCACGCGTCAGCGCGCCTCGCGCGGCGACGCGGGCGCGAGCAGCCGGCACCACGCGTAGCCGAGGAACGCGCCGACGATCAGCGCGCTGACGAACGTCTCCGCGCCGTAGGCGAGCGCGTAGCTCGTGATCAGGTGACCGAGGAGCTGGCTGACCTGCCCGTGCGCGAGGTCCCAGGCGTGGCCGAGCGAGACCCCCGTCCCGGCGCCGATCGCGTTGCCGAGCAGCGTCAACGCCGCCAGCGCCCCGACCGACAGGAACAGCTGCCCGTACGGCGGGATCTTCGAGCGGACGGCGACGACGATCGTCAGCGCCAGCCAGATCGAGAACGGCGCGGTGAGCGCGAGCACGCGCCACACCACCACGACGTCGTCGGCCTTGGCGACGAGCTTGGCGATCAGCCCCGGGACCCCGAGCGTGACGAAGGTCAGCGCGGTGACGGTCCACTTCAGCGCGGTCGAGATGTCCTCGAACGCGGTCTTCGCCGCGGGCTGGTCCCCCATACCCGATACATACGCGGTTGGCGGCCGCGCGTCAGTACCGCGCGCCGACCGACAGCGAGGCGCGCGGGTAGCTGTCGGCGCTCGCGCCGTCGTCCCACGTCCAGGTGAACCGCTGGAACCCGCCCTCGCCGACGACGAACACGTGCTCGGTCGCGCCGATCTCGAGCGCGCCGGAGACGTCGTAGCCGGCGCGCGACGACGGGGTCTCGGCCATGTCCGGATCGCCGGCGATCACCGGCTGGTAGGCGCCCGCCGCGCGCAGCGCGACGCGCTCGCCGAGCCTCATGGTCAGCCGCGCACCGATCGTCGCGTAGGTGTACAGGCCGTCCGGCGACGGCGCGGGCATGTCGCTGGCGATCACGAACTCGCGCCCGCCGACGCCGCCCACCACCGCGACGTCGAGCGGCCCCGCCGACATCCCGACCGCGGCGGTCGCGGTCCACCCGAGGATCGACGACGGCACGGCCTCGCCCTCGAGCTGGGTGTTCATCACCAGCGTGCGCTCGAACGAGCCGCCGATCGCGAGGAACCGCACCGGCGCCACCTCGACCGCGACGGTCGCGGACGGGACCATCGACGAGGAGTAGCCGCGCACGTCCGCCGGCCCCGGATCGAACCGCCGGCTCGCCATGCCGGCGCCGGCCCACACCTTCAGCCGCGGCCCGCGGCGCCGCCTCGACGGTGCCGCGTCGGTGACGACCGCGACCGGCTCGTCCCCGCCGAGCGGATCCTCGTCGTCGCCGTCGTCGTCGTCCGCCGCCGCGACCTCGGGCTCCGGCGGCGGCGCGGTGAGCTGCTCCACGTCCTTGACGATGGTGTCGTTGAGTGACTCGAGCGCGTCCTTGCCCAGCTTCTTCGCCTTCTTCTTGCCCAGCGGCAGCTCGAGCAGGTCGAGCAGCGCGCCGTCCGCGCCGTAGACCACCACGTGCAGCACCGAGCTCTTCTTCTTGCGCTCGACCTCGCCGGTGATGAGGCCGGTGACCTCCAGGTCACGCACGATCTCCGCGGCGCCGTCGCCGTGGCGGACCAGCGTCTTGCGCTGCTTGGCGGTGAGCTTGACGTCCTGGACCTCGGTCTGGGCCTCGACGAGCCCGCGGACCTGCTTGTCGATCTGCTTGACGTCCGTGCCTCCGACCCCGCCGTACGCGATCAGGAACACCAGGAGCGAGCTCATGGCGCCGTGCGTTGCACGAAGCGTTCCGGCCCGAGGAACACGCCACATCCCCGAGATGTCACGGGCGCCGGCCGCCCCGCCGCCGGGTGTTGTGCCGTTCCGCCACGGCGTGGGGCGAAGTTCCCCGAGGTGGGCCGTTCTCGCCGAGATCAGCAATGGTCAGCGGACGGCCCCGGCGGCCGCCCGGTGGTAGCGTCCGCCCCGTGTTCACGGTCCACGCCCGCGCCGACGGCTCGCGCGCCCGCGCCGGCACGCTGGTCACCGCGCACGGCGAGATCGCCACGCCGGTGTTCATGCCGGTCGGCACCCGCGCCACGGTGAAGACGCAGCCGCTGGCGCAGCTCGAGCGGCTCGGCGCGCCGATGCTGCTCGCCAACACCTACCACCTGATGCTCCGCCCCGGCGCCGAGGTGTTCGCGCGGTTCGGGGGGATCCACGGCTGGACCGGGTGGCGCGGCGCGGTGCTCACCGACTCCGGCGGGTTCCAGGTGTTCTCGCTCGCGCGCGACTGCGTGATCACCGAGGACGGCGCGCGGTTCCGCACCGCGACCGACGGGCCGATCGTCACGCTGACTCCCGAGTCGTCGATCGCGATGCAGCGCGCGATCGGCTCGGACGTGATGATGGTGTTCGATCACTGCGTGCCGTCGACCGCGTCGGAGGCCGAGGCGCGCGCGGCGATGGAGCGCACGACGCGGTGGGCGCGGCGCTCGCGCGACGCCCGCGGCGACTCGGCCCAGCAGCTGTTCGCGATCGTCCAGGGCGCCTGCCACCCGGCGCTGCGCCGCGCCAGCGCCGACGCGCTCACCGACCTCGGCGGGTTCGACGGCTACGCGATCGGCGGGCTCGCGGTCGGCGAGCAGGCCGACGTGCGCAACGACGTCACCGAGCTGACGACCGAGCGCCTGCCCGAGGACCGCCCGCGCTACCTGATGGGCCTGGGCACGCCGACCGACCTGCTCGACGGCGTCCACCGCGGCGTCGACCTGTTCGACTGCATCGTGCCGACCGCGTGGGCCCAGCACGGCCGCGCGTTCACCTCGCGTGGCAAGGTCGACCTGCGCCGCGGCGCCCACCGCCTCGACGACGCGCCGCTCGATCCCGCGTGCGACTGCGACGCGTGCGCGCGCCACCCGCGGTCGTACCTGCACCACCTGATCAAGGCCGGCGAGCCCGTCGGCTGGCAGCTCCTCGCGTTCCACAACCTCCGCTTCTACGTCCGCCTCATGGCCGACGTCCGCGCCGCGATCGCCTCCGGCACGTTCACCGCGCTCTACGCCGCGCGCCGCGAGGTGCTCGCGCGGCCCGAGCGCGAGGAGTGCTAGGCATCACTTCGATGTGTCGCCGTTGGCGGGCACGCCGTCGCGTTTCTCGGGTCCAATGAACCAGGTGTAGTTCTCTCCGTTCGCCCTGAGCCGTCGGTCGGCGCGAAAGCGCCGGCCGACGAGTCGAAGGGCCAGTCTTCCGGTTCATGACCACGGCAGGCTGGTCCTTCGACTGGCCCTCGCTGTCGCTCGGGCCGCTCAGGACGCACGGATCTTGGGTCCCGACGAGGAATCCGAGGCGTGCTGGATCTCGCGAGGCGTCAGCGTCGCTACTTGAGCGTGTGGAACACGGCCTGGACGTCGTCGTCCTGCTCGAGCGCGTCGACCATCTCGAGGACCTCCTTGGCCTGGTCCTCGGGCAGCTCGGTCAGCGTCTGCGGCACGTACTCGGACTCGGTCGAGATCACGGTGAGCTTGCGCGCCTCGATCGCCGCGGCGAGCGAGCCGAAGTCGTTGAACGCGCAGCGGACGATCACCTGCGGCTCGCCCTTGTCGCTCTCGCCCTCGCCGAGCTCCTGCAGGCCGTGGTCGATCAGATCGAGCTCGAGCGCCTCGAGATCGAGGCCGGCGGGCGCGAGGCGGAACACGCCCATGCGCTGGAACTGGAACGCGACCGAGCCCGACGTGCCCAGGTTGCCGCCGTGCGACTTGAAGTGCATGCGGATGTTCGCGACGGTCCGCGTGACGTTGTCGGTCGCGGTCTCGACCAGCACCGCGATCCCGTGCGGGCCGTAGCCCTCGTAGACGACGATGTCGTAGTCGGCCGCGCCCT
Source organism: Myxococcales bacterium (assembly GCA_011526095.1). Taxonomy (GTDB): domain Bacteria; phylum Myxococcota_A; class Polyangia; order Haliangiales; family Haliangiaceae; genus WYBA01. The sequence goes on along the minus strand of WYBA01000148.1, from coordinate 4,290 downwards.
GCCCGCTCGCCTTCTTGATCGCCGCGTCGATCTTGTCCTTCGGCATGTTCGAGGCGCGCGCGTTCTGCAGCACGCGCCGCAGCGCCGGGTTGCTGTGCGGATCCGGGCCACCGGACTTCACCGCGATCGTGATGTCCTTGCCGATGCGGGCGAACAGCTTCGCCATCCGGTCCCACCGGGCGAACATCGTGGTCTTGCGTTTCTCGAAGGCGCGTCCCATCGGCGCGGACCTTAGACCTTCACGGACGGCCGATCCAGGGGCAACCGGGGCCTGCCTCAGTCCCAGCGCGAGGTGACCGTCAGCTCCCAGCCGGCGAGCTGGCCCACCTGGCCGCCGGCGCGGTCGGTGACGCGCAGCGTCCACTCGCCGTTGACCGACTCGTCGCCGGAGAAGCCGTGGAGGATCGGGCCGTCGAGCACCAGCGGCGCGCCGTCGGCGGCGGTGCCGTCGACGAGGACGACCTCGTTGCCCGCCGGGTTGGTGAGCGTGACGCGGAGCTGGCTGGCGCGCGGGTGCTGGATCGTGGCGCGCAGCGCGACGTCGGTGTCGACGGTGGCGAGGCCGCGCACGCTCAGCCGGCGCGCCAGCGTGCCGGCGTCGGGGATCGCGGCCGTCGCCGCGTCGGTGAACGTGCCGCGCATCCAGCTCGGGCGGCACAGGCCGTAGCCGCGGGTCCCGCCGGCGCACACCAGATCCGCCGCGCAGTCGGCGTCGACCGCGCACTCGGCGCCCTCGCCCGGCGGGTTGGACGTCGCGGCGCACACGCCCTCGTTCGCGAACACGCCCTGGCAGGCGAGGCCGGCGGCGCAGTCGCTGGTCGCGCGGCACGCCTCGCCCGCGAGCGCGGCGCCGTCGCCGCGCGGGGCGAACAGCGCGCACCCGCCGATGAACAGGTCGTCGATCACGCCGGCGGCGACGAGCGAGCGGCCGAAGTAGATCGTGCCGACCGAGGTGTCGCCGCGGCCGAACTCGACGAGGGTGAGGTCGGTGTTCGACCCGGTGTAGAAGTAGCCGACGAGGTTGACCTCGCCGCCGTCGACGGTCGCGAAGCCGTCGTCGAGCGTCTCGATCTCCGGCCAGCCGCGGCGCAGCGCCTCGAGCACCTGCTCGTGCTCGAACGCGTCGAGCTGCGCCGCCGAGGTGATCACGCGCGCCTGCTGGCGCACGAACGCGGGGTCGGCGCGCAGCGCGGTGTAGTCCTCGGGCAAGAGGCACACGTCCTCGGCGACCGCGGGCGCGCACCCGGCGCCGTCGCAGCCGACGGTGAGCGAGAACTTGCCGCGGGTCGACGCGAGGTAGCCCTTGACCAGCACGCGGTAGCGGCCGGCGTCGAGCGACTCGACGAGCTGCGAGTACGTGGTGTCGCCGTAGTCGTCGTTGCGCGCGAGGTAGGGGCCCCAGCCGGTCGGGCCCTCCTTGTACAGGTAGAGCACCGTGTCGGTCCGGCGCTGGCCGCGCACGGCGTAGCTGGTGGTCATGTCGACCTCGGCGTCGCCGGTCAGCTCGAACGTCCAGGTGTGGTGGCGCTGGGTCGCGGTGAGCTCGGAGGTCACGCGCTCGTCGAACGCGATCGCGCCGTGGTCGGTCGGCTTCTTGAACGAGTCGTCCTTGCCGAGATCGCCGTCCGCGGGGATCTCCTCCTCGACGCCCTTGTCGCTCGGATCGGGCTCGAGGGCGCAGGCGGCGGGCAGCAGGGCGAGGACAGCGGTGAACAGCGTGGCGGAGAGACGCATACGGGCGGGCGCAAGAGCAACCCGCGGGCCGCGGGCTGCGACGCGCCCGTCACCGGGCCGCGTGCGATGTCGAGCACTTGCGCCCGCGCACCGAGGCGCGCGCGCCGCGCCGGCCACTCGCCTAGCCGGCGCTGTCGCCGGTGACGACACCCAGCCGGCGCCGCGCGAACCGCTCGAACGCGGCGACGACCTTGTCCGGCGTGTCGCCGGCGTAGCCCGACTGCGCCCACGGCGGCAGCGTGCGGTTCGCCGCCGCCGCCAGCTCGTAGTGCAGCCGGCACCGGCCCGCCGCGACCGGCTCGATCCGCGCGTGGCCGTCCATCCGGCGGTCAGCCTCGCCGACCGTCTCCCACCACAGGCTGCGGGTCGCGTCGTCGTGGCGGTACGCGACGACGTACGTGGCGCTGCCGACCGACGGCATGCCGACGAACCGCACGCGCACTGGGCGCCCGGCGGCGTCGCGCTCGAGCACCTCGGCGTCGGCGACCGCGGTCACCCAGTCCGGCGCGAGCGACGGATCCGCGAGCAGGGCCCAGGCAGCGTCGGCGTCGCAGGGCAGCTCGATCGTGGCGGCGACGGGCACGGCGGCAACGCTACCAGGAACGCCGCCGCGATGCGACGCTCGTGCTCGGTGAGCGAGCCCGACCTGCACCGCGCGCTCGTCCTCGGCGTGCTCGGCGCCGCGGTCGTGACCGCCGCGGCGCTGATGCTGATCACCGCGCCCTACGGGCGCCACGGGCGCCCCGGCTGGGGCCCGGCGCTGCCGGCGCGCCTCGGGTGGATCCTGATGGAGTCGCCGGCGGTCGTGCTGTTCGCCTCGGTGTTCGCGCACGGCGCCCACCGCGCCGAGGCCGCGCCGCTCGTGCTGCTGGCGCTGTGGCAGGTGCACTACGTCCAGCGCACGGTGATCTACCCGCTGCGGATGCGCGGCGGGCGCCCGATGCCCGTGCTGATCGTGGCGCTCGCGCTGGGGTTCAACAGCGTCAACGCCTACGTCAACGCCCGCTGGATCTCCGAGCTCGGCGCCTACCCGACGAGCTGGCTCGCCGACCCGCGGCTGATCGCGGGCGCGCTGGTGTTCGCCGCGGGCTTCGTGATCAACCTGCGCGCCGACGCGACGTTGCGCGCGCTGCGCGCGCCGGGCGCGAGCGAGACGGGCGCGGGCCGGTACCAGATCCCGCGCGGCGGCCTGTACGAGCGCGTGAGCTGCCCCAACTACCTCGGCGAGCTCCTCGAGTGGACCGGCTGGGCGCTCGCGACGTGGTCGCTCGCGGGGCTGTCCTTCGCCGTCTACACGGCGGCAAACCTGGTGCCGCGCGCGCTGGCCAACCACCGCTGGTATCACGCCACGTTCGCGGACTACCCGGCGGCGCGGCGCGCGGTGATCCCGTGGGTGCTGTAGGTAGCTTGGGCGCTCGTGATTCGGCGCCAAGCCATGGACCGCGGGGCGCAACGCGCTTCTGAGCACGTCCGGGTTGCGGTACTCGAACACGCCGACCCGGCTCGCGTAGCCGTCGACGCGGAGGACCCCTGCGGCGTGCGCTGGGGCTTGCGGAGGTTGCCGTGGCCGAGGCGGAACGCCATGCCGCCATCGTCGGCGGCGGCGTGCGCGCGGTCGATTCAGGTCGCGCGGGCGCGGCGGGCCGCGTGACGGCGCTTGTCCTCGACCGGATCGCCTGCGTCCCAGATGTCCCAGCGATCGCGCCGGATGATCGCCCGGAGCTCCTCGACTGCCGACATGCCGACGAGCATCGACAGCGCATTCATCATCATCTCGCCCTCGTCGCTACTGATCGCGCCGTGCCGCTCGTAGAAGGCGACGTACGCCTCGACCGTGGCGGGATCGACGGTGAAGTCAGTCGGCGCCATCGTGGAGCCGCCGTCGGATCGCGTCGGCGATCGCGCGCTCGCATGGCGTGGCTGGCGGGCCATTCGGGAAGGATACGCTCATGACGGCCATCTTGGCGGCGATGTCGTGCGAGGCGTCGGTGTCCATCAGAGCGGCTGCGAGGTGCTCAACGCCCGAGGGCATCGAGGCGGCGACGACGCACGGTGCCCGGAGTGCGCGCGCTCGTGGCCGATGTGCTCAACGCCCGAGGGCATCGAGGCGGCGACGACTGGGGCAGCGCCCCGTGACGGTGGCGGCGCGGAAGTGCTCAACGCCCGAGGGCATCGAGGCGGCGACGACCGCGACCCTCGGGATCCGCGGCCGCCAGGTCGACCAGGTGCTCAACGCCCGAGGGCATCGAGGCGGCGACGACGGCCCGTTCCGTACTCGAAAGGCTCCGGCTCCCAGTGCTCAACGCCCGAGGGCATCGAGGCGGCGACGACGACGGCGTGAGCAAGACGGCCGCCGGCGGCTGGGGGTGCTCAACGCCCGAGGGCATCGAGGCGGCGACGACTCCGTGACCGTGAACAGTCGCTCGTCCGAATTCGAGTGCTCAACGCCCGAGGGCATCGAGGCGGCGACGACCAGGAGCGCGCCGTCGGCCGCCGCTCGAAGGCAGCAGTGCTCAACGCCCGAGGGCATCGAGGCGGCGACGACCGATGCCACCG
>WYBA01000147.1 GCA_011526095.1 Myxococcales bacterium | reverse complement strand
TGGGAGCTGGCGTCGATCAAGCTGTTCACGCTGTTCACGCTGCGGTTCGTCGGCGACTACGCCCACATGCGCGAGCGCTACGACCGGTTCGAGCTCGAGGCGCAGCAGCGCGGCGATCAGTACGTCGGCTCGACGATGCGGCGGGTGTGCACGCCGATGTGGCTCGCCGAGGACGATCCCGAGGGCGCGCTCCACGATCTGGCGCGCGCCTCGTGGATGCCCGCGACCGCGAAGTTCCACGTCCAGCACTTCCACGAGCTGGTCGGGCGGTCCGAGATCGCGCTCTACACCGGCGCGCCCGAGCACCGCGCCGCTCTCGCCGAGGGGGTCGAGCGGCTGGAGCGGTCGCTGCTGCTCCGGGTCCACAGCATCCGCGCGCAGTACGACTTCGTCCGCGGGCGGCTCGCGGTCGCCGACGGCGACGTGCGGCTGGCTGCGCGGCTGGCGAAGCGCCTGGTCGCGGCGGGCACGCCGGCGGCCCGGTGCTGGGCGATGGCCCTGCGCGCCGGGATCGCGGGCCCGGCGGCGGCGCCGGCGCTCGAGGCGGTCGCGGCCGAGGCCGGGACGCTCGGGCTGCGCGCCCTGGCCGCGGCGGCGCGCCACCGCCTCGGCGAGCTCCGCGGCGACGAGGCGATCCTCGACGAGGCGGCGTCGTCGCTCGCCGCGCTCGGCGTGCGCGCCCCGGCGCGGATGGCCGCGATGCTGGTGCCGCTGGCGCCGCGGCGGCACCAGCTCGCGAGCGGCGACGGCTGACCCATCGGTCGGAGCGGTGAGCGAGATCCACCACGTCCGCGAGCCGAATTCTCGCGACATCCGCGGCGCGGTCGGTATGCTGCGGGCGCTCGTCGATGTGGATGGCCAGCCACCAGCGGCCCTGGATCCTGAGCGCGATCCTCGCAGGGGACCTGATCGCGCTGAGGGCCTCGCTCGCCGGCAAGCTGGCCGAGGGTGGCTACACCCGGCTGTGGCTCGTCGTCGGCAGCGACCAGGGGTTCTGGCGCGAGGAGCGGCTGTGCCGCCGCCCCGACGGCAGCTGGATGCTGGCGATCGACGCGCACCGGGTCGCCGGCGCCGCGGCGCGGCCCCCGTCGGCCCCCGCCGCGATCGCCGAGTTCGAGGCCGCGGTGTACGCGACGATCGAGCGCGACGGCGTCCGCGAGGGCGGGTTCCACGTCCATCGTTCGCCCGGGCTGATGCTGGTCGGCTACGACCGCGAGACCGACGAGCTGTGGGCGCTCACCGGCTACCGCAGCCTGCTCGACGCGTTCTGGCGGATCCGCGCCGCCGGCCGGCTGGCGCGCGGGACGACGCCGCGGGTGTAGCGCGCGTTGCGTGTACGATGCGGCATGGCCAAGTCGCCCTGTCCGATCTCGCTCACCCAGTTCCAGGAGAAGGCCGAGCCGCTCAAGGTCGTGATCAACGGCCAGGAGATGCTCGCCGACGTCAAGGCGTTCTCGACCGGCTCGTTCGGCTGGAACATCAACGCCAAGACGACGATCACCGTCGACGGCAAGGCGCTGTCGGTGCAGATCGGCATGAACATGACGATCGTCGGCAGCAAGGAGGCCGAGCGCTGAGCCGCGCGCGCCCGGCCTCCCCTCGTCAGCTCTGCTTGCCCGGCGGCAGCGCCTTGCCCGCGCCGTTGCCGTTCGACGGCGTCGCGCGCGCCTTGACCGTGTCGAGCACGCCGGCCAGCGGCGTGCCGGCGAACACCTTGTCGATCACGTCGGTGAGCGTCTTGCCGCCGACGAACGCCTGGACGCTCATCGCCTCGGCGACCTTGGCGAGCACCTCGTTGCTCGACAGCGCGAGCAGCGCCTCGCTGAACCCGCCCTGGGCCGCCCCGAACCGCTCGACCGCGGCGGCGACCTCGGCGCGCAACGCCTCGAGCACCAGCGCCTGGCGGTCGCGGGCGATCGCCTGGTCGAGCTCGGCCTCGGCGCGCCGCCGCGCCAGCTCGGCGTGGTGGTCGACGTCGTGGGCGGCGTTGCGCGCGACCGCCGCGGCCTGGGCGCGCTCGGCCTGCGCGTGGTCGCTGGCGATCGCCGCGAGTGCGACGCGCAGCCGGTCCGCGGTCGCCGCGACGTCGAGGTCGGCCTTGCGCCGCGCGGTCTCGGCCCGCGCGTCGGCCTCGCCGCGCGTGATCGCCTCCTGCTGCTCGGTCAGCTCGAGCCCGCGGCGCGCGCGCAGGATCGCGATGTTGGCCTGCACCGCCTCGTGCTGCGCCTGCCCGAGCAGCGCGGAGATGTCGGCGTCCTCGATCGACACGTCGAGCACCTCGACGTCGGTGACGTGCATGCCGTTCTCGGGGAACCGCATCCCGGGGCGCGCGCCCTTGTCGTCGGGGCGGCCGAGGATCGCGTCGCGCAGGACCTCGACCGACGCGGCGTAGAACGCCTCGATCGAGTGGCGCTTGACCACGCCCTTGAGCACCGAGCGGACGTGGTCGCACAGGAACTTGACGTAGTTCTCGACCTCGAACCACCGCATCGGGTCGCCGGTGAAGTTGACGCGCATCGAGTACTCGAGCGTGACCTCGACGTGATCGAGCGTCTCGACCACGCACAGATCGCCGATCTTGTTGTTGAGCACGCGCAGGAACACGGTCTCGATCAGCGCGTCGGTCGACTTGGGCTTGCCGGTCGACAGCTGGATCACCTCGAGCGACTCGTCGTAGCCGAGCAGCAGGTTGCGCGGCCCCTGCTCGACCCGGCGACGGCCGTGCTTGTCGACGACCATCACGGCGTAGCCGACCCAGATGTTGGTCGAGGGCACGCCCGCGAACCGCGCGGTCGCGCCCGAGGCGGCCTCGGTGATCACGCCGGGGCGCGCCGGGTCCTCGTGGGCGCGCAGCGCGCGGTTGTAGGCCAGCGCCTCGGCGTTGCCCGGGTACCACGTCTTGCACTCGCGGTCGGTGAGCGCGCGCCGGACCATCACCTCCTCGATCGGATCGGGCAGCAGCATCGCGGGCCCGCGCACCATCCGCACCTCGCCGGTCTTGCGGCCGAGGACGTAGCGGCCCTCGCCGGCGGGGACGGCGACCGCGCGGTGCTTGATCGTCGTCGCGCTCGCGGGGATCACCGCGTGCTCCTCCCGCGGGTAGTAGATCGCGGTGTGGGCGCCGGTGATGAACAGCTCGTCGCCCTCGGCGTGGGCGCCGGCGTCGTCGGTGTACGGGGCGATCACCTTGACGTGCAGGCCCTCGACCTCGGACAGCTCGATCGCGCGCAGCTTGCGCGCGCCGCCCTGGACGACGAACGCCTCGGTCGGCTCGGGGAACACGACCTGCGGGCCGCGCTCGTAGCGTTTCTTGCCGTTCTGGTCGACGAGGATCGCGTACTCGAGCCGCTCGAGCGTCAGCGCGTCGCGCACGTAGCTGCCGGCCTCGTCGGGCACGACGCCGACGCCGGTCGGCGGGATGTAGAACGACACGTCGGTGCCCTTGATCAGGTAGAGCTTGCCGACCGCGAGGTCGGCGGGCACGCGCGCGGTCGGGCCCGCCGGCGCGGCGCCGGCGGCGCCCGCGGCGCCCGCGGTGAGGGTCGCGCCGTCGGCGGCGGCCGGCTTGATCACCGCCTGGCCCCAGCTCGTGCGCGCCTCGTCCTCGTTGTAGACGCGGACCAGCAGGTACTGGTTCGAGCGCAGGTGGTGGCCCTGGACGAGCTTGACCATCTGCCCCGGCCACAGCGCGAACGCGCACGGCCCGGTGATGTTGATCTTGCGCCCGACGTCGAGGTCGGGCGACGGGTGGACCGCGCCGGGCGCGGGGTGATCGCCGCGCGTCGACGGGTTCTTGAGCACGAGGTAGTAGCCCTCGGGCGCGATCGCGATCGGCCGCACCGCGTCCTCGAGCGCGCACGGCTCGAACCGCTTCGACTCGGGATCGAACCACACGGGCCGCTCCTGCGCGGTCGGGTTGATCACCGTCGGGCCGGTGTACGTCTTGATGACGCCCTTGGTGACGTCCTGCATGTAGGCGTACTCGCTCGGCGCGAGCACGAGATCACGCTTGGCCTGGCGGTCGTCCATCGTGGTCCCCCTGGGTGGTGAGTCAGCCGATGACGCTTGGATGCGTCGACGTGCCGCACCGGTGCAACCCGCGTGCGCGCATCGATCACACGGGGCTCGCCGCCCCGCCCGACGAGCGAAGCTGGTCGGGACCCACCCCGCCCAGAGGCACCGAAGGCTCGCCGCCCCGCTCGTGCCGCGGCGGCGCACCTGGTTCGCGGTGGAGCAGCGTGCGCCTCGTCGCGGAGCAGCTCACCCGCCGCGGCGGCGCGCGGCGTCGATCGGCAGCGTCTCGTGGTGGCGGCCGTCGAGCGCCTGCTCGGCGCGGCGCCGCGACACGACCGCGCGCACGCGCGCGCCGTGCGTCGCCCACCACAGCCGCGCGTCGTCGCGTGTCCACCGCGGCACGTCGAGCTTGTCCAGCTCGGCCAGCAGCGCCGCCGCGGACGGCGGGCGATTGCCCGGCTTGCGATCCATGCACCGCAGGATCAGCGCGTCGAGCTCGGGCGGGACCTGCTCGGGGTGCTCGACGCGCTCGCCGCGCCACCGCGACGGCGCGGGCGGCGTCGACGACACCTGCACCAGGCCGACCGCGCGCGGGCTCGGCCCCTTGAACGGCGGGCGCCCGGCGAGCAGCGCGTACCACACGGCGCCGATCGAGTAGACGTCCCCGGCGGCCTCGGTCGGCTCGCCGCGCATCGCCTCGGGCGGCGAGAACCCGGGCGTCCCGAACATGATGCCGGGGCGGGTCAGCCCGGCGTCGGGCGAGGACGCGGCCGCCGTCGCGCCGCCGTCGCCGTCCTCCTCGGTCGTGCTCGGGACCAGGCGTTTGACCAGGCCGAAGTCGAGCACCTTGACGAAGTCCGGGTCGCCCCCGCGCTCGACCAGCATCAGGTTCGCCGGCTTGAGGTCGCGGTGGACCAGGCCGCGCGCGTGCGCCTCGCCGATCGCGGAGGTGAGCTGGCGGATCAGGTGGACGGTGCGCGCCACCGGCTGCGGTCCGGACACCGAGAGCAGCTCGTCGAAGGTGATGCCGTCGAGCAGCTCCATCGCGTAGTAGAAGGTGCCGTCCGGGGTCCGGCCGTAGTCGTAGATCGCGACGACGTTGGGGTGGGTGAGCTCGGCGGTCAGCCGCACCTCGCGCTCGAACCGCTCGAGCGCCTCGCCGTCGCTGGCGTCGGGCGGCAGCAGCTTGATCGCCGTCGGGCGGCGCAGCAGCGCGTGGCGCGCGGCGTAGACCACGCCCATGCCGCCGCCGCCGATCGGCCGCAGCAGCGTGTACGGGCCGAGCTGGCGGTCGTCCGCGGCGCGGCGCTGGCGGCGGGCGAGCCGGACGCCGGCGATCAGCGCGGCGGCGAGCGCCGACATCACCGCGCCGCCGAACAGCACCAGCCGCGACCGCGGCAGCGTCGCGGCGTCGTCGCCGCGCGCGGCGACGGTGACACGCCACGTGCGGTCGACGAACGTCAGCGCGGCGGTGTGGCGGCGCTCCGCGGAGAGCACCCGCTCGGCGGCGCCGGGCCGGCTCTCCCACAGCGTCCGGTCGCCCGGGGGGCCGGCGGGATCGGTCAGCGCGACGTCGACGCCGTCGCGCGCGGCGGCGCCGAGCGCGCGCTCGATCACCGGGCGGACGCGGAACACGCAGATCGCGAACCCGACGAGCGCGCCGGCGCGCGCGGCGACGTCCACCGGCGGCGCGCCGTCGCGCCACACCGGCTCGTACACCGCGACCGCCCACAGCCCCGGCGGATCCTCGACCAGCTGGAGCCGGTCGCTGACGATCGCGTACCCGCCGTCGCGCGACCGCAGGATGTGCTCCTTGCGATCGGGCAGCGAGGCGAGGTCGAACCCGAGCGCCGCGTTGGGCGGCTCGGCGTAGAGCAGCGGCACGTACCACGCGCGGTCCGCCGCGGTGACGAACCCGCCGCCGCCGTCGGTGTCGGTGATCCGCCACCCGGCGAGGCCCTCGGCGGCGGCGCGCGCCTCGATCGCGGCGCGGTCGGCGTGGGCGACGACCGGGGCCCACTCGAGCGCGTAGATCGCCGGCTCGCGCTGGATCGTCGGGGCGGTGAACCGGGCGAACCCCGCGCGGTCGACCCGCAGCTCGGTGGCGCGCAGGTACGACGAGATCGCGTACACCGCCTGCAGCGGCACGACGAACGCGTGCTCGATCCGGGCCTTCAGGCTGGCGGTCCGGCGCTCGAGCTCGAGCCGCGCGAGCGTGTGCTCGCGGTCGACGAGCACGCTCGTCGCGACCACGGTGGCGATCAGGCCGGCGAGCAGCACCACGACCGCCGGCGCGACGGCCAGCCACGCGGCGCGGCGGCGCGTCGAGGCCGGGCGTCGTCCCACGCCGGCGATGGTGCGCCAGGCCGACGGTCAGAAGCAACCGACGTCGGCGTCGAGGACGTCGACGTCGTAGTGGATCACCACCGGCGCGGCCTGGTCGAGCCGGCGGACGAACAGGCTGCCGAACACGGTGGCGCCGCCCGACAGCGACACCGCGGCGCGCGGCGCGTAGAGGTTGCCGGCGAGCTGCGAGCCGCCGGCGAGCAGGATCGTGCCGTCGCCGCCGACGTAGATCCGGGTGCGCGACGGGCGGTCGGGGTCGCCCGCCGCGATCGTGCTGTTCGAGCCGAGCAGGCCGCCGATCATCAGGTCGAGCTCGGCGTCGTCGGTCGCGAGCTCGATCGCCAGCGGCGCCGTCAGCGTCACGTCGCCATCGATCAGCACCGCGACGCGGCCGGTGATCCGCAGGGTCAGCGCGCCGTCGCCCCCGACCGGCCCGACGAGGTAGTAGCGGCCGCACGGCAGCTCGAGCGTGGTGTCGCCGGTGAATCCGACGAGGCGGTCGAGCGGCAGGTCGATCACGTCGTTCTCGTTGTCGATGCGATGCGAGGCGACGAAGTCGCCGATGTCGACGAGGTCGTCGGGCGCGCACGCGCACGGCGGCTCGACCGCGACCGGGGCGCGCACCGTCGCGCCGGTGGTCAGCGCGGGCGCGTCGATCGCGACGCCGGCGGGGACGGTGAGCGTGCCGGCGACGTCGAGCGACGCGAGATCGATCGCGCCGGCGACCGCCGCGTCGCCGCCGACCGTGACGGCGACGCCGGTGCCGAGCGGCCCGCCGACGCTGAGGTCGCCGGCGACGTCGAGCGCGTCGCCGAGCGCGGCGCCGCCGGCGCCGGCGACGGTGAGCGCCCCGCCGATCGCCAGGGCGGCCGAGGTCTGGAGCACGCCGTCGACGCCCACCGGCCCGGCGGTGCCGCCCGGCGCGTACGGCCCGGCCGCCGAGTCGAACGAGTCGGTGTCGAGCCGGACCGAGGTGACGTAGCCCTCGCACGTGCACAGCGCGTGGCGGAACGTGCGGACCGCGACCTCGCCCGAGCACACGTCGTCGCTCGAGCCGTCGCCCTCGCCGACGGTGATGCCGTCGCCGACGAGGATCGGCGGGCCGTCGCCGCGGCAGTACGCCGGCGCGCCGTCGCCGCCGTCGGGGTCGGTCGCGAGCGTGGCGACGACGATCCACGCGAGGCGACGCACGCCCCGCATCTTCGCCTACTCCCCGAGCTCCGCGCGGCGATCCCGCGCACGATCCGCCAGCGGCGAGCCGGCGTGGTGGCGCAGGAAGTCGTCGAGCGCGCGGCGCTCGCGCGCGGCGTCGCCGACCGCGCGGTAGGCCTCGGCCAGGCCGTAGCGCGCCTCCTCGGCGACGCCGCCGCCGCCGCCGCGCAGCGCCTCGCGGAACCGCGCGATCGCGACGCGCGGCGCGCGCTGGTGCTCGAGCTGGATCGTCCCCGAGGCGACGAGCGCGACCTGCGCCGCGGCCGTGCCCGGGTACTCGGCCCACACCCGGGCGTAGAGCGCGTCGGCGGCCTGCCACGCCTTCTGCCGCCGCGCCTCGTTGGCCTGCTTGAGCAGATCGTCCGGCGCCGGCCGGGCCCGCTTCGGGGGGGAGGGATCGCGGGCGGGCGCGACCGGCGCCGGCAGATCTTCGACGTCGTCGACGAGGATCTCGACCTCGTCGGGGAGAGGCGGGGCCGGCGCGGGCGCCGCGTCGGGGGTGGGCGCCGGCCCCGGGGCGCCGGCCTGCGCCGTCGGCGCGGGCGGGGCGGGCGCCTCGGGCAC
>WYBA01000146.1 GCA_011526095.1 Myxococcales bacterium | reverse complement strand
GCGCACGTGCTCGACCGTGTCGCGGTAGCCCTTCGACGACGCGTGACGCGCACCGCCAGCGTCGGCCTTGCTGCCCTTCGGCAGCGGCACGCCGTGGACGTCGGCGCCCGCCGGGGCCGGCGCCGCGACCGCCAGTCCGAGCCCGACGACCGCCAACGCGGCCGAGATCGCGCGCCTCACGCCTCGGACGCTACCACGCCGCCGCCGCCGGCCGGCCCACGGGCGCGGTAGCGGACCATCGTCCCGGACACGCGATCCCACGCCGTGCGCCGGTCGATCGTGAACCACGCCGCGTGGGCGAGCGCCGCGAACCCCCACACGACCCCCGCGACCGCCAGGGTCGCCGCGGCGTCGCCGAGGACGCGCCCGCCGAGCCCGTCGTGCAGCGCCGACAGGCACGTCCCCGCCCACAGCGGGCCGTACTCGACCGCGGCTCGCGCGAGCGCGCGCCGCGGCGGCGGGCGCCCGCCGGTCGCGACCTCGACCACCTCGAGCTCGAGCAGCCACCGCCCCACCGTCGTGCCCCACCGCGACACCGCGACGGTCGCGTACGCGACCCCGACGGTCACGGCGAACGCCTCGTGCTGCACGATGGCGTCGAGCCACCCGATGGACACGAGCTGGGGAGGGACCAGGGCGATCGCGACGACCATCACGTCGATCAGCGCCGCGACCACGCGCGCCAGCATCGCGGCCGGGCGGCTGCGCGCCGGCGACACCCGCGCCAGCTCGGCGAGCAGCTGGTCGTGATCCGCGAACCGCTCCTCTGGCCGCTTCGCCATCATCTTCGCGATCACCGCGTCGAGCGACGACGCCACCCGCCGCTCGCGCCGCGGCCCGGCGGCGCGCAGCCGCGGCGGCGCGGCGGCGCGGTGCTGCGTGACCAGCTCGTCGAGGGTCTCGCCGTCGAACGGCGGGCGGCCGGACACCAGGTGGTGCAGCGTCGCGCCGAGGGCGTAGATGTCAGCGCGGGCGTCGATCGCCGCGCCCGACGCCTGCTCCGGCGCCATGTAGTGGGGCGTGCCGACCATCGCGGTCGCCGTGGGCGCCCCCGCCGGCTCGGCGGCCTCGGGCGGGGCCTCGGCCCCGTCGATCGCCCTCACCAGCCCGAAGTCGACGACCTTCACCCGCCCCTCGCGATCGACCATCAGGTTCGACGGCTTGACGTCGCGGTGGAGGAACCCGTGGCGCGCCGCGGCGCGCAGCCCCAGCGCCGCCTGGCGCACCAGCTCGACCGCCTCGTCGGGCGGCACCGGCCCGCGCGCGAGCCGCTCGGCCAGGCTCTCGCCGACCACCAGCTCCATCGCGAAGAACACGACGCCGCGGTCCTGCCCGACGTAGTAGATGTGGCAGACGTTGGGGTGCGCCAGCCGCGCCTGGGCGCGCGCCTCGCGCAGCAGCCGCTCCCGCCGGTCCGGGTCGCGGGCGACGGCGGCCGGGAGCACCTTGAGCGCGACCGGCCGGTCGAGCGCGAGATCGGTCGCGCGCCACACCTCCCCCATCCCGCCGCGCCCGATCCGCTCGTCGAGCCGGAAGTGGGCGAGCACCATCTGCGCGCACACCTCGTCGCCGGCCCGCGACGCCGGCGACGGTCGCCCCGCGTCGGTCGCGGTCGTCGCGAACGGCTCGTCACCAGCGGACACGGGCGCATCATCGCCTCGCGGGGCCCGCGGTGCCACGTGCTACCTTCGCCTTGGTGCACCGGATCGCGCTGATCGCCGCCGCGGCGCTCGTCGCCTGCACGTCGACGCTGCCGCCGCCGATGGTGCGCCCCGCGCCGGCGCCGCCCGGGCTGACCGCGCCCGAGCCCGAGTCCGCGCCGGCGGATCCGGCGACGTGGGGCAAGCTCGCGCACGAGGTCGACGACCTGGTGTTCGAGGGCGGCCACGTCCACTTCGAGATGCGGTGGGCGAACGGCCGCGTGATCCAGACCGCGCGCAACGGCTACATCGCGCCCGTCACGATCGCGTGGAGCGTGCGCGATCTGACCAACCTCGCCGCCGACGACGCGACCGACGGCGTGATCACGCTGCCGCCGGCGATCGAGGTCGGCGCGCCGGGGCCGACCGAGGTGCTCGCCACGTTCACGATCCTCGACGACAACCAGGCGTTCTACCGCTACCTCGACTTCAAGGCGCAGTTCGGCGATCCGGACGCGGTGCCGGCGCGCTACGCCTACGCCGTCCCGTTCATGGCCGGCGACGAGTTCCCGATCATCCAGGGGTTCGGCGGCGCGTTCTCGCACACCGGCGGCAACGAGTTCGCGATCGACTTCGAGTGCCCCGAGGGCACGCCGGTGGTGGCGGCGCGCGGCGGCCTGGTCGTCGCGGTCAACGACCGGGTCTCGGGCAACGGCACGGCGCCGGAGTGGACCGACTACGCCCACACCAACTTCGTCCTCGTGCTTCACGACGACGGGACGATCGGCCAGTACATGCACCTGGCGCCGGACGGCGTCGACGTCCGCCCCGGCGCGCGGGTCGAGCGCGGCCAGCACCTGGCGCGCTCGGGCAACACCGGGTACTCGACGACGCCGCACCTCCACTTCCAGGTGATGACGTCGGCGTTCGACGGCCTGGGCGCGGTGTCGTTCCCGTTCGAGCTCGCGGTCGCGCCGCGGATCCACGAGCCGCCCGTCGAGGGCAAGCGCTACCTGGCGTTCGAGCGGTGATCGCCGGCGGAACCGCCCGCCCCACCCCGCCCCGGCGTCGCGCCTGCGATATGCTCTGAGCCATGCACTGCGCCGTGTGCTCTCGCTCGCCCGCCGAGGTGGGGGTGCTGTGCGAAGAGTGCCGGGACGAGCTCGCGTCGCCGGTCGGCCTCTTGCCCGATCAGGTGCTCGACGCCGCGTTCCACCGCGCGGGCGTGGCGCTGATCGACGTGTGGGGCCGGCCGCACCGGCTCGACGACCACTGCACGATCGGGCGCCACCTCGAGACCCCGGGCGTCGCGATCCTCGACGCGTCGATCTCGCGCCGCCACGCCGAGCTGCGGCGCGCGCCCGACGGGCAGTGGCAGGTCCGCGACCTGGGCTCGGCCAACGGCACGACGCTCGACGACGTCCCGGTCACCGAGCCGATGGCGATCCGGCACGGCATGCGGCTGGCGACCGGCCCGATCGGCTTCTACTTCGTCGAGCACGCCGACCAGCTGCCCGAGATCGAGGTCGACTCAGACATCATCACGACGATGCGGCCGCTCGACCGCACGCCGGCGGCGCGCGTCGGCCACGATCTCACCGAGGAGCGCGCGCCCGCCGCGCTCGGCGCGCACGGCGCGCACGGCGCGGCCGCTGCGATCGGCGACGAGGAGGAGCACACCGACGTCGGGCTGCCCGAGGTCCCGATGCGGGTGCACGAGCCCACGGGCGGCGGCGGCGGGCTGCTCGAGGTCGGCGGCGTCCAGGTCCAGCTCACGACGACGCAGCTCGAGCTGGTGCGCTTGCTGCGCGCGCGGATGCTGGACGAGGGCCACCAGCCGTCCCAGGTGCGCGGGTTCGTCCGCAGCTCCGAGCTGATCGGCGCGCTGTCCTGGGACACCCGCGAGCCGAGCGACAACCACGTCAAGCAGCTCGTCCGCCGCGTCCGGCGCGCGCTGATCAAGGCCGGCGTCGGCGACCTGCTGGAGTCGCGCCACCGCTTCGGCTACCGGCTGCGCGTGATCCCGCGCGAGCCGTAGCGGCCGACGCGGCGACGACCGCGTCACCGTCGTGGCCGTGGCCGTTCGGCGCGGGCGCCGCGGCTACTTCTTGTCGGCCGCGGCCTCGGCCGCGAGGCCCGCCGCGAGATCCTCGAGCACCGACCGCAGCGCCGCCATCTTCTTCTTGCCGAGCAGCTTGGCCCAGCGCGCCTCGGTCGCGTCCGACACCTTGCGGACCTCGCCGGCGAGCACCTTGCCGCGGCTGCCGAGGCGGACGCGCTTGATCACGCCGTGGTCCGGATCGGAGTAGCGCTCCACCAGCTTCTGCGCCTCGAGATCGTCGATCATGTCGCCGACGGTCTGCTTGGCGAGCCGCATCGACGCCACGAGGTCCGTCAACCGGACACCGGAGCCATCGCCCCGCGCCGCGGTCTGCGCCTCGATGAACGCCAGCAGCTGGGCGTGCGCCGGGCGGAGCGTGGGCATCGCGAGCCGGTCCATCCGGGCGTCGATCTGCGCCATCAGATCGTGCTGCGGGACGAGCAGGAGGGAGCGAAGGTCTCGACGAGGTTGCTTGGCCATGGTGACGACGTGGCAGCGGGGTCGCGCTTGGATACTACGATCCCGTCCGCATGGGGAGTGCCGCGGCGCGGAAAGAAGGTCCGGGCACCGGACACTCACTCCCGCGCGGAAGGTGCGTGCCAGCCCGCGGCGCGCCGGGCGCGCCATCCGGTCACGCGCGCGTGCACCGGATCGTCGCGGACCGGCGCTGCAGCGCTGCGGCGCGCCGGCGCTGCGGCGCGCCGACGCCCAGGCCCCGTCGTTCGTGCCGGTGGCGCCGGCGGCGCGAGCGCCCGTCACCGGCCGGACCGGTGCCTCACCACTGGTACTCGGCCTCGAACCCCAGGCGCTCGGTGCCGCCGGGCGCCACCCGGACCGGAAACCGGACGAACCGCCCGCGCCGCTCGCCCTTGACCGGCCACTGCCGCTTGAGCGTGCGTCGCCCGGCGCCGGGGCGCAGCTCCTCCTCGACCCACACCGTGATCGGCGCGCGGCCGTGGTTCGACACCGTGTAGAGCAGCTGCTCGACCAGGACCGCGCCGTCGTCGCGCGGCTGGCGCCGGTCGCGGTAGCCCAGGACGTCGCCGTCGGGCCACAGCGCCACGTCGAACGCCGTCGCCTTGTCGGACGCGGGCGCGGGCCACTCGGCGCGAACCTGCCGGCGTTGGCCGGCGCGCGCGACGTCGACCAGGGCGGGCCCGGCCGGGAGATCGTGCAGCGCCGCCGCCGCCGCGTCGTCGACGCCGAGCGCGAGCCACACGTCGAAGCTGCCCTGCGCGTGCCACGCGCCGTGGCGCGGGTTCTCGTCGGGGAGGCTGACGGCGCCGCGGTAGACGTGGTGGAGCGCGAGCGGCAGCGCGAGCGCAGGCGGCTGGACCGCGACCGCGTCGGCGCCGAGGTCGACGTCGCCGCTCCACGCCAGCCGCGGCGTCGCGTCCCCGCCGGGAAGCCCGACCAGCAGCTGGACGGTGGCGCGGCGCGCACCGAGCAGCCCCGAACCGGCGATCGTGAACGTCGGTTGCACCGTCGCGTCCGCGCGCGGCGAGGCGGCCGCGCCGGGCGCGCCGGCGGCGCTCGGCTCGGCGACGTCGATCCGGTAGGCCGCGCTCCACGACAGATCGGTCGTCGCGTAGGCGATCCGCACGCGGTGTCGCCCCGGCGCGGCGTGCACCGCGCACCGCACCTCGAGCGCGGCGGTGTCGGCGATCCGTGCGCGCTCGAGCTCGCCGCTGACGAAGTGGACCGCGCCGGCCTCGTCCTCGAGCACCCACTGGCCGCGCCCGGGCTCGCGCCAGCTGACGTGGCGCAGCCGGCCCTCGACCTCGGCGCCCTCCACCGTGACGATGCGGACGACGCGGTGGGCGAGCGCCGCGCCGTCGGTCGAGCCCTGCCGGGTGCAGCTCGCGACCCGCAGCGGCGTCGCGGGATCGAGCGACTCCACGATCAGCGAGGCGAGATCGATGCCCGCGGCGACGTCGCCGAGCGCGAGCTGGCCGTCGGCGCCGATCTCGATCGTCCGGCGGTCGTCGACGAGCGCGAGCGCGCGGCGCTCGCCGCCGGGCGCGCCGCCGACGTAGATCGCGACCGCGAGCCCGTCGGGCACCGTCGCCGCCGCGCCCGGGTCGCCGGCGCGGCGCGGACAGCCGGTCGTGGTGGCCAGCGCGAGCGCGGCGAGCGCGCTCGCGGCCGCGATCGCCGCCCGGGACGGAGCGTGCACGGGGTTCACCACCTACGTCGGTACCACCGCTCGCGGCCGGGCGCCACCCGCGCGCCACCGGGGCGCCGTCCGCGCCACGGGAAAGCGCGACGTCTCGCCGCCCTACTCCTCGGTCGCGACGTTCTCGCCCGCCATCCGCGCCGCGTCGGCCGGCGCGACCTTGCCGGTGAGCACGCCGGCGAGGCCCTCGAGCAGCGGCATCCGCACGCCGTGGCGACGCGCCAGCCGGACGCCCGCGAGCGCGGCGCGCGCGCCCTCGGTCGGGGGGTGGTCGACGCCGCGCGCGAGCGCCTGGCCCAGGCCGTAGTCGTCGGAGCGCGCGGCGATCACCGCGCCGAGCTCGTCGAGACCGCCCGCCGCCGCGCCCGGCGCGGACGAGCACGTTGCCGAGGCCGGCGAGGCCGCCGAACGTGCGGGGATCCGCGCCGGCGGCCTTGCCCAGCCGCGACGCCTCGGCGAGCGCCCGCGTGATCAGCACGGCGCGCGCGCCGGGGCCGACCGCGAGCGTGTCGGCCAGCCCGAGCGCGACCGTGTACGCGCCGGCGAGCGCCGACGCGAGCTCGACGCCGATCACGTCCGCCGAGCCGTAGACGCGCAGGATCGGCGGCGCGTTGAGCAGCCGGCGCGCCTCGCTCACCACCTCCGCGAACCGCGACGCGACGACCATCGACGAGAACTGCCCGGCGGCGAGGTCGACCGGCAGCGCCGGTCCGGCGAGCGCGCCGAGGCGCAAGGCGGGCGTCGCCTGCGCGACCACCTCGCTGCACCGCAGATCGTCCGGCTCGGCGAGCGCGCCGATCGCGTGGACGACGAGGTGGCTGCCGTCGATCACCTCGCCGACCTCGCGCGCGCGCTGGCGGATGTCGGTCGACGCGACCGCGAGCACCAGGAACCGCGCCTCGGCGGCGAGCCGGCGCGGGTCGGTCGTCGCCTCGAGCGGCGGCGGCAGCGGCGCGTCCGGCAGCCGCGGGCACCGCCGCGTGGTGTTGATCGCGTCGACCACCGCCGGATCGCGGGACCACAGCACGACGCGGCGGCCGGCGCGCGCCACGACCGAGGCGAGCGCGGTGCCGAACGCGCCGGCGCCGACGATGCCGAGGGTGTCGGCGCGCCCGTGCGCCGCGCCGGCCCCCGCACCAGCCGCCGCGGTCACGCCGCGCCTCCGGCGTCGGCGACCGGGCTGGGCCGCGGCTGCTCGCGGCGCTCGCGGATGTGGGCGGTGCGGTTCTGGTAGTAGAGCAAGAGCTTCGGATCGCGGACGGTGATCAGGTCGCCGTGGCGCTCGACCACCGGGCGCGTGTGGTACGTGCCGAGCGCGCGCACCGCGTCGTCGAGGATCCGCGCGGCCGACTCGAACGTCACCGGCTCGGTGTCGGCGGCGAGCGCGGGGTGGAGCACGCCGACCGTCGGGTCGGACTGCACGCGCGCGCACAGCTCCGCCACCGCGGCGACGGCGCGGTCGAGCGGCACCGCGAGCAGCGACGGCGGCACGCGGAGGATGCGGTAGATGTCCCGCGTCCCGGCCGACGACGCGACCCAGTCGTAGAGCGCGCGGGCCACCAGGTGCGTCGAGTGCAGCACCGTGTGGCGCGGGAACTGCTCGACCAGCCGGCGGCCGAGCGTGCGCGTGTACTCGTCGTCGCGCTGATCGTCGTCGGCGACCGCGCCGTCGGCGCCGCGGAAGTAGCTCGCCGGATCGACCCGCCGCCCGGCGCGCAGCGACTCGCCGTCGTCGTCGACGTCGTTGCCGAACACGTCGATCGGCCGACCGAACCGGATCACGACCGAGCCCTCGAGGACGAGGATCTTGCGCATGAACTCGACGATCCGGCCCAGCCGCGAGAACTCGTCGTCGTCGATGATGTAGCGGCTCTTGCCCTGCTCCGCGAGGTAGTCGTCGATCAGCGTCGCGGCCTCGAGCACGAGGCGGTAATTGATCGTCGCCGGCACGACGTAGATCCGCTTGTGCGGCGCGCCGGCGCGGACGTTGTTCTTGTACGCCGTGATCGCGGTGCCGAGCAGGCCGAGCTTGAGCGACGGCTCGACCAGGTTCGACCGCGACCGCGTCCCGCCGGGGAAGAACAGCGAGTGGTAGCCGTTCTCGAGCAGGACGGTCGAGTACTCCTTGAGCACGTCCTTGTAGAGCTCGAACCGCAGGCGCCGGTCGACGCGGTACGCGCCGAGGTTGCGCATGAAGAAGCTGATGAACGGGTTGGTGAACAGGTTCTTGCCGGCGCCGTAGGTGACCGGCGGCAGCCCGGCGCGCTCGAGCGCGAAGCCGATCACGACCGAGTCCATGTTCGACGAGTGCGTCGGCGTCACGACCAGCGTGCCGCGCTCGGCCGCCTCGCGGACGGCGTCGAGCTCGCCCTCGACGCGGATCCGCTGGTCGAGCTCCCGCGCCGCCGACAGCCCGTCGCGCAGGCTGCCCAGCGGCGAGAACAGCAGGCCCAGCGCCGGCGGCAGGATGTCGTTGGCGAACCGGTAGACACGGTTGTCGAAGTTGCCGACGATGTCGCGGCCGTAGTACGCGACCAGCTCCCGCAGCTCCCGGCGCTTGTCGTCGTCGCTCATCGTCCGCAGGCGCCCGCCGAGGGCGCGCCACCGCTCCAGCTCGTGGCGCGTCGCCTTCGACCGGCCGGACGCCTCGAGCCGGCGGCACTCGGCGAAGCACACGTCGTTGAGGACGTACTCGAGCGACGCGTCGCCGCCCGCGGCGGCCCGGGTACACAGCCGGTTCATCACGCGGCGCTCGACCTCGGCGAGGATGTGCGCGCGATCGGAGTTGAAGCCGGCGAGCCGGTTCTCGGCCTCCCGCACGGTGCGCGTCATGGGCGCCACGGTCATAACACTCCACCCGGTTCGTGGTGGCGGGATCTCCTGCTTTTCCCCCTTGCGTGATCGGGGACCGTGCTAGTGTGGCTGTCAGTTGCGCGACGCGGCCCTCCCGGGGCGCGTCCAGCCCACCGGAGCCGCGAGTTGGTCGAGGCGCCGGAGGGTGCGCAGGCGCCGAGACACGGTGTCGCCAATCGTGGTGACGCTCAGTGTCGGGGCGCTGTGAAGGAGTAGCCGGGCAGAATGTCCACCACCAAGCGGAGTAAGGCCGCCCCCAGCGGCAAGCGCAGCGCCCCCTCGACGGGTCGCAAGAAGCCGTCGGCGGCCTCGCAGACCGAGCTGGCGCTGGAGCGCGCCGAGCCGAAGCCGCGAGCGGCGAAGGCCGGCGCGAAGGCGTCGCCGCCCGCCAGGCCGCCCAGGCCGCCGGCAAAGCCTGACAAACCCGCGCCCAGGCCCGCACCCAGGCCCGCGCCCAGGCCCGCTGCGCCGGCGCCCGACAAGGCCGCGTCCCGGACAGCGCCACGACGAGCGCGCGGCGAGGCGGCGACGGCGGCGGCGGCGACGGCGACGGCGGCGGCGGCGGAGATCGACCGGAAGGTGACCGAGGCTCCCGTGAGTGAACCGAAGATCGCGACGAAGACGGTGGTGAAGAGCGGGGTGGTGGAAGAGGCGGCGGCGGTGGCCGCCGCGGGCCCCGCGACGGCGGCCGCGCCCGCGCCCGAGGTGGCCGCGACGAAGGCGAAGGCGAAGGCGAAGCCGACGCGGGCCGCGGCGACCAAGCTGACGCCCGAGGAGCGCAAGGATCCGGCGTTCGCCGGGCTGTCGCCGGGGCTGATCGATCTGCTGCGCGTCGGGCGCAACGTGCTCGGCATCTCGTCGCTGCGCCCGGGGCAGCCGCAGGCGCTCGAGGCGGTGATGGCCGGCAAGGACGTGCTGGCGGTGATGCCGACCGGCTCCGGCAAGTCGCTCATCTACCAGCTGCCGTCGCTGGTCCTGCCCGGCATCACGGTCGTCGTCTCGCCCCTGATCGCGCTGATCAAGGACCAGATCGACAAGATGGTCGCCAAGGGCGTCGCGGTCGTGCGCATCGACTCGACGCTGACCGTCAAGCAGCGCCGCGAGATGGACGCGCTGACGCGCGCGCCGGGCGGCAAGCTGCTGCTGACCACGCCGGAGCGGATGGCGGATCCGGAGTTCCGCGAGTTCCTGCGCGAGGGCGCGCAGGGCGTCGGCGTGTCGCGGTTCGTCGTCGACGAGGCGCACTGCGTATCGCAGTGGGGCCACGACTTCCGCCCCGCCTACCTGTCCTTGCGCAAGGCGCTCGAGGACGTCGGCCGCCCGCCGGTGCTGGCGACCACGGCGACCGCGCCGCCCCACGTCCGCGCCGACATCGCGCACCAGCTCGGCCTCACCGATCCGACGATCGTCACCACCACCTTCGACCGTCCCAACCTCCACTACGAGGTGATCGTCTTCCACGACGAGGACGAGAAGCTGCGGACGCTGGTGACGCTGCTCAAGAAGCTGCCGCGGCCCGGCATCGTCTACTGCGCGACGGTCAAGAAGGTCGAGGAGCTCCACGAGTCGCTCGGCCGCCACGGCATCCCGGTCGCCAAGTACCACGGCCGGATGAACAAGAACGACCGCGACTCCGAGCAGGAGCGGTTCATGGCGAGCAAGGACGTCGTCATGCTCGCGACCAACGCGTTCGGGCTCGGCGTCGACAAGCGCGACATCCGCAACGTGTTGCACTACCACGTGCCCGGCTCGCTCGAGGCGTACGCCCAGGAGGCGGGCCGCGGCGGCCGCGACGGCAAGCCGTCGCGCTGCGTGCTGCTGTTCTCGCCGGACGACGTCGCGATCCAGGAGTACTTCCTGTCGGGGACGTACCCGACCAAGCGCCAGGTCAAGGCGGTCTACGCCGCGCTCGAGGCGTTCGACGACGCGGCGAAGCAGCCGGGCCTGAAGGACGACTCGATCCCGACGGTGGCCAACATCGCGCTCGGCGCGAGCGTCGGCCAGCAGCGGACGCGGACGGTGCTGTCGCTGCTCAAGGACGAGGGCTTCGTGATCGAGGAGGAGGGCGGCCTGTACCGCCTGTCCGACGAGCAGCCCGAGCCCGAGGTCCTCGACTACAAGGCGCGCCAGTACGAGGCGCGCCGGATCGCGGACCGCCAGCGCCTCGACTCGCTGCTCGCGTACGTCAAGGCGCCGGGCTGTCGCAACCAGGTGATCCTGGCGTACCTCGGGGAGCCCCACGCGCCGGCGTGCGGCCGCTGCGACAACTGCCTGCGCTCGAAGGAGGCGGCGCTCGCCGCGTCGACCGCGGCGGGCGCGCGCGCCGCCGCGATCACCAAGTTCCTCGACGAGGAAGGCGGCGGCGCGGAGCCCGCGAGCAAGCCGCGGCGGATCATCCGCACGCGCCTGGTGCGGATCGATCGGCCGCCGCAGGACGCCGGCGCCGACGCGGCGGCTGTCGCCGGTGGCGCGCCCGGCACGGGCGGCAACGGGGCCGCCCCGGCGCTGACGTCGCAGCTGCCGCCGCTGGCGACCACGCCGGCGGCGCCCGCCGCGGCCGGGCCCGTGCCGGTGCGCCGGCGCGCCGG
>WYBA01000145.1 GCA_011526095.1 Myxococcales bacterium | reverse complement strand
GCGAACCCGGCGACCAGGGACTGGCCCTCGCCCCGAACAGGCTCTAGCGTCGAGCCCATGGCCCGCATCGGCTTCTTCGAGGCCCTCGTCAGCGACGACATCACGCTGCGCGAGCGCGACGCGATCAACTCCGCCCACGACCGCGCCGACGCCGCGCTCGAACAGGGCACGATGCTCGGGCAGTCGATCGGCTCGCTCCAGCGGGTGATCCGCGCGCAGGCGACCGAGATCAAGCGGCTGCAGACGGCGCTCGCCGTGCTGGCGCACGTGCTCGAGGACGCCGGCGTCATCGACGGCAAGGTGCTCGACTACCGGATCGAGGCCGCGCTCGAGGAGGAGCAAGCCACGGCCGCGGCGCAGGTCGAGACGGTGATGTGCGTCGCGTGCAGCCAGGCGGTGGCGAAGGCGCGGACCAACGTGACCGAGCTCGGCCTGATGTGCGACCGCTGCCTCGCGCAGCGTTGAGCCACCGCTGATCAGCGCAGCGGCCGCGACGTCGCCCCGCCGGTGAGCGCGGCTGCCACCGCGTCGAGCACGACCTTCCCGGCGGCGGCCGCCTCCGCGGCCTGCCGCGCGTGCTCGAGCACCGCGCGCTCGCCGTGCGGGCCGGTCACCGTGGCGGTGTGCACCGCCGCGCGCACGCCGGCCGGCGCCGCGGCGAGCGAACGCAGCGCCGGCGCCGGCAGGTCGAACGTCGCGACCAGCACCGGCGCGCCGTCGGCCTCCTCGTCCCTCACGATCACGCCGTGCTCGCGCTCGAGGGCCGCGCGCAGCGCGCCGTCCGCGGCGGCGGGCGCGGAACCACCCTCGGCGTGAATCGCCAGGACCGTGACGACCCGCGCCGGCGGCGCGAACACCGTCGGCGCGTCGCGCACGAACTGCTCGAGCTCGCGCAGCAGCGGCTCGACCTCGCCGACGAACGGCAGGTGATCCGCGCCCGGCAGCTCGACGTGGCGCGCGCCGCGGATCCCTGCCGCGAACGCGCTCGCGCCCGCGACGACGTGCGCCCGATCTCCCACGCGGTGCAGCACCAGCGTGGGCGCGCCGATCGCGGCCAGGAGCGGGCGCACGTCGAGCGCGGCCGAGGCGCGGACGAACGCCGCCGCCATCGTCGGGCTGATCGCCGAGCGCAGCAGCCGCGCCCACCACGCGCGGAACGCGCCGTCGGTCGCGCGCGACGGCGCCTGCTCGTCGACGAACAGCGGCTCGCCCCACCGGGTCCGGATCGCCTCGCACACCTCGTCGACCCGTGCGGCGGGGCCCGCGTGGGCCGGCGTGCCACCGAGGAGGACCAGGCCGCGCACCCGCTCGGGGTGGGTCGCGGCGAGCGCCGCCGCGACCGCCGCCGCGTCGGACAGCCCGAGCACGACCGGCCGCTCCGCGCCGACGGCGTCGAGCACGGCGAGCGCGTCGGCGACGTGATCCGCGACGTCGTGGTGGCGCGGCGCGCGGTCCGACAGGCCCGTGCCTCGGCGATCGATCACGACCACCCGCGCGCGCTGCGCCAGCCGCGACATCATCAACGCGTAGCCGGGCTCGAGCCACGCATGCTCGAGGTGGCTCGCCCAGCCGGGCAACACCAGCAGGTCGATCGGCCCGGTCCCGAGCACCTGGTGGGCGATCGCGACGTCGCCCGAGGTCGCGAACCGCGGCTCGGGCGGCGCCAGCGGCACCCGCGTCAAGGGCGGCGTCGCGCGCGGCGCCGACCCGTGCGCGGCGCGCGTCAGCCCCCGCGTCATGTGCTCGGCGATGTGCTGGTACGCGCGCGTCCACAGCGCCTCCGTCGCCGGCGCCCACGCCTCACCCTCGAGCTCGGCCAGCGTCGCGAGCAGGGCCTGCCCGACGACGTCGAAGTTGCGCACCGACACGCCGTACTGGTGGTGGCGCTCGCCCAGCTCCTCGAGCATCGGCACCAGGCGCTCCGGCGCGCGCACGTTGCGCACGACCGTCTGGAGCGTCGACACCAGCTTGAGCCGCTGCGCCGTGAGGTCGGCCGGGAACAGCGCGCGCAGCCCCGGCTCGAGCTCGAACACGCGCTCGTAGAACCGCCGCGAGAACAGGTCCGGATCGATCGTGGCGCGCGCGAACGATCCAGCCAGCTCGTCGGCCGCGGCCTGCTCGACGCGCTCCTCCGCCGCGCCGTCGACCAGCGGCGCGTAGACCGCGAGCACGGTCTCGAGCCGGTCCCGCACGCTGGCGCTGGCCGGGCGATCGCGGGGATCGCGCGCGACGCACTGGTCGACCAGCTCGGCGAGCGCGCCGGGGACGTCGGCGCGGACCGACCGCAACGACGGCATCACCCGCGCGCGGATCGCGACCGCGAGCGCCTCGGACGCCAGCCCGTCGTGCGGCAGCTCGCCGGCGAGCGCCTGCCACAGCAGCAACCCCAGCGCGTAGACGTCGCTCGCCGGGCTCGGCGCCGCACCCGTCCACAGCTCGGGCGCCATGTACATCGGCGTCCCCGCGAGCGGCCGCAGCGTGCCGGCGCCGGCCTCGGTCGCGGCCTCCGACATCGCCGGCAGCCACGCGCCCGTCGTCACGTCGGTGACGATCCCGTCGTCGAGCCGGCTGGCCAGCCCGAAGTCGATCAGCTTGGCGACGTCCCCGGGCGCGACGACGATGTTCGCGGGCTTGAGGTCGCGGTGGAGCACGCCGGCGGCGTGGACCGCCGCGAGCCCGCGGGCGACGCCGACGGCGAGGCGCAGCGCGCGGCGCCACGGCAGCGGCCACGGCAGCCGGTGCAGCGGCTCGCCGTCGACGAGCTCGTAGGCGAGGTACGGCCGGCCGTCGACCTCGCCGATGCGGTAGACCCCGACGACGTTGGGGTGGTGCAGCCGCGCGAGCGCGCGCGCCTCCTGCAGGAACTGCACGCGCGACGTCGGATCCGGCGCGGCGCCGGCGATGAACTTGAGCGCGACGCGGCGGTCGAGCATGCAGTCGTGCCCGAGGAACACCGCGCCCATGCCGCCGGCCCCGAGCGGCTGGATCACCTGGTAGTCGTCGAAGTAGTCGGGCGGGAAGGCCGTCCACGGGCCCGGCGCGTCAGCCACGCCGCATCGTAGCGCGTCACGCCGCGGCGGTGCGCGCGCCGGCCTGCATCATCGACGCGATCGCGCCGTAGGCCGCGGTCCACTGCGACGCCACCGTCGGGGTCCACGCCTCGGCGGCGACCTCGGCGAGCGTCGCGAGCAGCGCGTCTCCGACCTGGTCGTACATCGCGTCGGTCACGCCGTAGCCGACGTGCTTGGCGCCGAGCCCGGCGAGCGTGCTCTGCAGCCAGCTCGCGTCCTCGAGGTGATCGAGCACCGCGACGATCGCCTGCGCCAGCATCTCCGCCTGCGCCGCGCGCGCGTTGCGGCCGAACAGCGGCTGGAGCTGGGGGTAGCGGTCGAACAGGATCTCGTAGAAGCGCATCGTCAGATCGGGACGACGCTCGATGACGACTTCGAAGCTCTGGCGCAGCACGGCGGGATCGAGGCTCATTCTTGGCTCCTGGTGGTCGGGACCGTGGGCCTCTTCACGAGGCGTGCCGGCCGCGCCCCGCCCCGCGCGCGGCGCACGCACGCGCGGCGCACCCGACGGGCGTGCGCGCACGGCGACCGCACGTGCGCGCACATGTGCTCCGTGATCACCCGCAGAGGTCGCCTCGCTTCGATCGGAACAGGAGGTCGGCGCGGGCTTTCCCGGACCTCAGGTCGCGCCCAGGCCATGCTTGCGCAGCAGCCGGTACAGGACGTAGCGATTGCGCAGCCCCAGCGCGCGCGCCGCGGCGGTGACGCTGCCCCCGGCGCGCGCGAGCGCCGCGCGGATCGCGTCCGCGCCCGGGTCGACGGTCTCGTCGTCCGGCGCGGCGACCGCCGCGTCGGACTCTGCGGCGACATCGTCCGCCGAGCCGAGCGTGGCGTCCGCGGCCGCGGCCGCGAGCGCCGCGACCGTCGCCGGCCCGAGCCCGACGGTGTCGCCAGGGCTCTCGGCGACCGCGCCCCACACCAGCCGCTCGAGCTCGCGGACGTGGGTGCGGTACGGATGGCGGACCAGCGCGTCGACCAGCGCGCCGGCGACCCGAAACCGCGGCGGCGCATCGGCGACGCGGAACCGCGCGACCAGCGCCGGATCGTGCGTCGTGATCGTGGCGAGGATCTGATCGAGCAGCAGCGGCACGTCCTCGCGCCGCGCCTCGAGCCCGGGCACCTCCACCCGCAGCATCAGCCGCGCCGCGACGTCGTGCTTGAGCTGCGCCGGCGCGCGGTTGGTCGCGGCGACCACGCGCAGGTCGGCGCGTCGCGCCCGCGGGTCGCCGAGGCGCTGGTACTCCCCGTCGCGATCGAGCAGCCGCAGCAGGTGCGCCTGGAGCGTCGGCGACAGCTCGCCGATCTCGTCGAGGAACAGCGTCGAGCCGTCGGCCTCGCCGACCAGCCCGGCGCGCTCGGCCATCCCCGGGTTGGGATAGCCGCGGACGTTGCCGAACAGCTCGGCGTCGATCAGCCCCTCGGGCAGGGTCGCGGCGTTGCGGGCGACCAGCGCGCGCCCGCCGCGCGGCGACGCGGCGTGGATCGCGCGCGCGATCAGCTCCTTGCCGGTGCCGCTCGGGCCGTGGATCAGGACGTGGTTCGGCGCGCGCGCCGCGAACTCGATCGCCGCGCGCAGCGCCCACACCGCCGGGCTCTCGCCGACGAGGCCGTGGCGATCCGCCGCGCCGAACGTGAACGACGCGTCGGCCGCCGGCGGCCCCTCGGGCGCCCGCCGCGTCACCAGCAACAGCAGCTGGTCCTCGATCTCGAACGTCTCGCCGGGACGCACGACCGCCGCGTCGACCTCGTGGCCGCCGACGCGCAGCGCGCGCCGGCCGCGGCGCTCGACGCGGACGCCGTCGCCGGCCGGGGACACCACCGCGTGGATCCGCGACACGCCGCTGCTGACGGGCGGTCCGCCGGCGACGAGCCCGCCCGGGCGGTGGCGCCCCAGGACGAGCCGCGGCGCCGGATCCTCGGGGCGCGCCCCGCCGCGCCCGAGCACGGCCGGTCCACCGAGCAGCGCGACCTCGCCGACGCGGCCGGGCTCCTCGGGCGCCCACAGCAGCACGAGCGCCGGCACCTCGACCGGCGCGCGACGCGGGCGCCCGCCGCGCTGGGTCGGATCGCGCGTCGGGAGGTCGTCATGGAGCGGGGGACGCGGCATCACGTCACCCGTGGGTCACGCCGGCACGACCGCGCGCAGCGCCGCGGTCAGCTCGCCGTCGTCGAGCCAGACGCCGTGGCCGCGCGGGCAGCGGTCGACCGGCTGGTGCGCGAACGACTCCGGCACGAGCGCCTCGCCGCACGCCGGACAGCGCAGCGCCGCCTCGGCGGCCTCGCGGATCGCGAACGCCAGCGCCTCGGCGAACAGCGCGTCGTTCATCATCCGCACCATCTCGGCGAGGCGGTCCTCCGACAGCCACGCGCCGCGACAGCTGCGGCACACCCGCCCCGCGCCGAGCGGCGCGAGCTGCCCGCCGCAGCGAGGACACCCCGGAGACGGTTCACCATCGGCCATGGCGGAAGGATCGCTGTACTCTGCCCGCATGTCCACCGACCCCGACGGCGCCGACGGCGCCGCCCGCCCGTCGCTCGACGAGCTGCGCGCCCAGCTCGCCGCGATCGACAAGGAGATCCTCGAGGCCGCGGCCCGCCGCCAGGCCATGGTCCAGCAGATCGGCGCGGTCAAGCGCGCCACGGGCGTCGGCACCCGCGACTTCCGCCAGGAGCGCGACGTCGTCGAGCGCGCGCGCCGCGCCGCGGCCGAGCTCGGGCTGTCGCCCGCGCTCGGCGAGGAGCTCGTGCTCGCGCTGATCCGCAGCTCGCTCACCGTGCAGGAGAAGGATCAGGTCGCGGCGCGCGGCTCGGGCGGCGGCCGGCGCGTGCTCGTGATCGGCGGCAAGGGCAACATGGGGCGGTGGTTCGTGCGGTTCCTGTCGGCGCAGGGGTTCGCGGTCGAGGTCGCGGATCCGGGCGGCGCGGTCGAGGGCTACCCGTGGCACGCGTCGTGGAAGGACGCGACGCTCGATCACGAGCTGATCGTCGTCGCCGCGCCGATGCCGGCGACCAACCAGATCCTGCTCGAGCTCGCCGCGGCGCCGCCGCGCGGCGTCGTGTTCGACGTCGGCTCGCTCAAGAGCCCGCTGCGCGCCGGGCTGCGCGCGCTGCGCGACGCCGGCGGGCGGGTGACGTCGATCCACCCGATGTTCGGGCCGGACACCGAGCTGCTCAGCGGGCGCCACGTCATCTTCATCGACCTCGGCGACGCCGGCGCGACCGCCGAGGCGCGCGCGCTGTTCAGCTCGACGATGGCGACGCTCGTCGACATGGACCTCGAGAGCCACGACCGGCTGATCGCCTACGTGCTCGGCCTGTCGCACGCGCTCAACATCGCGTTCTTCACCGCGCTGGCGGAGAGCGGCGAGGCCGCGCCGCGGCTGGCGACCCTGTCGTCGACGACGTTCGACGCGCAGCTGCAGGTCGCGAGCAAGGTCGCCGCGGAGAACCCCGATCTGTACTTCGAGATCCAGCACCTCAACGACTACGGCACCGAGTCGCTGTCGGCGCTGCTGTACGCGGTCGAGCGGCTGCGCTCGGTCGTGCGCGCCGGCGACCTCGAGGGGTTTCGCGGCCTGATGACGCGCGGCAAGGGCTACCTCACGACGCGCCCGGCGCGGTGAGGCGGCGCCCCTCACGCCAGCGCGAGCGCGATCGCGACCAGGCACGCGGCGACGACGGCGACGAGCGCGCCGACCACCGCGAGCTCGACCCGGCGCTGGCGGCGGACCCGCGCGAGCGCGGCGGCGACGTCGTCGCCATCGTCGAGCACGAGCGCCGCGAGCACGGCGCACACCAGCGCGACGGGCGCCTCGACGGCGTGGGCGCGCGGATCGAGCACCGGCAGCTCCTTGCCGGCGAACCGGATCACCGGGAAGTAGAACCGGCGCGACCGGCCGAGCGAGAGCACGTTCGACACCACGCCGAAACCCTCGAGGGAGCGGCGCTCGATCCTCGTCCAGCCGTCAGGGCCGCGGACGCGGACCGCGCGGTCGCCCGTGCGCGCGGCGTCGAGCTCGTAGGCCACGGCGCGGCGGCCGGCGCGCCAGCCCAGGCCCGCGCACGCCGCGACGACGACCGCGCCGAGCGCGACGCAGGACGCGCGCAGCCCCGCGGTCGCGCCACCGACGACGAACGGGATGACGGCGAGGCCGCCGCCGAGCGGCAGCCCGAGCGCGAGCATCAGCAGCGCGTCGCGCCGCGCCGACGTGGGGACGTGCAGGTGGACGCGCTCGGGCGTCCGCGTGATGACGACGCGGCCGATGCGGACGACCAGGGAGTCTCCGCGCTCCCGGACCTGACTCAGCACGGGGGGATCGTATCGAGGACGATCCGGGCGAGCGCAAGCATTCCTTGCGCGTGTGACAAGGACAACTCGCTTTCCTCGCGCGCCCGGACGGGCGACCGTGCGGCATGGACCTCGATCGACGTGATCTGCTGCGCTGGCTCGGCGTGGCCGGCGGCGGCGCCGCCGCGGCGACGCTCGGCGCGTGCGGCGGCTCGTCCGGCGGCGGCGCCGGCGACGCCCGCGATCCGGACGGCGGCGCCGGGCCCGACGCTGCGCCGGGCCCCGACGCGGATCCCGCGTGCCGGCCGACGACCGGCGACGCCCAGGGGCCGTTCTTCGAGGACGGCGCGCCGATGCGCACCGCGATCGCCGGCGAGGCCGAGCCGGGCACGCGGCTGACGATCGACGTCGAGGTGCTGGCCGAGGGCTGCGCGGCGGCCGCGGCCGGCGTGCTCGTCGACATCTGGCAGGCCGATCGCGACGGCGCGTACCACGGCGCGGGCAAGGACTACCGGCTGCGCGGCCAGGTCGTCGCGCCCGCCGACGGGCGGTTCACGCTCGAGACGATCCGCCCGGGGAACTACGCGCTCGGCGTCGACGCGTGGCGCCCGGCGCACATCCACTTCATGTTCGCGCACCCGGACTACGCGCCGGTGACGACCCAGCTGTACTTCGCGGGCGATCCGTACCTGCCGCCGAACGACGGGTGCACGACCTGCGGCTCCGACGACCCCGACCGGATCATCGCGCTGGTCGACGACGGCGCGGGCGGGCTGCGCGGCGAGGTCAGGTTCGTGCTGCGGCCGCGGTGACCGCGGCCGGCGCCGCGGCGTGGCGGGGCGCGACGCGCGGCGCGACGCGCTCGCCGGCGGCGAGGAACCGGCCGTGGCCGGTCTTGCCCAGCTCCGGCGCCGGCACGCCCGCGCGCACCGCGACGCGCCCGCCGACGACGACCGCCGGGACCGCGGCGTCGTTGCGCCGCACCATCCGCGTCACCCCGCCGAGCTCGGCGATCGGCGCCTCGGCGAACGCGTCGAGCGAGGCGTCGAGGCGGGTGGGGTCGACGACGACGAGGTCCGCGCGCGCGCCGACGGCGACGTGACCGGCGTCGAGGCCGAGCCAGTCGGCGAGCTCGCCGGTGAGGCGGTGGACCGCGCGCTCGACCGGCAGCCCCGGCGCGCCGTCGCGGGCGTGCCGCAGGAGATGCAGGCCGAAGTTGTAGAACGCCATGTTGCGCAGGTGGGCGCCGGCGTCGGAGAAGCCGATCACGACGTCGGGCAGGCTGACGATCTTGCGGACCGTGTCGGGGCGATCGTTGCCGACGACCGTGTACCAGCGCAGCGCGTCGCCGTGCTCCGCGCACAGATCGAGGAACGTGTCGACGACGTCGGCGCCGCGCGCGGCGGCGATCTCGGTGAACGAGCGGCCGACGAGCGCGGCATCGGGCGCCGCGACCACCCTCGAGACCGCGAGGTCGCGGTGGAACACCTTGGGCGCGATCACCGAGGTCCACTGGCGGCGGAACCACGCGCGCCACGTCGGGTCGCGCAGCAGGCGCGCGCGCTCGGCAGGATCCTCGATGTGCAGCGCGGCGGTCCCGGCCATCAGCTCCTCGAACACCGGCGCGTCGAGCCCGTCGACGAACAGCTCGAACGGCATCGGCAGCGCCTGGAGCCGGACGTCGCCGCCGAGCCGGCCGTTGACGGCGCGCAGGATCGCGGCGAGCGTGCGCCAGATCGCGCGGTTGGAGCGGACGTCGACCAGCGACACCAGCGTCGTCTTGAGCGTGGGCCGGCGCAGGCCGATGCTCTCGGCGACGAACAGGAACAGGTCGTACTTGGCCGAGATGTTCGGGATCGCCTGAAGCACGCGGCGGCGCGCGCGCAGGGGGCGGCACAGCCGGCGCAGCTCCTTCCACCGCGCGAACGTCGACGGCAGCGGCTTGGACCGGTGGCGCGCGCCGCCGAGCTTGTCCCAGCGGTTGGTGTTGGCGGACAGCCCGAGGTAGCCGGCGTCGAGCGCGTCGCCGAGCAGCGCGTCCATGCGGTCGAGCTCGTCGGCGGTCGGGCGCGTCGACGCCTCGACCGCGCGATCGAGCCCGAGCACCGCGACGCGCAGGTCGGAGTGGCCGAGGAACGCCGCGACGTTGGGGCCGAGCGGCAGCGCGTCGAGGTGGGCGCGGTACTCGGCCGGCGTGGCCCACGTCTTGACTCGCTCGAACAGCGGCAGCACGTGCTCGCGCGGGATCGCCTCGACGCGGGTGAACATGTCGGCGATGTCGAGGGGCGAGGACAGCGCGGTGCCGAGCGAGCAGCTGCCGACGACGACGGTGGTGACGCCGTGGCGCAGCGACTCGAGCAGGGCGGGCGCGGCCTCGACCTCGGCGTCGTAGTGGGTGTGGACGTCGACGAACCCGGGCATCACCCACTGGCCGCGCGCGTCGATCACCTCGGCGGCGTCGGCCGCGGCGTACGGCGCGTCGCGCAGCTCGACGACCTGCCCGCCGCGGATCCCGACGCTGACGGCGCGCCCGGGGGCGCCGCTGCCGTCGAACACCAGGCCGTGGTTGATCGCGAGGTCGAGGCGAGGCGAGCTGGCCGTCATGGCCAAGTCATAGCGGAACGGCAGAACATGAGCAAGTGCTCATATTCGAGCCGGGGCGCTCCCGCGGGCGAGCACCGCGGTGAGGTAGGCGGTGAGCAGCGTGCGCAGCTCGTCGAGGTACGGGCGCGCCTTCACCCGCCCGTCCGCGCGCGCGACGCGCAGCCACACCTGGAGGACCGCGTCGCCGGCCTCGACCGCCGACGTCGCGATCACCTGCGCGCGCGCGGACGACAGCCCGGGGAGCCGGCGCCGCGCGAGCTCCGCGACCCACCCGGCGATCCGCCGGTTGTTCACCTCGACCGCGCCAACCACCGCGCCGCCGAGCCCCCCGGCCCGCGCCCCTTGCACCAGCGCCGCCAGCGCCGGCAGCGCCAGGTACGCCCCCGCCAGCGCGTTCACCACCGCGTCCACCGCCCTCTCGATCGGCACGGTGTCAGCCACCGGTGCCAGATGTGGGCTGAACAACATGTCGAGGGCGTCGAGCTGCCGGGCGAGCAGCGCGTGGAGCACCGCCTCGCGGTTGGGGAAGAACTGGTAGAGGGTTCCGACCGGCACTCCCGCGGCCGCGGCGATCGCATTGGTGGTGACCGCGTCGAGGCCCTCGCCGTCGATCAGGGCCGCGGTGGCGTCCAGGATCCGCGCGACGCGCTCCTTGCTCCGGGCCTGGGTTGGGGCGCGGCGGGGTGCGGCGGCGCTCGCCGCCGCGGGCGGGCGCGCGGCACGTCGCGGGCGACTCGGGGGAGGAGACATCGCCCGCATTGTGCCGCGAACGCAGCGCCGGGAGCGGGCTCGCCCCGCCGCGCCCCGCCGCGCCGGTCACGTCACCACGGGTCGCCGACGTCGAACCCGCCGAGGTCGGCGTCGAACCCGCCGAGGTCGCCCGCCTCGGCCACACCAGGATCGCCCGCTTCGGCGTCGATGGCACCGGCGCCGTCGACGCCACCCGGATCCGCAGCGGCCAGCGCGCCGTCCGCCGCGTCGCCGAGCACCGCCCCGCCCTCGTCGACGACCAGGATCCCGGGCGACATCATCATGCCGACCATCGAGCCCATCATCGACGTGAGCATCAGGCCCCCGAGGAGGCCGAGCATCGGGTTCGGGTACGCCGCCTCGTGGGGGTCGTACTGCGGATCGGTCGGCCGCTGCCGCCGATCGCCGTCACGCCCGCGCTCACGCCCACGCCCGCGCTCGGCCGTCCGCCCGCCGGCCACGACCTGCGCCTGCGCCGTGACGACCTCGGCGCGCGCCTCGGGCATCGCGCGCGCGATCGCCTCGCGCACGCGGTGGACGAACGAGTCGAACGACACGCGCGCCAGCTCGATCGTCGTCGCGTCCCGGGTGAGCGGCTCGACCCGCGCGCGGTAGGCCTCGGCGTCCTCGCCGGGCCGCGGCTCGAACGCCTTGACCCGCGCGGAGATCACGACGCGCACGGCGGGCTCGTCGACCGGGTGCTCGGTCCGCGCCTGGACCTCGAGCACGACGTGGAGGCCCGCCTCGACGTGCTCGACCGCCAGCCGCAGCAGGCCGAACCCGGCACCGCCGATCGCGGGGGAGTGCTCGTGGAACGCCAGGAACAGATCGCCGAGATCGTCGTCGCGGCGGTCGCGGTCCTGGAACAGCACGACGTCGTCGAGCACCAGCGAGACCGCGTTGGTCGCGCCGAGGTCGGCGAGCGCCGCGCGCACGCCATCGACCACGGCCGACGCCTCGAGCGAGGCACGCACGCGGCCGGTGCGGAGGTCCGGCTCACCACCGAACGCGCGGCGCATCCGGTCGAACAGCCCGGGGCGGCGCAGGATGTCGGCGCCGGCGACGTGAACTGCGATGGTGCCGTGGAGCTTCATGCCCGCCACCGTGGTGCCGGCGATCGCGACCGTCGATACGAAACATCCGACGCGACCCGTCGACGGCGCCGACACGAGCGCGCGGTCACCCCGCCGTCACGGCAGCGTCACCGCGCCGTGGTTGCCGAACCGATCGATCACGCGCAGCGCCGTGACCGTCGCGCCGGCCGGCGGCGTCACCGTCGCGTGCCCGTCGGCGGTGATCGCGACGTCGGCCACCGTCATCACCGCGCCGCCAGCGAGCGTGAGCTCCACGGTCACCGGCCCGCGCGCGACCGGGACCGGGCGGTTCGACGGCCCCTCGACCGCGAGCAGCCGCCAGTCCGGCGCGACGGCGACGTGGGCCGCGGTGATGGCGAGGTCGGCGCCGGCGGCGGTCGCCGTGACCGCGAGCGCGCCCGGCACGACCTCGAACGGCGCGCTGGTCAGCGCGTAGCCGGTGCCGTCGACGCGGAACCGGTAGCGGCCGAGCGGGACACCCGCCCGATCCTCGAGGTCGTCGGTCACGCCCGGCGCGGTCGAGCCGAGCCACGTCACCGCCTGCCACTCCACGGCCCAGTAGTGGGTGCGCGGCGCGTCCTGGGTGTAGGGCGGGTCCGGCGTCCAGGTGACGATCAGGTCGAGATCGTCGACCGGGCGACCGCTGCGCCGGCGGACGGCGACGAACGCGCCGTCGACCTCGCGCTCGAGCGTGACGCGCGGCGTCCCCGACAGCGGGTCCTCGCCGATCCACACCAGCCGCGCGATCCCCGCGACCCTCGGCACGGTCGCGGCGGGCTCCGCCGTCGCCGGCACGACGCCGCTGCGCACGTACAGCCCCGCCGGGACGGTGTCGGGCACCGTGCCAGCGAGCGGGGCCGGGTCCGCGGGCGGGACATCGTCGTCGTCGATCACCGGCTCGGACACGCGATCGGCGCCGCCCGCCGCGGCGTCCTCGCGCGCCGGCGTCACCGCGAGCGCCATCACCTCGAGCAGCCGCTCCGCGATCGCCTCGCCCTCGAGCGGGCCCCACACGTTGATCGTCGGCTCGAACCCGCCGCGCAGCCAGTCGTCGGCGGTGAGCAGGTAGCCGACGTGCCCCTGGGCGTAGCCGAGGACGATCGTGCGCTCCGGCACGACGGGCGAGCGCTGTCGGACCAGGTCGGCCCACAGCACCAGCGGCTCGCCCGGCGCGGTCGCGATCAGCCAGTCGCCGAGGCGCAGCGCCGACACCGTCGTGCGCGTCGAGGCGCACAGCGGCGGCTCCTCCATCGGGAGGTCGAGCAGCGCTCCGAGGACGTCGATCGCGATCCGCAGGTCCGCGCAGCTGTGATACGGCGCGAGCCCGTCGACGCCGGGCAGCCGGCCGCCGGCGAACGTGTCGTCCTCGGGGTCGCCGCACAGCCCGGCGCCTGCGGGCGCGTTGAACTCGTCGATCGGCGAGACGATCTCGCCGGCGTCGTCGAAGATCACGCCGTCGGCGACGCGGACGCCGTCGAACGGCGCGTACGCCAGGGCGCCGCCGCGCACGGTCAGCGCGCGCCAGTCCGGGCCGACCGCGACCGACCGCGTGACGAGCTCGACCGCGAGCTCGTCCTGCATCGCCTCGCCGGCGGCGGCGATCACCGGCAGCACCTGCGGCAGGAAGCGCCGCGCGTTGGCCTCGGACATCGCGAAGTCCATGCGCGGCGTGTCGTCGTCGAACGCGAGGTGGCCCTCGGAGCTGGCGAGGACATCGCCGGCCGCGCCCTGCAGGTGGATCACGACGACCTCGTGGTCGTACTGCTCCTCGATCACGCGCTCGTACATCCCTGACACGTCGGTGGAGAACACCGCGACGTCGTCGTCGAGGATCGCGGAGTGGACGCCGAACACCGGCAAGATCGCCCGGGTCACGCCTTCGGGCGAGTCGACGCGGATCACGGCGAGGTAGTCGTCCTTGCGCTCGCCGCCGGCGAGCTCGTCGTTCTCCGGCCGGCGGTCGTAGGACACGCGGTGCTCGGGATCGAAGCCGGTGACCGCAGCGATCCCGAGGCGCGCGGGCTGCAGGTCCGCGAGCGCGAGCTGCGCGGCCTCGGTGATGCCGTCGATCATCGCGTCGCGAACGAGGCGGCGCTTGCGCCCGCCGCCGACCTGGAGCTTGCTGTCGCCCGAGTACTGCTCCGCCGCGGTGTGGGTGTGGCTCGACGCCCAGATCAGCTTGCCGGCGAAGTCCGGGCCGAGGCGGGCCTGCACGGCGTGGGTCAGCGAGTCGTCGGAGAAGATCGAGTCGGTGCGGACGATCACCACGGTCTCGCCGCCGGCGCGGATCGCCACCGCCTTGGCGCGCGGGATCGTCTCGACGCCGACCGAGGGGTTGAACGTCCCGGACAGCGGGACCTCGCGATCGTCGACGCGTCCCTGGTCGTCGAGCGGCGCGGCGCGCGAGGTGTTGCCGCCGAGCGCGGTGCCGACCGGGAGCTCGAGCGGCAGCTCGGCGAGCCCGACCTCGACCGCGCCCGCGGTCACGGTGCCGCCGGCGCCCGCGGTCGGAGGCAGCGGCTCGTAGGCGCAGTGCGAGGTCGGCAGGGGCTCGACCCCGGCGTCGGCGGGTGAAGGGGGACCGTCCCCGCCGCCGCACGCCGCGAGCGCGCCGAGCACGAGCGCCGCGACGAGCGCGGTCGCGGTCGGAGCGGGGGAGACGAGCCGGAAGACAGACGAAGTGGGCATCGCGACCATCAGCGGACCTCGGCCGCGACCGTAGGGTGGCGACCAGGATGCTGAAAGTGACACTATCGGCTATCGACGTGGCACGGTCTGTCGCGGGTCGGGTCGCGCCGCTCGGGCTGCTCGCCGCGCTGGCGATCGCGGGATGCGGCGGCGACGACGCGAGCGCCCCGCCGGACGCCGGGGACATCCCCGACGCGATCGTCGGCGGGGCGCAGGCGCCGTTCCCGCGGCTGGTGTGCCCCGGCGCCGCGGGGTGCGAGGACGCGACCGGTCCGCTGCGCGCCGCGTTCGTCGCGGTCGACGTCACGCCGGATCTGTCGGCGAAGGACGTCGGCTGGCAGGACCTCGACGGCGACCACGTCTACTCGTCGGGCGAGCCGTTCGACGACCGCGACGACGACGGCGACTTCGACGCCGTGTGGATCGGCGGGGCGCAGAACGCGAGGCCCGCGGTCGGCGTGCACGATCCGATCTGGGCGCGGGTCGCCGTGTTCGAGCGCGGCGAGCTCCGCGTCGGCCTGGTCGTCTACGACTTCATCGGCTGGTTCATCAACGAGATGGACGCGACGCGCGCGAGGCTCGAGGCGTCGCTGGGGCTCGACCACGTCGTGTTCGCGTCGACCCACAGCCACCAGAGCCCCGACACGATGGGGCTGTGGGGCGAGACCAGCCTGGTGACCGGGGTCGACCTCGACTATCACGCGTGGGTCCACGCGCGGACCGCGGAAGCGCTGGCCGAGGCGGTGGCCGCGCTCGAGCCGGTGACGATGTCGGTCGCGGCGGTGCCGACGCTCGACGACGCGGGGTCAGCGCAGGCGTACGTCGCGGACGTGCGCGACCCGATCATCCTGGATCCGACGCTGACGATCGCGCAGTTCCGGGCGGTGGCGGAGCCCGGTCGCACCGTCGGGACGGTGGTCCACTGGGCGGCGCACCCCGAGTACGTCGGGTTCGACAACAACCTGCTGTCGTCGGACGTCGTGCACTACATCCGCGAGACGATCGAGGACGGCGCGGCGGCCACCGCGGCGCTGCCCGCGGTCGAGGGCGTCGGCGGCGTCGCGCTGTACGTGCAGGGCGCGCTGGGCGGGCAGGTCGGCCCGATCGGGACGCGCCCGCCCGGGCCCGACGGCGAGCCGGTGACCGAGGAGGGGTTCGCGCGCGCCGAGGCGGCGGGTGTGGCGGTGGGACGGCTCGCGCTCGAGGCGCTCGCGACGCCGGCGCAGGTCGAGGACGTCGCCGACCCGCGGCTGACGGTGCGCACCGGCGAGCTGGCGCTGCGCGTCGAGAACACGTTCTATCACGTCGGCGGCGTCGTCGGCGTGTTCCACCGGGACTTCCTCGGCTGGGATGCGTCGCGGCCGATCGACGAGGACAACATGCCGTACGTCGCGTCGCGCGTGACCTACCTCGAGCTCGGGCCGATCGGCGCGATCACCGCGCCGGGTGAGCTGCACCCCGAGCTGTTCGTCGGCGGCTACGACGGGTCGTGGAGCTGGGGCGTGCCGATCGTCGCGGCCGACAACGAGAACCCGCCGGACCTGTCGCTGGCGCCGGCCGGGCCGTACCTGCGCGAGCTGCTGCTGGCCAACGACGGTGTGCGCTACCCACTCGTGCTCGGGCTGGCCGAGGACACGGTCGGCTACATCGTGCCCGCGTGGAACTACGAGCTGTCCGAAGACTCGCCGTACCTCGAGGAGGCGCCAGGCGACCACTACGAGGAGACCAACTCCGTCGGCCCGACCTGCGAGGCCGAGATCGTCGGCCCGATGCGCGACCTCGTCACCTGGCGCCCGTGACCCGGCGAGAGCAACTCAGGGAGGTAACGCACCTCACGGCCCCCGCCAGGTGCCTGCCACCCCGGCCACCGCCACCGGTGCCTGCCACCCCGGCCACCGGCCACCCCGGCCACCCCGACATGGGTGCCCCGGGTGCCCCGGGTGCCCCGGGTGCCCGGGTGCCCGGGTGCCCGGTGCCCAGCCCCACGAGGTGCCTGACGCTCGTGTCAGGGCCTGAGGGCCCGACCGGGCCTGACCATGTCCGACCTCCGGAGATCGTCGCCAGACACGCGCCCCCGTCAGGTGGCGCCCGTGCGCTCACGGACGTAGCGGACCTCACGGCCCCGCGAGGTGCCTGACACCCATGTGAAGACACCAAGACACCCACCAAGACACCCACCAAGACACCCACCCATGTCAAGCCCTGAAGCCCCGCGAGGTGCCCGACATGACACCCATGTGAAGGACGCCCGTGTGAAGGCAAGGCACGGCCGGCCGTAGCGCACCTCACACCCCCGTGCCTGAGTGTCGAGCTGGATGGCCGCGCTAGATGACTGACCGTGGCACCGACATGGCGGGCGGTTTTCGGCCATTTGTCCGGCGACCGGACATGGTTCGACGCAGAAGTCAGGAGAATCCCGTGCGCCGCTGCGGCACGACGGATGAATTGCGTGCCGGCATGGGCCACCCGCTGCGCTGGTACGAACCTGGTGCCGTCTACGAGATCACGATCCGGACGATCCGTGAGCAGTTCCTGCTCCGTCCCTGCGCCCAGTCCCGCAACCTCATCCTTGGAGTCATCGGGCGCGCGCAGCACCTGTTCCCAGCAGTCGCGCTCCACTACTTCGTCTACATGTCGAACCACGCGCACTTCCTCCTCTCCGCGACCGACGGTGAGAGCATCGCGCCGTTCATGGGGTTCGTGAACGCGAACGTCGCCAAGGTGATCGGGCGCGTCCGCGAGTCAGGTGGACCGATCTGGGGGCGCCGCATGCGTGCGATCCGCGTCGTCGACGACGAGTCTTCGATTGACCGACTCACCTACCTGCTGTCGCATGGCTGCAAGGAAGGGCTCGTCGCAGCACCTGCCGACTGGCCGGGCGCAAGCGCATACGCCGGCTTCGTCGGCGACATGACGCTCGAGGGCACGTGGATCACTCGCGAGCACACGCGCGGCGGCCGTGGACGCAAGAAGGGCAGCTCGGTCGAGCGAGCCTGCGTCTATCCCGTCGTGCTGAGTCCGATCCCGGCGTGGTCACGGCTCGACGACGAATCGCTCCGCGCGCGCCACGCCGCGCTGGTCGAAGACGTGGTCCTCTCGACGAGCGACCGCAACCGCGCTCTCGGACGCACGCCACTCGGCATCGACGCCGTGCTCGCGATCGACCCATGGGCGCGGCCGCAGGAGCCGTCGCGCTCGCGAGCTCCGGAATGTCACGCCGCCAGCGCCGACGCGCGCGCCGCGTATCGCGCGGCGTATCGAGAGTTCAAGCACGCGTACCGGGCGGCATCGACGCGCGAGCGCACCGGCGAGAAGGGCTCCTTCCCGGCCGGGGCCTGGCCGTGTGCCGGTGCGTTCGTCACATGGCCAGGCCAGCAGCCACGCCGTGCGCACGGAGCGACGCCAACGCGACGAGGTCATCCTCGGGCGATCACCACCCCGGCCGCAATCGCGTAACTCGCCGAGCTCGACGGCGGCGCGGCTGTCGTGCGCACGGGCTAGCCACCGGGTGGTGGCGGCGCCCGTGGCCTCGGACATCGTGCGCACAGCGCGGTCGCCCCCACCCTGCCCGGTCGGCGGGTTGACGCCCGATGGGATGGCAGCGTACGCAGGTGGGAGGTGGCCGTCCGCCGAATCCTCATCCTCTTCGCGCACCCGGTGCTCGAGCGATCGCGCGTGAACGTTCGGCTGGCCGACGCGGTGCGCGGCCTCGATGGGGTGACGCTCCACGATCTGTACGAGACGTACCCGGCGATGCACCTCGACGTGAAGCGCGAGCAGGCGCTGCTGCTCGCGCACGACGTGATCGTGTTCCAGCACCCGTTCTACTGGTACTCCGCGCCCGCGATCATGAAGGAGTGGCAGGACCTCGTGCTCGAGCACGGCTGGGCCTACGGCGCCGGCGGTCACCACCTCGACGGCAAGATCACGTTCAACGTCATCTCCACCGGTGGCCCCGAGCACGCTTATCGCCACGACGGTTACAACCGCTACACGATGCGCGAGTTGCTGACACCGTGGGATCAGACGGCGCACCTCTGCCGCATGCGGTTCCTCGCGCCGTTCGTCGTGCATGCGGCGCTGCGCGTGACCAAGGACGACCCGCTCGCGGGGCCGTGCGAGGCATATCGCCGGCTGCTCGAGGCGCTCCGGGACGACCGGCTCGACCTCGACCGCGCCGCCGCCGCCGAGCGGCTCGATCCGATCGTCGACGAGCTGATCACCACGCGAGCCTCCGCATGACTGACAGCGTCCTGGTCCAGGCCTTCATCTACCTCGCCGCCGCCGTGATCGGCGTGCCGATCGCCAAGAAGCTCGGCCTCGGCTCGGTCCTGGGCTACCTGCTCGCCGGCGTCGCGATCGGCCCGTGGGCGCTCGGCCTGGTCGGCACCGAGGGCCACCACGTCATGCACTTCGCCGAGTTCGGCGTCGTCATGATGCTGTTCCTCGTCGGCCTCGAGTTGCGCCCCTCGCTGCTGTGGGAGCTCCGCCGGCCGATCCTCGGCCTCGGCGGCGCCCAGGTCGCGCTCACGATCGCCGTCGCCACCGGCGGCGCGCTCGTGCTCGGCGTCGCGTGGAAGCCGGCGCTCGCCGTCGGGATGATCCTCGCGATGTCCTCCACCGCGATCGTCCTGTCGACGCTCGCCGAGAAGGGCCTGCTCAAGAGCCAGGGCGGCCAGTCGTCGTTCTCGGTCCTGCTGTTCCAGGACATCGCGGTCATCCCGATCCTCGCCATCTTCCCGCTGCTCGGCGTCGCCGCCGCCGCCGACCCCGCCGCCGCCGCCACGGACGACGCCGGCCGGCCCGCCTGGCTCCAGGCCCTCATCCTGATCGGCTCGGTCACCGGCGTCGTCGCCGGCGGCATCTTCCTCGTCCGCCCGCTGTTCCGCCTGATGGCCGAAATCAAGGTGCGCGAGTCGTTCACCGCCGCCGCGCTGCTGCTCGTCGTCGGGATCGCCCTGCTGATGCAGCAGGCCGGCCTGTCGCCCGCGCTCGGCACGTTCCTCGCCGGCGTCGTCCTCGCCGAGAGCGAGTACCGCCACGAGCTCGAGTCCGACATCGAGCCGTTCAAGGGCCTGCTCCTCGGCCTGTTCTTCATCTCCGTCGGCGCGCAGATCGACTTCGGCCTGATCGGCGACGAGCCGCTGACGATCACCGGCCTCGTCGTCGGCGTGATGGCGCTCAAGTTCGCCGTGCTGTACGGCCTCGCCCGGTGGTTCCGCCTCGGCCGCACCGCGCGCTGGCTGTTCGCCCTCGGCCTGTGCCAGGTCGG
Organism: Myxococcales bacterium; assembly: GCA_011526095.1. Classification (GTDB taxonomy): domain Bacteria; phylum Myxococcota_A; class Polyangia; order Haliangiales; family Haliangiaceae; genus WYBA01. The sequence continues at coordinate 22,537 of WYBA01000145.1, read as the reverse complement.
CGAGTTCGCGTTCGTGCTGATCAGCTTCGGCGTCCAGAGCCGCGTCTTCGGCGCCGAGCTCGCCGGGCCGCTGGTCGCCACGGTCGCGATGTCGATGATCCTCACGCCCGTGGTGTTCGTCGCGCTCGAGCGGTGGATCCTGCCGTGGGCCACCGACGACGCGGCCGACCGCCCCGCCGACGAGATCGCCCACGCCGACGCGCCGGTCGTGATCGCCGGCTACGGACGGTTCGGCCAGATCATCGGCCGCAAGCTGATCGCCAACGGGATCCGCCCGACGGTGCTCGATCTCGACCCCGAGATGATCGACGTGCTCGGCCGCCTCGGGATGAAGACGTACTACGGCGACGCCTCGCGCCCCGCCCTGCTCCACGCCGCCGGCTGCGCCCACGCCAAGCTCTTCATCCTCGCCGTCGACGAGGTCAACGCGTCGCTCGAGATCGCCGAGACGGTGCAGAAGCACTTCCCGAAGCTGACGATCTACGCGCGCGCCCGCGACCGCATCCACTACTTCCGCCTGCGCCGCCTCGGCGTCCAGCACGTCTGGCGCGAGACGTTCGGCTCGAGCTACGAGGTCGGGATCGAGGCGCTGCGCGGCCTCGGCTACCGCGCGCACACCGCCCACCGCCTCGCCCGCCGCTGGCGCGACCACGACGAGCGCGCGCTCGAGGAGCTCGCGCAGATGTGGGGCCGCACCGAGGGCGACGTCTACTTCGCCGCCGCGCGCCGCGCGCTCGAGGAGTCCGAGCGCCTGATGCGCGAGGAGGACCCGCGCACCTACGGCGACCGCGACGGCGCGTGGAACAACGAGAGCCTCAGGGCTGACCTGGCGTCCCGCGCAGCCGGTACGTCCGAGGCTCGAACGGCCCCGGATACCCCGACCACGTGAGCTCGGCCGCGAGCACGCCGCCCGTCGCGCACGCCTCGTAGGCCTCGCGGACGACGCCGAAGTCCTCGCCCGCCGCGACGGTGAGGCACGAGGCGGTCGCCGTCATCGCGTGCACGGCGCCGCAGTCGGCGCACGTCGTGCTCTGGTAGGTGGCCGTCCCGTCGGGGGCGACGACCAGGACGTCGTTGTAGGCGAGCGGGTTGATCGCGCCGATCGTGCAGCCGGCGACGCACGTCCACGTGATCGCCCACGTCCCCATCACGCCGGTCGGCTCGTCCAGGCCCGCGTCCGCGGCGGGCGCCGGCGCGTCGCTGCACGCCGCGAGCAGGACCATGACGAAGGTCAGCCGTGTCACGCACGGCAGGGTAGCAGCCGGCCTCCGCGTCGTCACAGCTCGAAGTAGCTCTGCACCGTCAGGTACCGCTCGCCGCCGTCGGGCAGCACCGTGATCACGCGGCGCCCGGCGCCGAGCACGCGCGCGACGTCGAGCGCGACGTGGATCGCGGCGCCGGCCGAGATCCCGGCGAGGATGCCCTCGCGCGCGGCGAGCGCCTTCATCCCCTCGAACGCGTCGGCGTCGCTCACCGTGCGGACGTCGTCGATGACGCCGCGATCGAGCACCGCCGGGACGAACCCGGCGCCGATGCCCTGGATCTTGTGCGCGCCCGCGCGCCCGGTCGACAGCACCGGCGACGCCGCCGGCTCGACGGCGATCACCCGCACCCCGGGCACGCGCGCCTTGAGCACGCCGCCGACGCCGGTGATCGTCCCGCCGGTGCCGACGCCGGCGACGAACGCGTCGAGCCGGCCGTCCGCCGCGTCGAGCAGCTCGAGCGCGGTGGTGCGGGCGTGGACCGCCGGGTTCGCGGCGTTGTCGAACTGGCGCGGCAGGAACACCTTGGGGTACCGGCGCGCGAGCTCCTCGGCCTTCTTGACCGCGCCGGCCATGTGGTCGCGCGCGGGCGTCAGCACGACCTCGGCGCCGAGCCGCTTGAGCAGGTAGGTCCGCTCGAGCGACATCGAGTCGGGCATGACCAGCACGCAGCGGTAGCCGCGCGCCGCGCACACCACCGCCAGCCCGATCCCCGTGTTCCCCGACGTCGGCTCGAGCACGACCGTGTCGGCGTCGAGCAGGCCCTCGGCCTCGGCCGCCTCGATCATCTGCAGCGCGACCCGATCCTTGACGCTGCCGCCCGGCGAGTAGGACTCGAGCTTGACCAGCACCTCGGCGGCGCCAGGCGGCGGCAGCCGCTTGAGCCGCACCAGCGGCGTGCCGCCGATCAGCTCGAGCACGCCGTCGGCGATCCGCCGGCCGCACTTGGTGTCGTCGCCGACGCTCACCCGACCACCCCCACCGCCTCGGCCAGTCCGACGGTGAGCACCGCCGCGATCACCGGCGTCACCAGCCACACCGTCGCGATCCGCCGCAGCACCAGGTGCTCGCGCGCGATCCGGCTGTCCTCCTTGACGTGCCACACCGCGAACACCGCCGCGGCGTTGAGCTGGACGAGCGACTGCGGCAGCCCCATGTACGACGCCAGCAGCAGCAGCGTCGCGACGACCAGGCTCACGATGCACGCGGCGAACACGCCCATCGGCACGATGTCGTTGCCGACGGTGCGGGCCGGCCCGGCGAACAGCACGGCGCCGACCCCGAACAGCGGCGCCATCACCCAGAACCCGGTCGCCGCGTCGAGGATCCCGGTCGCCGACACCGGCCCGACCGCGTTCGCGACGTTGTTCGCCCCGATCGCGACCGCGACGTAGCAGCTCGAGCCGAGCACCAGCCAGCGCAGCCGCCGCTGGTTGCGCACCAGCCGCTCGTGCAGCCGGAAGTTCGACGCGCGCAGCGGGTAGAACACGCCGAGCGCCAGCCGCGTCAGCACGTACGCGACCAGCGGCAGCAGCGTCCACGCCGGCAGCAGGCGCTGGACGATCGTGTCGGTCTTGACCTGCCCGATCGACACGCCCAGCGCGACCAGCGCGAGCACGGTCACCCACGACGTCGACTGCGGCACGCGCAGCAGATTCGCCAGCAGCAGCGCCGCGGTCGCCGCGCCGAGCACGCACAAGACGCGCGCCGGCGTCAGCTCGGCGCGCGGCACGATCCCGCCGGCGAGCGTCTTGGCGACGCCGTCGCCCAGCACCAGCGCGCCGAACAGCACGCACGCGGCGAACAGCACCGGCGCGGCGCGGCGGCCGACGACGCCCGCGCCGAGCGCGACCGAGAACGCCGGCGCCAGCCCGCTGCCGCCCATGTTGAGGGCGAACACGCCGGCCACCGCGAGGATCGCGAGGCTGATCAGGTCCACACGGAGGCCTTCAGCACATGTGATCTTCGGGCGAGCCCTTGGGGCCGGTCAGCTCGACGCCCTGACGGTGCTCGTCGAGATCGAGGAAGTCGGCGTCACCGGCCTCGTCCGCCCCGAGCTCGGTCAGCGACGCGAGCGCGGCCTTGACCTGCTCGACCGGGACGCGCCCGAAGTAGTCGTCGGGCCGCTCGCCGTCGCGCTTCTCGGCGTCGTACAGCGCGATCAGCCGCTCGACCGCGTCGGGCACCTTGCGCAGCGGCACCTTCGCGGCGATCCGCCCGAACCGCGCGCCATCCGGCGTCACCGCGCCGCCGACGTGGAGCAGGTACTGCGGCACCGCCTTGCCGTCGATCTTGCGCATCCCGCCCTGGAACCCCAGGCCCGAGACGTGGTGCTGGCCGCACCCGTTGGGGCAGCCGCTGATCTTGATCGACAGCTCCTTCGCCTTCGCCGTCACGGTCGGGCGCGCCTCGAGCTCGTCGGTGAGCAGCCGCGCCAGGCCCCGCGACTGCGTGACCGCCATCGCGCAGCTCGACGCGCCGGGGCACGACGTCACGTCGAGCACCGTCTTGACGCCCGCCTTCGCCAGCCCGAGCCCGGCCAGCTCGCGGTGGACCACCGGCAGCTTCCACGTCGGCACGTAGCGCAGCAGCACGTTCTGCTCGACGGTCAGCCGCAGCTCGCCCTCGCCGTGCTCGGCCGCGATCCGCCCCAGGCCGCGCAGCTGCGCGCCGGTGAGATCGCCGAGCACGAGGCGGACCTCGACGGTCGAGAACCCGGCCTGCTTCTGCGGCCGCGCGCTGTCCGCCGCCCACGCCTCGTAGCCGTCGAGCGGCCGACTCGCCTGAGGCAGACCCGCCTTGAGCGCGGGCGGCGTCGGCTGCGGGGGCAGCTTGAACGGCCGCCCGCCGGCGAGCCGCAGCTTCTCGCGCTCGGCGTGGTACTCGCCGATGAACGCCGCCGGGCCGATCTTGTCGATCGCCCACTTCAGGCGCGCCTTGGAAATGTTGCCGCGGTTGCCGATGCGGTTGAACACGCGCACCACCGCCTCGGCCGCCTCGAGCATCTCGGTGGCCGGGACGAACTCCTCGACGACGAGCGCCGAGCGGCGCAGCGTCGCGGTGCCGCCGCCGGCGAGCACCTTGAACCCGGGCACGCCGTCCTGTACGCGCGCGAGCAGGCCGAGGTCGTTGATGAACGCGGCCGAGCAGTCGGTGCCGCAGCACCCGCCGATCGACGGCTTGAACTTGCGCGGCAGCCCGTACGAGAACGACTGGCGGAGGAAGTGGGCGGCGAGCACCTCGACGTACGGCGTGACGTCGAACGGCTCGTCGTGCGACACGCCGGCGCGCGGGCACGCGGTGAAGTTGCGCACCGAGTTGCCGCACGCCTCGCGCGTGGTGAGGCCGCCGGCGTCGGCGAGGTAGCGCAGCAGCGCCTCGACCTCGGCCTCGGGCACGAAGTGGTACTGGATGTTCTGCCGCGTCGTGACGTGGTTGCGGTCGTGGCCCCACCGCTCCGACGCCGTCGCGAACGCCTCGATCATCCGCGGGGTCAGGATGCCGCCCGGCACCTTGATCCGGATCATCATCAGGCCGTCCTGCCGCTGGTCGTAGACGCCGTTGAGGCGGCACTCCTGCTTCCATTCGGTCGCGGTCAGCTCGCCGCGCTCGAACGCCTCGAGCCTGGCGATGTAGCGATCGACGTCGGCCTCCTGGCCGAGCGCGAGGCGGGCGGGCAGCGGGGAGACCTCGACGTCGGGGTGTTGGGTCGGCAGCTTCGACATGGCAGGTCCTCGAGCGTGCGTGGGAGCGTGGGAGCGTTGCGTCAGGAGTTGGCGGTCGCCGCCGCCGGCGTGGCGGCCGCGAGCGCGGGAGCGAGGGTGGCGGCGAGCCCGACGACCGCGCCGATCACGAGCAACCCGGGCAGCTCGGCGTCGCCGGTGTCGACGGCGGCGGCGCCGAGCGCGTCGAGCCGCCCGGTCCAGGTCGCGGCGCCGGCGTGCGACGCGCCGAGCACGACGCCGGCGGGCGTCGCGGGGTCCCAGCCGCGCGCGATCAGGTACGACGCGATCGACGCGCGCGGGCCCAGGCCCATCAGCACGACGACGGTCGCGGCGCCGGGCGCGAGCGAGCCGAGGATCGGCGCGTACGCGGCCTCGGCGTGACCGGACACGACGACGAACCCCGAGGCGAGGCCGCGATGCGTCACCGGGATCCCGGCGAGCGCCGGGCCGGCGATCGCCGACGACAGCCCGGGCACGACCTCGAACGGGATCCCGGCCTCCTCGAGGGCGAGCGCCTCTTCGCCGCCGCGGCCGAACACGAACGGGTCGCCGCACTTGAGGCGGACGACGCGATCGCCGCGGCGGGCGGCGCGGATCATCAGCTTGTGGATCCCGTCCTGATCGATCGAGTGGCGGCCAGCGCGCTTGCCGACGTAGAACCGGCGCGCGCGCGGTGCGAGCCGGACCAGCTCGTCGGGGACGAGCGCGTCGTTGAGCACGAGGTCGGCGGCGGCCAGCCGATCCAGCGCGCGGCGGGTGAGCAGCTCGGGATCGCCGGGGCCGGCGCCGACGAGCGACACCAGCCCGGGCGGGCGCGCCAGCGCGGTCACGACCGCACCTCCGCCGCGCGGGCGTGCACCTGGGTCGAGCCCGCGCCCGCCGCGGCGAGCGTCGCCGTGGGCGGCGCGACCAGCCCGCGCGCGACGAGCGCCGCGACGATCTGGTCGAGCGACTGGTCGACCGTCTCCTGATCGGTGCGGACGACGACGTCGGGGTGCTCGGGCGGCTCGTACGGATCCGAGATCCCGCTGAAGTGCGGGACCTCGCCGGCGAGCGCCTTCTTGTAGAGGCCCTTGACGTCGCGCTGGACCAGCGCGGCGAGCTCCGCCTTGACGTGGACCTCGACGAACGGGACGCCGCGCGCCTCGGCCAGCTCGCGCACCTGCCGACGGGTGTCGGCGTACGGCGAGATCGCCGCGGTCACGACGCCGACGCCGTGGCGCGCCAGCGTGCGCGCGACGAAGCCGATGCGGTGGACGTTGACGTCGCGGTCCTCCCGCGAGAACCCCAGGCCCTTCGACAGGTGGGTGCGGACCTCGTCGCCGTCGAGGATCTCGAGCTCGCGCTGCGGCGCGAGGCGGGCGCGCAGCGCGGCGCTGAGCGTGCTCTTGCCGGCGCCGGACAGCCCGGTGAACCACACGATGAAGCCGCGCGCCGCGGGCGCGGCCGCCGCGGGCGCCGACGCGACGTCGACGGCGCCGCCATGGTGCGCGCGCAGCAGCGCCGCGACCTCGGGGCGGAGCAGCTCGCGCGGGACATGGCGCCCGGTGCGGAGCAGATCGCGCACCCTCGCCGTCGATGCGACGACGCGCTCGCCCGCGTCGTGCGGGCAGGTGCGCGCCGTGGCGGTCGCGTCGCACGCGCGGCACCAGAACGCCGGCGCCAGCCGCAGCGGCGCGGCGTCGAGCGCGGCGGTGTCGACGTCCACGGTGACGATCGCGCGATCGAGGCCGTGGTTCTTCGCGACGAGGACGTCGAGCGCGGCCTCGCGCGCGCCGGCGAACCGCGGGCCACCCGGCGTGGCGACCAGCAGCGTCCGCGCCGCGGGGAGCCGCCGCGCCAGCACGGCGTCGTGCGCCGCGAACCGGACGTCGGCCGGCACGTCCCCCGGCGCTCCGTCGGCGGCGGCGAGCACGACGACGCCGTCGGTCGTCTCGAGCGCGACGCGCACCAGGTGCTCGTCGCCGCGGTCGAGCACGCGCGCGGTCGCGAGCGCGGCGACGTGGCGCCAGCCGCGCGCCTCCAGCTCGGCGCGCACCGCGCGCGGCGCCAGGCGGCGGGCCGCGAGGGGCCGCGTGTCCGGCAGCGGCAGCACCTCGACCGGACCGCCCGCGAGCCAGCGCGGCCGCGACAGCAGGTGCTGCACGCCCGGGTGGTTGACGTCGTCGGTTCCGAACAGCGCGCGGACCTCGGCGATCGGATCGCGCTGCCACAGCTCGACATCGCGGATCACGCCCCACAGCCGGCCGGCGCCGTCGCGCAGGGCCGCGGCCCCCGCCGCCGCGACCGCCGGGCGCACGGCGTCGTCGACCGCTAGCACCAGCGGCACCGGCCACGCGACGCCGGAGGCGAGCCGCCCCTCGGCCAGCACGCGCGCGTGATCCGCCGGGCCGAGAAAGCCGGTGAGCGGGCTCGCCGCGCCGGTCGCGATCAGCTCGAGATCGGCGAGCTCGCGGGCGTCGAGCGTGACCGACGGCAGCGCGGCCGCCTCGGCGATCACGGCGTCGATGCGCGCGGGCGCGACGAAGCGATCGACCAGCACACCGCCGTGCGGCGCGACGAGCGTCATGACGGATCTCCTGCGGACGAGGGGGCGTGGGGACGGATCGAGATCGGCGCGGCCGAGGTCGGGGCGTGGAGCCCGCACTCGGTCTTGGCCTGGCCGCGCCACCGGCCGGCGCGCGGGTCCTCGCCCTCGGCGACGGGGCCGGTGCACGGCGCGCAGCCGATCGACGGGTACCCCTGGTCGTGGAGCGGGTTGTACGGGATGTCGCGCGCCAGCACGTGGCGCCAGACGTCCGCGGTCGTCCACCGCACCAGCGGGTTGACCTTGACGATACCGTGGCGCGCGTCGCGCTCGACCACGCGCGCGGTGGCGCGCTCCGGCGTCTGGTCGCGGCGGATCGCGGTGATCCACGCGTCGAGCTTCGCCGCCTCGGCCGCGAGCGGCGCGACCTTGCGCAGCGCGCAGCACGCGTCGGGGTCTCGCCGCCACAGCGCGTCGCCGTGCGTCGCGGCCTGCTGCTCGACGGTCTGCGCCGGGCGGACGCCGCGGATCGTCACACCGTAGCGCGCCTCCAGCCGCTGCCACAGCGCGTAGGTCTCGGGGAACAGCAGGCCCGTGTCGAGGGTGAAGATGTCGACGGGCAGCGCGAGCGTCGCGACGAGGTCGACGATCACGCAGCCCTCGACGCCGAACCCGGTGGCGAACCCCAGCCGCGGCGCGAACGTGTCCGCCGCCCACCGCACGATCGCCTCCGGCGAGGCGTCCTCGAGCCGCGCCGCCGCCGCGTCGAGCTCGGCGTCAGACAGCCGGACCGCGTCGACGCTCATCGCGACCGCCCCGACCGCGCCGCGACGGGCACGCGCGCGGCGCGCGCCCGGCGTTGCGCGCGCGCCTCGAGGAACCCGTGCAGCGACCACGCGTCGATCACCACCACCGTGAGCAGCGCCTGGAAGCTCCACGGCGCCGCTACGACGCCCGCGTCGTGCAGCGCCAGCGACAGCGCCGCGCCCGCGATCCACACGGCGACCGTCAGGGCGAGCCGCCGCGCCAGCGCGGGGTCGATCTTCGGGCCATCCGCCATAACGGATACTTGTCTACCAGCGCCCCACAGGGGCCGTCAAGCATCTTGGAGGGACCTCCGTGATGACGGAGATTCGCATGTAGCTGCATCCATTCCGGTTTGTTTCCAGGAAGCGACGATGGCGCGGAGCGTCCGGCGAGCTCCGGGGCCGCGGTCTCCCGCTGTGGGGGCTTCCGGGGACGTGCGGGCGTCGGATCAGATACGCTGCGGTCATGCGACGGCGCGGCTCCACGGGGTCATGGCGCGACTGAAGAAGATGACGCCCGAGGAGGTCGCGGCGGCCCCCGACGTCGAGGCGATCGCGCGCGCCCTCGCCGCGCCGGTGAACGCGAAGCGGCTCGAGGAGCCGTCGTTCGTCGCGGCCGTGGTGACGGCGCTCGCGTCCCGCGGAGGCTTCGACGCCGCGTTCGCGGTCGCCGCGCTCCACGCCAGGGCGTTCCGCGGCTCGCCCGCGCTGAACGTCCTCGGAGCGATGTTCGAGGCCGGCCTCGCGAGCGGGGCGCGCGCCCACCTCGAGCAACCGCTCCGCGCCTACGAGCGGATCCTCCGGCGCGACCCGAGCGACCTCTACCTCGTCGGTCGCATGCACGCGGACGCGCTCGAGTGCGCCGTGCGCCTCGGGCAGCAGGAGCGGGGCTTCACGCTGCTCGAGCGGCTGCTCGACCACCACGCGCCGGGACGGCTCGGCCGCACGCTGCCGGATGGCTTCCCGATCGACGACCCGCGCCTCGTCGAGCTGTGGACGCGCCCGGCGCAGCGCACGCTCGCCAAGGCGCTCGCGGCCGAGCGCGCGGCCCGCGCGCGGCCGAGGAGGCGGCGGTGAGCGACGCGCTCGTCCGCCTCGCCCGCGGGCTCGAGGCCGCCCTCGGCGGCGTCGCGCTGGCCGAGGAGGTCACGCTGGCCATCTCGGACGAGGCGAGCTACCGCGCGCGCTTCGCCGCGCGACTCGCGGAGCGCGGGCCGGTCCCGTCGAGCAGGCTCCCCTGGATCGCCCTCGCCGACGCGCTGATCGCGGCCGGCAAGGCCGTCGAGATCGACTGGCGCGAGGAGCCGGCGGCGGTGCGCGCCGCCGTGCGCGAGCTCGCGGATCCGGTGCCCGCCGTGCGCGTGCCGCCTGACGCCACCGCGCGGGACGCGCTCGCGCGGTTCGCGCGCGCGTTCGAGCGCGCCGCGCCCGCCGGGCCGCGGCTGGTCCTGCTCGACCTCCAGTCGGACAGCGACCTGCTCGTGCTGCTCGCCGCGCCGGACGTCGCCGCGCTCGGCGCGCTCGCGGCGGAGGCCGGGCAGCGCCTCGCGCCCCTGCCGCTCGCCGACGCCGCGCCGCCGCCGCCGCCCGCCGCCCGCCCCGCGACCGGGCCCGCGTGGGACCGGCTGCTCGAGGGCACCGATCCGTGGTCGCGCAACACCGACGGCGTGCTGTGGCGCCTGCTCCGCCACCCGGCGGCGCTCGACGCGATCTTCGCGGCGCGCGACGACGCGCCGCCGGAGGATCGCGCGCTCGTCGATGCCGTCGTCGAGCTCTACACCGCGGCCTCGCCGGTCGAGGCGACCGACGCGCTCGCCCCGGGCCTCGCCCTGCGCGCGCTCCGCTACTACCACTTCCAGACGCCCGACGCCGCGCGCGCCAAGCTCGGCGCCGCCGCCCGGCTGTGCGAGCGCCTGGACACCAGCGGCGAGGGGTTCCCCGCTTGGAGCGAGGCGGCCGCGCGCCTCGCCGAGAGCCTGGTCATGTGGAGCGAGGACGCGGCCAGGCAGGTGCTGACCCTGCCCGCGGCGTCGCGCGTGCGCCTCGCGCGAGCCGCCGACGCGCTGCTGCGCGCCGTTTGGGCGGGCGAGAACCCGCACGTGCAGCGCGAGGATCACGTCTACGAGCTGATGAAGGTCGTCGGCGACGCGGAGACGGCCCGCCTCCTCCAGACCGAGGCCGCGAGGGTCGAGGGAGAGCTCGAGAGCCACGCGGCCCGGCAGGCGCTCGAGTGGATCGTCAGGCGCGAGGCCGCGGCGCGCGCCGGCGCGTGAAGCGGAGGGACCGTCGCGACGGTGCGCGACGTGTCGGCGAAACACCGGCCGACACCGGCGCCTGACACGCGAGCGACACGGCCACGACCTCGCGCGCCTCGCACGGCCGCGCGCGGCGCGCCGTGCGCGATGGCATCGCGACTGCACTGGAGCGCCGCGGCGCGAGCATGTCGCTCGCCCAAGGAGTCATCAGACATGGACCGCTCGAACAAGCCCCGCCTCAAGCTGACCAAGACCACCGTCAAGATCCTCACCACCGACGACCTCCCCGCCGCCGCGGGCGGGTCCGGCCTGCTGTGCAACATCAAGACGCTGATCTGCCCGACGCTGCCCGTCCACTGCATCCCGATCACGCGCCTGACCATCTGCGCCTGCTGAGCGGTGAGGCACCCCACGGCCGCGGTCGCGGATGGGCCCAGGGCCAGCTCGTGATCGAGGCCCTGCCTCGACAAGCCGACGTCGCCGCCGCCCTGAGCGAGGTCAGTTCCCGGGCTTGCGCGCGACGACGACCTTCGCGACGAGGTGCGGCTCGCTCGACTCGACCTCGAAGCCGGCCTCGGCGAGCAGCGCGGCGAGGTCGTCGTCGAGGTACTCGCCGTAGAACGGCTCGTGGTACTGCTCCGGGAAGCCGTGGAGCACGCTGGTGATCTGCGGTGAGTCGGCGTGCTGCGCCGAGTCCTCGAGCACGACGAGGCCGCCCGGGCGCAGCACGCGGAACAGCTCGCGCACGACGTTGCGGCGCGCGTTGCGCGGCAGCTCGTGGAACAGGTAGACCGAGGTGACGACGTCGAAGTGACCGTCGACGTACGGCAGGTGCTCGGCGTTCTCGACGAGCAGCGACACCTCGGCGACGTCGCGCAGCCGTTTGCGCGCGGCCTTGATGTAGAACGGCGACAGGTCGACGCCGTGGTAGCGCAGCGCGGGGTGGGCGGTGGCGATCTGCTGCAGGACGCGGCCGGTGCCGCACGCGACGTCGAGCAGCCGCGTCCGCGCGGGCACCGCCGCCGTGTCGCGCAGAAACCGCGTGATCGGCGGAATGATCTGGCGACGCATGATGTCCGCGGTGCCGCGGAACAACAGCTCGACCCCGAGGTCGTAGACGCTAGCCGAGTGGTCGCTGAGGTAGCCGTCGGTCTGCCAGTGGAACGTGCGGCGGTAGTAGGCGGGGTAGCGCGCCTTGTCGACCGCCGGGATGTCCTTGTAGTCGCGCGCGCGCATCCGCCCGACGATCCGCGGCGTGTCGCGGACGAGCTGGGGGAACGCGCGGGCGTACTCGCGCACCGGGATCTGGAACAGCAGCTCGCGCGGGTACAGCCCGGCGGCGACGTTGTCGAGGTCGCGCTGGTAGAGCGCCTCGGTGCGCGCGCGCAGCAGGCGCATCACCTCGCCGGACAGCGCCGGGCGCGGCACGCGCGCGAGCCGGCGCGCGGTCTCCTGGAGCACCGTGGCGTTGAGCAGGAACGAGTACTGCTGGGCGCGGTAGCGCACGCGATCGGTGAGCGACACGGACGACGTCGACGGCACGGGAGCCTCCTCGTTGACCTCGGGTCAGTATGGCGCGCCCGCGGGGGCCGCGGTCAACTGGGATGCGCGGGCGACGCGCGTCGTCGCGTCGGTCACGGCGTGACGTCGGGCGCCGGGATCGGCGCCCCGCGCGTCGTGACGAGCGGGATCACGCCGGCCCAGTACGGCAGCGCCGCGTCGGCGCCCTCGTCGGGCAGCGGCGGGCCGCGGCGCGCCTTGGCCGAGGCCTCGGCGATCGGGAACGCGATCACCAGGGTCGCGGCGAGCTCGGCGGCGTCGGCGGGGCGGCTCGCCCGCGACCGCCCCGGCGCCAGGCGATCGAGGAGCGCGTCGAGCACGCGCGCCTTGTCCGCAGGCGCCTCGATCACGGCGCCGCGGCCGAACAGCACGACCGAGCGGTAGTTCATCGAGTGGTGGAACGCCGTGCGCGCGAGGACCAGGCCGTCGAGCAGCGTCACCGCGATCGACGCCTCGGCGCCCGCGGCGAGCGCGCCGAGCATCCGGTTGGCGACGGCGCCGTGGAGGTAGAGGTGATCCCCGACGCGGACGAACGCGGTCGGGATCACGACCGGCGCGCCGTCGGCGACGAACGCGACGTGGCAGACGAGCGCCTCGTCGAGGATCGCGTCGATCTCGGCGCGGTCGTGGCTGCCGCGGCCGGCGCGGCGGCGCAGGGTGGTGCGCGGGGTGACGGGGAGGGAGCCACGAGCGGGGAGCGACATGCCCGACACCGTGCGCCTGGTATGGACCACCGAACAGGTCCAAGCTGAACGTCTCATGTGGTCCATCTCCGGCCCCGGCCCCTCTCCGACCGACCCGCCGCTGCGCCGCGGCGCCGGTGCGGCCGCCGCGTTCGTCCGGGTCGCCGAGGCGGTCGTCGCCGACGTCCGCCGCGGCGCGCTGCGCCCGGGCGACCGGCTGCCGAGCACGCGCGCGCTCGCGCGCCGGTTCGAGGTGAGCCGCAACACGATCGTCGCGGCCTACGACGAGCTGGCGACGCAAGGCTGGATCGTCGCGCGCGGCGCGGCGGGCACGTTCGTGTCGGGCGACCTGCCGGATCCGGCGCCGCGGCGAGGCGCGCGCGCGCCGGCGGGCGTCGCGTCCCGCCCCGGCTTCGCCTTGCCGGAGCCGCCCGCGTCGCCGCCCGCGCCGCTCGACGCGATGACCGCGCGCTACCGGCTGTCGCTGGGCGTCCCGGATCCGCGGCTGTTCCCGACCGCCGCGCTCGCCCGCGCGTACCGGCGCGCGCTCGCCGCCGCCCCGCGGCGCGGCGCGCTCGAGTACGGGCCGGCGCACGGCGCGCCCGCCCTGCGCGAGGCGATCGCGGCGATGGTGCGCGACACCCGCGCGATCCCCGCCACCGCCGAGCACGTGCTGGTGACGCGCGGCAGCCAGCAGGCGCTCGACCTGATCGCGCGGCTGATCGTCGGCCCCGGCCGGACGGGTCGCGTCGTCGCGGTCGAGGAGCTGGGCTACGCGCCGGCGTGGGCGGCGCTGCGCCACGCCGGCGCGCGGCTGGTCGCGGCGCCGCTCGACGACGCCGGGCTCGTCGCCGACGCCCTGCCCGCGCGCCTCGCGGCGGTCTACACGACGCCGCACCACCAGTACCCGACGACGGTCGTGATGTCCCCGGCGCGGCGGCTGGCGCTGCTCGGGCGCGCGCGGGCGGATGGCCTGGCGATCATCGAGGACGACTACGACCACGAGTACCACTACGACGGTCGCCCGGTGGCGCCGCTCGCCGCCGCCGACCCGGGCGGCCACGTGCTCCACGTCGGGACGCTGTCGAAGGTGCTCGCGCCGGGGCTGCGGCTCGGCTACGTCGTGGCGCCCACGCCGGTGATCGACGCGCTGGCCCGGCTGCGCGCCACGGTCGACCGCCAGGGCGACCACGTGCTGGAGCTCGCGGTCGCCGAGCTGATCGAGGACGGCGAGCTGGCGCGCCACGCCCGGCGCACGCGCGGCGTCTACCTCGGGCGCCGCGACGCGCTGCTCGACGCGCTCGACCGCGAGCTGCGCGGCGTGGTCGAGGCGCGCGCGCCGGCCGGCGGCATGACGCTGTGGGCGCGCGTCGTTGACGACGTCGCGCTGCCGGCGTGGCAGGCGCGCGCGCGGGCGCGCGGCGTGGCGATCGCGATCGGCCGCGACCTGCACCTGCTCGGACGCGCGCGCCCGTACGTACGTCTGGGGTTCGCGCGCCACGACGAGGCCGAGCTGCGCGACGCGGTGCGCGCGCTGCGCCGCGCGCTGCGCGGGTGAGCGCGGCTGGCCCCCGCACGGGGCGGTCGGGTGACCGCCAACGCGCGCGGCTGCCTCGCGCTGTCGTCACCGCGGACGCGCGCCCCCCTCCTGCGGGCGGTCGGGTGACCGCGAACGCGCGCGGCTGCCTCGCGCTCGGGTGGGCCCCGCGGGTTCGGCGCGGTCGAGCCTGCCTTCGGTCGGGGACCTGGTGCCTGCACCGACGGTCTGCTCCGCTGTCTCCACCTACCGCACGAAGCCCGCGCCTTTCCACCCGCGGAGCCCACCCTGCGCGCGGGCGCGCCGCGCGCTGACGTCCTGCGAAGGAACGTGATCGGGAGGGTCCGCGGTACGCGCTGATCCGTGTCCGGATCCCGGATGGGGGGTCTGGGGGGAGCCGTTCCGGCTCCCCCCAGCTCCGACTCCGGGTCCGAAGGAGATCGGGCCGACGGTCCTCCGTCGGGCCGATCGATCGAGATCGGGCCGACGGTCCTCCGTCGGGCCGATCGATCGATCAAGCCGGCGGCGCCGGGGGCTCCGGGGGCGCCGGCGGCGGCGGCGGCGGCGCGACGTGGACGATCGCGCGCGGCAGCGTGAGGTGGCGGCGAACGAAGCGGCGGCCGAGGAACAGGCCGGGCAGGATCAGCGGCATCCACGGCAGCAGCGAGACCGCGGCCATCGCGAGGGCCTCGCCGGCGTCGCCGAGCGCCTCGACCGAGCGGTCGAACGCGCCCTCGACGTTGTCGCCGAACGACGGCGGCGCGGGCGGCTTCGGCGCCGCGATCTCGGGCTGCTTCGTCGACAGCGTGATCGACAAGGTCGACAGCGCGATCTGGTCGTCCCACATCCGGATCGTGCCCTGGTACTGCTCGACCTCGGCGCGAACGCGCGCGAGCTCGCGCTCGACCTCGAGCACCTCGGACACGCGGCCGGTGCCGGTCGCGGCGAGCTCGAGCAGCCGCTTCTCGAGCGCGCGGGCGCTGGCGAGGCGCGCGCTGACGTCGACGTACTGATCGGTGATGTCCGAGGCGTCGGTCGTCTCGGACTGGATCTCACCGAGCGCGCGCAGCGCCGGCAGCAGGCCGCCGAACGCCGACGCCGGGACGCGCAGCACCAGCTCGGCCTGGCTGACCCGGCCCTCGTGGTGCGAGACGCGGGTCGAGTCGATGAACCCACCGGCCTGCTGGACGATCGCGTCGAGCTGCGCCCGCGCCTCGTCGTACGTGGTGACGACGAGCGCGACGTGGCCGGTGCGCACGATCTTGCGGTTGTCGACGGGCTTCATCAGGCCGCTCGCCGGGTCGCGCGCCGGCGCCGCCGCGCGCGCCTCGGTCATCGCGGCCTTGTCGTGTCGCATCTCGTCGCCGGGCACGGGCGCCGGGGGATCCGACGCGGCGGCGCTGCGGTGATCCGCGGCGCCCTGGCACGCGGCGAACGCGACCAGGGCGAGCGTGGCGCCGAGCACGGGGCGGCGCAGGCGGTGGGTGGTGGTGGGCTGGGGATGGGTGGCGTGAGCGATGCGGGGAGTCGTCATGCCGACTGAAACGCGCGAGCCCCGTCGAGGACTCGCAGCGTTTCGTCACGTCCTGTACGCGCGCGGTGACAACCCAAGGTCACGACGTTGGCGGTGTCGCGAGGGGCGCCTCGCCCGGCGGTCGCCCCGCGACGTCGGCGACGACACCGCGCAGGAACGGCGCGCCGCGCACCACGAGCGCCGCCAGCATCAGCGCGTGCCACAGGAACTGGAACGCCAGCACCTGCTCGCCCGGCGCCCACGGCGCGAACATCGCGACCCACGCCGCCTGCACCGGGCCGAACCCCGCGACGTTGATCGGCATCGCGCCGACGACGAGCAGCACCGGCAGGTAGCTGAGCATCGCCCCGAGCGGGATCGGCATGCCGAACGCGCGCGCCGCGATCCACGTCGCGACGATGATCAGCAGGATGTTCGCCGCGCGCAGCACCAGCCCGGCGAGGCGCGCGCGCACGGTCAGCCGGCGCCACGGGTCGAGCACCGGGCGGCGACCGCCGCGCACCGGCCACAGCATCAGCCCCAGCGCGACGGCGGCGATCGCCGGCGCGATCACCCCGAGCGACCATCGCCCCACGCCCGGGACGTCCTCGCCGACCCACATCGCGACCGAGGCGATCGTCGCGACCGCGCACAGATCGGTCAGCGAGATGAACATGACGGCGCCGATCGCCGCGCCGGTCGGGCAGCGGAACCGCCGCTGGATCCACACCGCGTAGCCGCCGTAGCTCGCCGCGATCCCGAGCGCGTTGGTCACCGCGACGCCTGCCTTGTTGCGCAGCATCGCGACGTAGCCGATCGGCCCGACGATCGGCCGCAGCACCAGCAGGTCGCCCGCGACGATCGCGAACCACTGGATCAGGATCACGCCCGCCGCGACCGGCACCATCGCGAGCGTGTCGCCGCGCGCGACCTCGGCGGCGATCCGGTCGAGCGGGTACTGGACGAGCAGCGCGGCGACCACACCTGCGGTGATCACCCACGGCGCCGCCCGCCGCGCCCAGCGGAGCCGCCGGGTCGATGCGACGGGCTGCTCCATGCGTGGACCCATCATAGCCGCGCTCGGTAAGCTCGTCGCGCATGGCGCCGCCCCGCGTGTTCGGCGACCGCTACACCGTGCGCGCGACGCTCGGCGCCGGCGGCATGGGCGTCGTCTACCGCGCGTGGGACCGCGTCCAGCAGGCCGAGGTCGCGCTCAAGACGATGCGCCAGGTCGATGGCGTCGACGCCTACCGGTTCAAGCACGAGTTCCGCGCGCTCGCCGACGTGTCGCACCCCAACGTCGTGGCGCTCTACCACCTGTACGCCGGCGACGAGTGGTTCTTCACGATGGAGCTGGTCGAGGGGGTCGGGTTCCTCGAGCACGTCCGGCCGCCGCGCGGCGTCGATCCCGCCGCCGAGACCGGCGAGCAGACCGTGGTCGAGCCCGCGCTCGATCCCGCCAGCCGCCGGCGGCGGCGCAAGCAGGCGCGCGCCTCGCTGGCGCGGCGGCCGCTCGACGAGGCGCGGCTGCGCGCGGCGCTGCCGCAGCTGGTCGAGGGGCTCGCCGCGCTCCACCGCGCGGGCATCGTCCACCGCGACGTCAAGCCGTCGAACGTGCTGGTCGCGCGCGACGGCCGCGTCGCAGTTTGCGACTTCGGCCTCGCGGTCCACACCGCCAGCCCGATCGCGACGCCCGAGGCGCACAACCGCAGCGGCACCCCCGGCTACATGTCCCCCGAGCAGGTCGCCGGCCAGCCGCTGGGCGAGGCCAGCGACTGGTATGGCGTCGGCGTGCTGCTGTACGAGGCGCTGACCGCGACCGAGCCGTTCCCCGGCACGGCGGCCGAGGTGCTCGCCGCCAAGCTCGAGCGCGACCCCGAGCCGCCGGGCGCGCGGGTCGCGGGCCTGCCCGAGGATCTGTGCGCGCTCGCGATGGACCTGCTCGCGCGCGACCCGGCGGCCCGCCCGAGCGTCGACCAGATCCGCGCCCGGCTGGGCGCCGCGGGGGCCGAGCCCGCGCCCGGCCCCGCCCCCGCCGCGCCGTTCGTCGGCCGCGCGCGCCAGCTCGCCGCGCTCGACGACGCGCTCGACGCCTCGCGCCGCCGCGGCGTCGCCGCGGTGATCGCCGGCCCGTCGGGCATCGGCAAGTCGGCGCTCGGCCGGCGGTTCGTCGAGCTGGCGCGGCGGCGCGACGCGCTGGTGCTCGAGGCGCGGTGCTACGAGCGCGAGACCGTCCCGTACAAGGCGCTCGACAGCGTGCTCGACGCGGTCGTCGCGCACCTGCGGCGCCGCCCGACCGACGAGGTCGCGGCGCGGCTGCCGCCCGACCTCGACGCGCTGGTGCGGCTGTTCCCGTCGCTGCGCCGCGTGCCGGCGATCCAGCCCCTGCCGCTCGACGTCAGCGAGGGGGACCCGCAGCGCCTGCGCTCGCGCGCGGCGCGGGCGCTGCGCGCGCTGCTCGGCGCGCTCGCCGCCGACCGGGCGACGGTGATCTACCTCGACGACGCGCAGTGGGGCGATCGCGACAGCGCCGCGTTCTTCGCCGATCTGGTCCACCACCCCGAGGCGCCGCCGGTGCTGCTCGTCGCGACCTGCCGCAGCGAGGACGAGGGGCGCGCGCCGGTCATCACGGCGCTGACCGCGACGACCGTCGGCGCGATCGCCGACGTCCGCCGGATCGACCTCGCGCCGCTCGGCGCGGGCGAGGGGGTCGAGCTCGCGCGCGAGCTGCTCGGCGACCTCGAGGACGGCGCGGAGCGCGCCGCGGCGATCGCGCGCGAGGCCGCCGGCAACCCGCTGTTCCTGTCGGTGCTCGCCGGCGGCGTGCGCACCGACGACCCGCGCGACACGCGCAGCGGCCTCGACGACCTGCTGCGCGCGCGGCTCGCGCGCCTGCCCGACGACGCGCGCGCGATGCTCGCCGCGGCGGCGACCGCGGGCGTGCCGACGCCGGTCGAGCTGCTCGCCCGCGTCGCCGAGCTGCGCGAGCTGCCCGCGGCGCTCGCCGCGCTGCGCGCCGCGCGGCTGATCCGCACGCGCACCGACGGGGACGTCGAGCTGATCGAGCCCTACCACGACCGGATCCGCGAGCTCGCGACCGCGGGGCTGTCCGCCGACGACGCGGCGCGGTTCCACCGCGCCCTGGCCCGCGCCTACGAGGCGAGCGGGCGCGACGACGCGCCGGCGCTCGTCGATCACTGGCTCGGCGCCGGCGACCGCGCGCGCGCCGCGCCCTACGCCCAGCGCGCCGCCGCGCAGGCCGAGCACGCCGCGGCGTTCTCGCGCGCCGCCCACTACCACGGCCTCGCGCTCGAGCTCGGCGCCGACGGCGGCAACCCGACCGCCCGCCGCGCGATCGAGGTCCGCCGCGCCGAGGCGCTGGCGTGCGCGGGCGATCAGGCGGGCGCGGCCGCCGCGTTCCGCGCCGCCGCCGAGGGGGCGCCGCCCGCGGCCTCGCTCGAGCTGCGCCGCCGCGCCGCCGAGCACCTGTTGCGCTCGGGCGACCTCGAGGGCGGGCTCGCGCTCACCGACGAGGTCCTCGGCGAGGTCGGGCTGCGCCGGCCGCGCAGCCACCGCACCGCGATCGCCGCGACCGTGGCGCGGCGCGCGCGGCTCGCGATCCGCGGCCTCGGCTTCCGGCCGGCGCCGCCGGAGGAGCTCGACCCGCGCGAGCTCGCGCGCGTCGACGTGTGCGGCTCCGCCGCGGCGGGGCTGTCGTTCGTCGACCCGATCGTCGGCGCGTACTTCCAGACGCGGCAGCTCGTGTTCGCCCTCGGCGCCGGCGATCTGCGCCGCGCCGCGTACGCGCTCGCGCTCGAGGTCGGGTTCCGCAGCACCGTCGGGCGCCCCGGGCGCGCCAAGGCCGAGCGCGTCGCGGCGCGGGCGCGCGCCCTCGCCGAGCAGACCGGCGATCCCGGCACGGTCGGGTGGACGATCGGCGCGACGTCGCTGGTCCGCTTCCTCGGCGGCGACTTCCCAGGCTCGCTGCCGATGATCCTCGAGGCCGAGCGGCTGATGGCGGACAACCCGACGCCGTACCGGTGGCAGCTCGACCTCGTCCACATCTACCGCGCCGCCGCGCTGTACTACCTGGGGCGGCTGCGCGAGCTGACGCAGGTCGTGCCGCTGCAGGTCCGCGAGGCGCTCGACCTCGGCGATCGCTACCTCGCCGACGCGCTGCGCGGCTGGCGCAGCAACGTCGCCTGGCTCGTGCTCGACGACGTCGCCGAGGCGCGGCGCCAGCTCGCCGAGGCGCGGCTCGAGCGGCCCGGCGGGTTCCACCTCCACGGCTACTACGGCCAGTACTCGGCCGTGCACTGCGACCTGTACCAGGGCGACGGCGCGGCCGCGTGGCAGCGGCTGGAGGCGGCGTGGCCCAAGGTCG
Organism: Myxococcales bacterium; assembly: GCA_011526095.1. GTDB lineage: Bacteria > Myxococcota_A > Polyangia > Haliangiales > Haliangiaceae > WYBA01. The sequence continues at coordinate 2,285 of WYBA01000145.1, read as the reverse complement.
AGCGCTCGACCCTGGGGCGGATCCAGATCGTCCGGGTCGAGCGCGCCTACCTGCGTGGCCGCGGCGCGCTGGCGGCGAGCGCGCGCGTCGACGAGGCGAAGCTGGCGGTCGTCGCCGACGACGCGGCGGCGCTCGATCGCGAGAAGCTGCCGTGGTCGGACGCGCTCGCGGCGCTGCTGCGCGCGGGCGCGGCCGGGCGGCGCGGCGACGACGCCGGCTGCGTCGCGCAGCTCGAGCGCGCCGCGGCGAGCGCCGGCGCCTCGGGCATGGCCGCGATCGCCGCGGCCGCGCGGTGGCGGCTGGGCGAGCGCCTCGGCGGCACGCGCGGCGGCGCGCTGCTGCGCGACGCCGCGGCGTTCTTTGCCGCGGAGAACGTCAAGCGGCCAGAGCGGTTCGTCGCGATGATCGCGCCGTGACCGGCCAGCCGGAGAGGGACCGCGGGTAGGATGGGCCGGTGAGCGATCGCCCGGTCAACACGGTGGCCACGCTGCCCGCGCGAGGCGCGCCGCCGCCGCTGCGCCGCCGCACGCTCCTCGTCATGACCGAGGACGCGGTCGTGCCGCACCCGCTGCCCGCGCGCGGCGCCGTGACGCTCGGGCGTGGTCGCGACGCCGACCTGCGCGTGGACCAGCCGTCGCTGTCGCGTCGCCACCTCCGGATCGACCTCGACGACCAGCGCCTCACCGTCACGGACCTCGACAGCGCCAACGGCACGACCCTGCGCGGCGTGCGGCTGCCGGCCGGCGTCGCGGTCGAGGTCGCGGCCAACGAGCCGCTCGGCGCCGGCGACGTGACGCTCGTGATCCAGGAGCTGCGCGCGGTCGCGAGCGCGCCCGGCGCGCCCGCGGCCGCCGCGCCGTCCGGTCGCCTCACGGGACCGCGCGTCGACCCGATCATCCTCGACGCGGCGATGCAGCGTCTCCACGGCGTCGCGACGCGGGTCGCGCGCGGCACGATCGCCGTGCTGCTCGTGGGCGAGACCGGCACCGGCAAGGAGGTGCTCGCCGAGCTGGTCCACCGCGCGTCGCCGCGCGCGGCGGGGCCGCTGGTGCGGATCAACTGCGCCGCGCTGTCGGAGTCGCTCGTCGAGAGCGAGCTGTTCGGCCACGAGCGCGGCGCGTTCACCGGGGCGCAGCGCGACCGTCCCGGGCTGCTCGAGGCCGCTGACGGCGGCACGGCGTTCCTCGACGAGATCGGCGAGGTCCCGCTGCCCGTGCAGGCCAAGCTCCTGCGCGTGCTCGAGGAGGGGCAGCTGATGCGCGTCGGCGCGTCGGCGCCGCGCGCGATCGACGTGCGGTTCGTCGCGGCGACCAACCGCGACCTCGAGGCCGAGATCGACGCCGGACGGTTCCGCCGCGACCTCTACTTCCGGTTGTCGGGCGCGGTGCTGGCGATCCCACCGCTGCGCGAGCGCCGCGCCGAGCTCGAGCCGCTGGCCCAGCGATTCGCGGCCGAGGCCGCCCGCGGCGTCGGCCGGCCGGCGCCGCGGCTGTCCGCGGCGGCGCTCGACGCGCTGCACCGCCACGCCTGGCCGGGCAACGTGCGCGAGCTGCGCAACGTCATCGAGCGCGCGGTCCTGCTCGCCGACGGCGCGACGCTCGAGGTCGAGCACCTGGCGCTCGACGCCCCGGCCGCCGCGGCGTCCGCCCCCGAAGGCGCCGCGGCGCGCGCGCCCGGGCCGGCGCCCGGCGCGCCGCTCGCCGAGCAACTCGCCGCGCTCGAGCACCAGCGCATCCTGGACGCGCTCGAGCAGAGCGGCGGTAACCAGACCCGCGCCGCCGAGCTGCTCGGGATGCCGCGGCGCACGCTGATCAAGCGGCTCGAGCAGTACGGCGTCCGCCGGCCACGCAAGGGCAAGTAGGCCCGGACCGACCCGAGCAGTCACTCCTGGGCGTCGCCGAGCTCCATGCCGTGCATCCGGCACGCAGCGATCATCTCCTGGCGCAGGTACGCGCCGCTGGCGCCGCGAGGCAACGCGCGCAGCGCTGCGCGCGCCGCCGGCTCGTCGCCGAGGCGGCACGACATGACCATGATCCACTGATATGGCTCCCACGAGCCGAGCCGCCGGGCGTACGGGACCGTGCGCTCGGCGATCGCACGCGCCGCGCGCAGCGCGCCCCGTGCCGTCGCCGCCTGGTACTCGGCCCGCAGCTCGCCGAGCCGGGCGCGGACCTCGTCGAGCGAGAGCCCAGCGGCGGGGTCTCGCGCGGCGCGCGCCGGCCGCGGGTCCGCGTCGGGCGCACCGCCCGCGGCCGGCGCCGCGTCGGGCGCGCCGGCCGCGGCCG
>WYBA01000016.1 GCA_011526095.1 Myxococcales bacterium | reverse complement strand
GATGCCGCTGCCGCCGCCGCCGCCGTCCGAGGAGACGGTGCGCACGCGGCCCGCGCCCGCGGTCGCGACGACGACGCCGTTCACGCGCCCGGCGCTCGAGCCCGCGGACATCACCCGCGTCGACGCCGCGCGCGTCGCCGAGGACACGCGCACCGACGTCAAGCCGGCGCCGCTGCCGCGGTTCAGCACCCGGTTCGCCGCCGCGCGATAGCGATCGCGCGGCGCGCGTGTTACTCACCGCGGATGTCCCTCGCCGTGACGAGCCCGGGCCCGCGCGCGATCGCCGCGCTGGTCGCGGTCGGCCTCGCGGGGTGCCCGTCGGGGCCGCGCGGCGGCGGCACCGGGCCCGCGACGGGCGGCGGCGCGCTCGGCGGCGGTGACGCCGGGGTCGCGAGCGCGCCCGTCGCCGACGCCGCGACCGCGCCGAACCTCACCGAGCCCGAGTGCGCGCGCCTCGTCGACCACGTGCTCGAGGTCCAGCTGGTGAAGATGCGCGTCGAGCTGCCGCCCGAGAAGGTGCCGACCGACGAGCAGGTCGCGACGATCCGCGCCTCGCTCGGCGAGGAGATGATGCCGGCCTGCCTGTCGGCGTTCGATCGCGCGGCCTACGACTGCATGATGGCCGCGACCACCGTCGAGGCGCTGTACGCGTGCGCGGGCCCGGCGGACGCGGACTCCGCGTCGGTGGAGTGAGCCCACGATGTCGATCTGGTTCGCCGTCGTCATGGGTGTGTTGCAGGGGCTGACCGAGTTCCTGCCGATCTCCTCCACCGCGCACCTGCGGATCGCGCCGACGCTGCTCGGCCAGCCCGACCCCGGCACCGCGTTCACCGCCGTGCTCCAGCTCGGCACGCTCGTCGCGGTGCTGGCGTACTTCGCCAAGGACCTGTTCGTGACGATGCCGCGCGCGATGATCCGCGCGCCGCGCTCGCCCGAGGGGCGGCTGCCGTACCTGATCGCCGCCGGCAGCGTGCCGATCGTGGTGCTCGGCATCGCGCTCAAGGACCACGTCGAGGGCCCGTTCCGCTCGCTGTGGGTCGTGTCCGCCGCGCTGATCGGCGTCGGCGTGGTGATGGCGTACATCGACGCGCGCCCGAGCGGCGAGCGCGGCACGCTCGACGTCGGGCTGCGCGACGCGCTGCTGATCGGGCTGGCGCAGGCGTGCGCGCTGGTGCCCGGCGTGTCCCGCTCGGGCTCGACGATGTGCATGGCGCTGGTGCTCGGGCTGTCGCGCAGCGAGTCGGCGCGGTTCTCGTTCCTGCTCGGCATCCCGGCGATCGCCGGCGCCGGCGTGTTCGAGATGAAGGACGCGATCGACGGGCTCGGCGCCGACGCGGTGCCGGCGCTCGCGATCGGCACCGCGGCCGCCGCGATCAGCGGTTACCTGTCGATCGCGTGGCTGCTCAAGTTCCTCGGCACGCGCCGGCTGCGCGTGTTCGCGGCGTACCGGGTCGCGCTCGGGATCGTGCTGATCGGCCTGATCGCCGGAGGCGTGATCCTGGCCGACGCCGGCGCCTGATCGCGTCAGGTCGCGGCGCGGCGTGACGCGCGCAACGCGACCTGAACATCGGCGCCCGGGACGCGGTCTACCCGGCGCCGGCTCGCCCGCGGGCCGCCGACAAACCTGCCCCGCGCGCGCCTGCCGGCGCCAAGTCCTGGTAACTTCGGGCAAGAACCTGGGAGAGATCCAACGATGACCGTTGCTTACGCCCGGATCCGGGCATCCCTCCGCCGGGGGGCCGCGCTGCTATCTGTGGCCGTCGCCCTCCTCGTGCTGGGCGCACTGACCGGCGTCGCGGACGCCGCCACCAAGTACAAGGTCCGCGTCGACTCGGCGCCGCAGGGCGCCACCGTCTACGTCGGCAGCAAGGACAAGGGCGCCGTCGGCGTGACGCCGTGGGAGGGCTCGCTGCCCAAGGGCGATCACAAGATCATCCTCGAGCTCGACGGCTACCTGCCGGCGGAGAAGACGGTCAAGATCGCGCGCACGCGCAAGCTGCAGGAGGTCTTCATCCCGCTGGTGAAGAAGGCCGAGCAGCCGCGCATCGACGTGCGCGCCGACGCCGACAAGAACGTGTTCGGCGCGATCGTGTTCCTCGACGGCCAGTCGATGGGCGCGGCGCCGACGCTGCTGACGACCGTGCCGGGGCGGCACCAGGTCCAGCTCAAGAAGGACGGGTACGAGACGTTCGAGACCTGGGTCGAGGTCAAGGAGAACGAGAAGGCGACCCTGACCCCGGTGCTCAAGGAGATCGAGAAGCCCAAGCTCGGCACGATCGTCGTCGAGGCCGACGTGCCCGACGCCGAGGTCTACCTCGACGGCAACCTCCAGCCCGATCGCACGCCGACGGTGATCAGCGGCGTGATCGAGGGCCTGCACATCATCGAGGTGCGCAAGGAGCCGGCGATCCCGTGGAAGCAGACCGTCCAGGTCGAGGCCAACAAGCAGGTCAAGGTCCGCGCCGAGCTCAAGTCGACGATCGGCGGGCAGGGCGGCGCGATCCGCGTGCTGTCGAACGTCCAGGGCGCGCACGTGTTCCTCGACGGCACCGACATGGGCGCGGTCCCGGTCGACATCAAGGACGTCAAGCCGGGCGAGCACGTGATCGAGGTGCGCGCGGCCGGCTACCAGACGCGCGAGGAGCGCGTCACGGTCAACGCCGGGTCGAGCACCGTGCTCAAGCTCGACCTCAACGCCGAGGCCAAGACCGAGGCGATCATCAAGGTCGTGTCGCCGGTGCCGGGCGCCGACGTCTACATCGACGGCGCGAGCGCCGGCAAGGTGCCGGTCGAGCAGGCGGTGAGCACCGGCGAGCACTACGTGATCGTCAAGCTCGACGGCTACAAGACGTTCGAGACCAAGCTGCGGATCGAGGCGGGGCAGACCCAGACCGTGTCGGCCGAGCTGCGCGCGGTCGGCAAGCTGCGCGTGCTGTCCGACCCGCTCGGCGCGACCGTCTACATCAACGGCATGCCGCAGGACAAGAAGACGCCGCTCGAGCTCGACGAGCTCGACGTCGGCGAGACCGAGATCCGCGTCGTGATCGAGGGCCGCGTGCCGTACGTCCAGGTGATCAACGTCGTCGGCGGCGCGACCGAGGTGATCTCGGCGAACCTGCCGATCATCGGCCCGAGCGAGGAGGACAAGCTCGCCGAGCAGCGCGGGCTGTCGTCGTTCGGCGCGCGCACGCTGCCGCGCGGTCGGTCGACGATCGACCTCGGCGTCGGCTACCCGTACTTCACCGAGATCGCGGTCAAGGTCGGCGCGGGCAAGGCCGGCGACTTCGGGTTCGACGCCGGCGTCGGCGTGCGGTCGATGGGCGCGCGCTCGGAGCTGGGGCTCGGCGTGCGGTTCATGCTGGTCGACGCCGACCCGTTCTCGGCCGGCGCGTTCACCAACCTGTGGTGGGGCAGCAAGCTGTTCGACGAGAGCAAGCGCAACGGCGCGACGTGGGACGCGGGCGTGCTGGCGTCGCTCACGGCGCTGACCCACGTCACCGTCACGGGGCGGCTCTACCTCGACATGTGGAGCGATCGCCACTGCCCGGCGGTCGACGCCGGGGCGTTCGACGGGGACGGCACCGAGGCCTGCGACGAGTACCTGGCCTACGTCAACGGGGGCTCGACGGCGCCTACCGAGCTGACCGCTCGCATGGAGGAGCTCACCGGCGAGAGCGGCACCGGGATGTTCGGGCGCGAGAACGGCCTGCGCGTGATGACCTCGGTGATCGCCGAGATCTCGTACAGCCAGCGCTGGAACATCTGGTTCATGCTCGAGGGCGCGCCGTTCCAGGGCGAGCGCGCGCTGTTCACCGACCCGTTCACCAGGCCGATGCTGGCGTCCGACTACGGCACGTACATGCGGGCGGGCGTCGGCTACAAGTTCTGAGCGAGAGGCGCCGCGCCCCCGCTCCTCCGAGCGCACGCGGCCCGGGCTCCGCCTGCTCGTGGCCCGGTCGCGAGCGCCGCGCGATCAGTTGAGCTGGTCGACGCGGCGGCGCAGCTGCTCCAGCTCGCGCGCGATCTTCAGGTTGTCGGCGTCGAGCAGGTGGAGGCGCTCGAGGATCGCGAGCGAGCGGAACATGTCGCCGCGCTTGCCGTAGATCCCGGCGAGGTTGACCAGGATCCGGGTGAGGATCTGGCGGGTGCTCGTCGGCGCGAGGATGCTCGGGTCGAGGCGGGCGTCGGCGCCGGAGACGCGGCGGTTGAGCTCCTCGAGATCGGATCGCGACAGCACCGCGCCGGCGTTGAACGGGTCGAGCACGACGGCCTGGTCGCCGTCGTGGGCGCGGACCAGGAAGTGGCCGGGGAAGCCGACCCCGGTGACGCGCTCGTCGATCCGCCGCGCGACCTCCATGTACAGCACGCACAGCGTGATCGGGATGCCGACGCGGCGGTCGATGACCTCGTGGAGGAAGCTGTTGCGCGGGTCGTAGTAGTCGTCGGTGTTGCCGCGGAACCCCAGCTCCAGGAACAGCACCTGGGTGATCGCGCGCGCGCCGGCGAACGAGCGATCGACCAGCTGGTCACGGACGCGCGCCGCCGCCGCTGCGATCCCGTCGATCACGCCGCGGTAGTGCGCGAGGTCGATCGGCTGCTCGTCGAGCTCGCCGAGCAGCAGGGCGGCGACGTCGAGATCGAGGTCGGTGTCGGCGCGCTGCACGACGCGCGCGAACCGGCTCATCGCGGTGTCGTCCGCCACCCGTCGAACGTACCACGCGTGCTAGCCTGCCGGCCTGGACCAAGGCGTGAGGGACCCGAGGCCCGGCGGCGTACGCGTCGTCGGTGAGCGCTACGAGATCGTGCGAGAGATCGGTCGTGGCGGGATGGGGACGGTCTACCTCGCGCGCGACACGCAGCGCGACCTCGCGGTCGCCCTGAAGATGGTCACGCGGGTGGACCCGGTGCGGGTCGCGCACCTCAAGCGCGAGTTCCGGGTGGTCGCCGAGCTGCGGCACCCCGGGCTGGTCGAGCTGTACGAGCTGACCGCGTCTCCCGGCGGCTGCTGGTTCACGATGGAGCTGATCGACGGCGTCGACCCGCGCGCGTGGGTGCGCGGGCCGGCGGGGCCGGTCGCGGGCGACGGCACCGACGACGCGCCGACCGCGTCGGCGGACGGCGGCGTCACCCCATCGGTGCGGGCGTCGGGGCGGGCGCCGGGCCGCGCGCTGTTCGACCAGCCGACCGCGGCGTCGGACGCGCCGCCGCCGCCGCTGTCGGTGCGCCCGCCGCCGCGCGCGCTGCCGCTCGACGTGGCGCGGCTGCGCGAGACGCTGACCGGGCTCGCCGACGGGCTCGCGTTCCTCCACGCGCGCGGCGTCGTCCACCGCGACGTCAAGCCGTCGAACGCGCTGGTGCGCCGGGACGGGCGGGTCGCGCTGCTCGACTTCGGGCTCGCGTTCGACTGGCGCGCGGTCGAGAGCGGCGGGGCGTCGACCGGGCCGATCGTCGGGACGGTGGCGTACATGGCGCCGGAGTACCTGCACGGGCACCGCGTGTCGCCCGCGATGGACCTGTACGCGCTCGGCGTGCTCGGGTTCGAGCTCGTCACCGGGGCGCCGCCGTTCGACGGGTCGTTCTACGAGGTCGTCGCGGCGCACGTCGAGCAGCGCGCGCCGCGCGCGATCGCGTTCAACCCGGCGGTGCCCGACGACCTCGACGAGGTGATCGCGCAGCTGCTGGCCAAGGAGCCGGCGGCGCGCCCGAGCGCCGAGGAGCTGGTGGAGATGCTGCGCGGCGAGCGGCGGGTGACGCGGCGGCTGCCGCCGCGGCGGCCGAGGTTCGTCGGGCGCGAGGCGGAGCTGGCGGCGGTGGACGCGGCGCTGGGCGCGGCGCGCGCGGGCGCGGCGCAGCTCGTCGTGGTGGGCGGCCCGTCGGGCGCGGGCAAGACCGCGCTGTGCGACGAGGTGATCGCGCGGGCGCCGCTGCGCGACGTGCGGGTGTGGCGCGGGCGGTGCCACGAGCGCGAGCGCGTGCCGTACCGCGCGTTCGACACGATCATCGACGGGCTCGCCGGCGAGCTGGCGGAGGAGGCGGCGGCGCGGGACGCGGCGGGCGGGGACGCGGCGCCGGCCGTCGTGATCGAGCTACCGTGGGCTGCGTCGCTGCTGCGGGCGTTCCCGGCGCTGGCGCCGGCGCTCGCGGCGGTCGTCGGCGTGCCGGCGGCGGCCGTCGCGGATCTGCGGGTCGAGCGCGAGCGCGCGTTCGCCGCGCTCGCGCAGCTACTGCGCCGCGTGGTGGACGATCGCGCGGCGCTGATCGTGCTCGACGACCTGCAGTGGGCCGACGACGGCAGCGTCGAGCTGCTCGAGGTCCTGCTCGCCGGGCCGGCGTGGCCGGCGCTGGTGATCGCCTGCTACGCGACCGGGCCGGACGGCGAGGCGCCGCCCGCCCTCGCCGGGCTGATCGCGCGGGCGGAGCGCGACGGGCGCCACCTCCGGCTCGGAGCGCTCGACGACGGGCGGCTCGCCGAGCTGGTGCGCTCGATCGCGCCGGGCGCGGACGCCGGTGCGATCGCGGGGGTGGTGCGCGCCGCGGCCGGCAGCCCGTACCTCGCCGAGCTCGTCGCGACCGAGGTCGACCTCGCGGGCGACGGCGCGGCCGCGAGGACGGGCAACGGCGCGGAGGGCGCCGAGGTGAGGCGGCTCGACCGGCTCGACGCCGCGGCGCGGGCGGTCGCCGACGCGGCCGCGGCGGCGGGCGGCGCCGTGTCGTTCGCGCAGCTCCGCCACGTGACCGCGCTCGATCCCGCGGCGCTGCAGTCGGCGCTGCGCGGGCTCGAGCTCGAGCGCGTGCTGCGCGTCGCGCCGACCGGGCCCGGCGAGCCGGGCGAGGTCGCGTACGACCACTACCACGCGCGGCTGCGCGTGGCCGCCTACGACGCGCTCGCGGTGGCGCCGCGGCGCGCGCTGCACGCGCGGCTCGCCGGCTGGTTCGAGGCGCGCGCCGGCGAGCGCCCCGCGCGCGAGGCGCTCGCGCACCACTGGGAGCGCGCGGGAGAGCCGGCGCGCGCGGCGCCGTGGGCGCTCGCCGCCGCCGACGCCGCGATGGCGCAGCTCGCGTTCGAGCACGCGGCGCGCGGGTACGCGCGCGCGCTGCGGCTCGGGCTGCCGGCGGCGGACGCGGCGCGGGCGCGGGCGCGGGCGGCGGACGCGCTGCTGTGCTCGGGCGAGTTCGCGGAGGCGGCGGCGGCGTGCCGCGCGCTCGCGGGCGAGCACGCGGGCGTCGAGCGCGATCGCTGGCTGCTTCGCGCGGCCGAGGCGGAGCTCAAGCTCGGCGAGGTCGGCGCCGGGCTCGTGCTGATCGACGGCCTGCTCGCGCCGCGCGGGCTGCGATGGCGCGGGCGCGGCGCGGCGGGGGCGGCGCGCGCGGCGCTGCACGCGGCGCGGCTGATCGTGCGCGGCGCCGTGCCGGCGCGCGTGCGCGGCGTCGTACCGGCGCGCGTGCGCGCCGGCGGGGGCGGCGACGACGTGCTCGCCGGCGCGTACCGCGTCGTCGCGAGCTTCCTGTCCACGCCGTACCCGGTCGAGGCGTTCGAGTACGTGCTCGGCTCGATCGAGCTGGCGCGCGAGCGCGGCGACGTCGCGGGCGAGGGCATGGGGCTGGCGATGGTCGCGGCGTACCTGGCGACCGGCACGCTCGGGCGCGCGGGCGAGGGGCTGCTGGCGCGCGCGGTCGCGCTGACGCGGCGGGCGCGCGAGCCGTACGCGGAGATGGTGTGCGAGGCCGCGGCGGGGATCGTCGCGACGCTGCGCGGCGCGTGGGGCGAGATGCGGGCGGCGCACGGGCGCGGGGACGAGATCTGCCGCGAGCTCGGGTTCGAGCGGTCGTGGGAGGCGTCGTTTCTGCGCAGCTACCACGCGCTCGGCGAGCTGTACGCGGGCGAGCCGGCGCGCGCGCTCGCGCTGCTCGAGGCGCAGGCGGCGCGGGCCGACGATCTGTTCACGCGCGCGCTGATCGGGTCGTACCGCGGGCGCGCGCTGCTCGCGGCCGGGCGCGCCGGCGAGGCCGCGGTCGCGCTCGACGCGCTGGCGCGCGATCCGGCGGCGGCGCGCGGGATGCCGCGGATGTACCGCTACGCGCTCGAGGGCGAGCTCGCGCTGGCGACGGCGCGGTGGGACGAGGCGCGGCGCGTCGCAGACGAGATGGCGGTGGTCGCGCGCGCCGAGTGGCTGGCGCTGCTGCCGGCGGTCGCGGCGCTGCGCGACGTGATCGCGGCGACCGCGGAGCTCGGGCGCGCGCAGGCCGGCGGGCGCGACGCGGCGGCGGCGGCGGAGCGGGCGCGGGCGGCGGCCGCCGGGCTGGGGCGGCGCGCCCGCGGCTCGTACTCCGCCCCCACGGCGCGGCGGCTGGCGGCGCAGGCCGAGGCGGCGCGCGGGCGGCGGCGCGAGGCGCGCGAGCTGCTCGAGCAGGCGGAGGCGGCGGCGCGCGCGCGCGGCGGGCGGATCGAGCGCGCGGCGATCGGGAAGTTGCTCCGCGGCGCCGCGGTGGACGAGGATCTGCGCGCCGCGGCGGCGTGGATGACCGCGGGCGCGGTGAGCTGAGGCGCGAGGAGGAAGAAGGCGCGATGAAGAAGGTGATCGTGATCGGGGGCGGCGTCGGCGGGATGACCGCGGCGCACGAGCTGGCGGAGCGGGGGTACGACGTGCACCTGTACGAGGCGCGCGCGAGCTGGGGCGGCAAGGCGCGGAGCCAGCCGGTGCCGGGGACGGGCACCGGCGGGCGCGCCGACCTGCCGGGCGAGCACGGGTTCCGCTTCTACCCGCGGTTCTACAAGCACGTGATCGACATGATGGAGCGGACGCCGGTGCCGGGTGGGACCGTGGCGGGGCGGCTCAAGCCGACGACCGAGAGCGCGATCGCGCTGATCGACCAGGACACGTGGTTCCGGTTCCACCGGCGCAAGCTGGACCGGCCGTACGACGTGCTCGAGGCGCTCGAGCTGTTCTTCCAGACGCTCGACTTCGACGCCGCGGACCTGGCGCTGTTCGGGCTCAAGGTGCTGCAGTTCCTCACGACGAGCGACGCGCGGCGGGTCGGCGAGCTCGACGACGTGAGCTGGTGGGACTACCTGCAGGGCGATCGCTACTCGCCGAAGTTCCAGCGGCAGCTGCGCGCGGTGCCGCGGACGATGGTCGCGATGGATCCGAAGCGCGGCTCGGCGCGGACGATCGGCACGGTGTCGATGCAGCTCATCCTCGACTACGCGTCGAGCGGCGTGACCAACGACCGGACGATGGGCGGGCCGACGACGGAGGCGTGGCTCGAGCCGTGGCGGGCGCGGCTGGTGGCGGCGGGCGTGACGCTGCACGCGGGGCAGACGTGCGTCGGGCTCGACGTCGCGAGCGGGCGGATCGCGGGCGCGCGGTTCGCGGGGGCGGCGGCGGCGGTGACGGGCGACCACTACGTGCTGGCGCTGCCGCTCGACGTGGCGCACGGGCTGATCACGCCGGCGCTGGCGGCGCTGGATCCGGTGCTGGCGCGGCTGCGCGGGGCGAGCCTGGACGACCTGGTGTCGTGGATGGTCGGGATCCAGTACTTCCTGTACGAGGACGTGCCGCTGGTGCGGGGGCACATCTTCTATCCGGACTCGCCGTGGGCGCTGACGTCGATCTCGCAGCCGCAGTTCTGGCGCGACGGCGGGCTGTTCCGGACGCGGTGGGGGGATGGCTCGGTGGGCGGGTTGATCTCGGTGGACGTGTCGGACTGGGACACGCCGGGGCTGTTCGTGAACAAGCCGGCGAAGGCGTGCACGCGCGACGAGGTGGCGCGCGAGGTGTGGGCGCAGCTCAAGGCGGCGCTCAACGGCGACACGGCCGAGGAGCAGGTGCTCGACGACGCGCTGCTGCACTCGTGGCACCTCGACGCGGACCTGGACTACGGCGGGGGCGTGCCGCCGGTGAACGCGAGCCGGCTGCTGGTGCACCCTCCGGGGGCGTGGGCGGTGCGGCCGGAGGCGGTGACCGCGGTGCCGAACCTCGTGCTGGCGTCCGACTACGTGCGCACGCACACCGACCTGGCGTCGATGGAGGGCGCGTGCGAGGCGGCCAAGCGCGCGGTGAACGGCGTGCTCGAGCGCGACGGCGCGATGGCGGGCGGGCGCGTGCCGATCCATCCGCTCGAGGAGCCTGCGCAGTTCGAGCGGTGGAAGCGGCTCGACGCCGGGCTGTTCGCGGCGGGCAAGCCGCACCTGTTCGAGGTGATGCGGCTGGATCAGGCGTTCGTGGCCGCCGACCTGCTGCGCAGGTTCGCCACGGTGACCGGGCTGGCGCGCGTGGACGACCTGCTCGACCGCGTGCGGTTGACCGAGGTCGTGGATGGCTTGCTGCGACGGATCGGGCTGGACCGGTAGTCCGGCTGCTGCTGCGCGGGTGCTGATGCTGCGCTGCTGCGCGGGTGTCACCCACCTGGCGCGGGTGTCACCCACCCGGCTTGTGCCTGGTGCCTGGCGCGCGCGGGAGTCACCGGCGCGCGCGGGTGTCACCCACCCGGCTTGTGCCTGGTGCCTGGCGCAGGTGTCACCTGGCGCAGGTGTCACCCACCCGGTTTGTGCGGGTGCGGCGCTGCGGCGCGGGTGCGGTGGCGCGGGTGTCACCGGTGGCGCGGGTGTCACCCACCCGGCTTGTGCCTGGTGCCTGGCGCAGGTGTCACCTGCCTGGCGCAGGTGTCACCCACCCGGGTTTGTGCGGGTGCGGCGCTGCGGCGCGGGTGCTGCGGCGCGGGTGCCCCCCACCCGGTTTGTGCCACCCGGGCGCGGGTGTCACCCACCCGGATTGTGCTGGCGAGTCCGGCTGATGCTGTGCCCGGCCTGGGTGCCTTGCTCGGGTGTCAGCCACCCGGCTTGGCCACCCGGCTTGGCCACCCGGCCACCCGGCTTGGCCACCCGGCTTGGGCGCCAGCCGCAACGCGGCCCGGTCTGGCTGACAGTCTGTTGGGTGTCTGCGGTAGTGACATGGCGTCCGGTATGCGGCCGGAACCGGACATCGGCGCTCTGCCCGTCCCGGAGCGACAAGGACTTGCGCCATTGGTGGCCGGCATGTCGGTTGAACCGGGGGCCACGCATGGGTTACCCGCTCCGCTGGTTTGAACCGGATGCTGTCTACGAGGTGACGTCGCGGACGATCCGCGAGCAGTTCTGGCTCAGGCCGTGCGCGGAGTCGCGCGATCTCATCCTTGGCGTCATCGGGCGCGCGCTCGATACGTACAAGCAAGTGCGAATGCACTATTTCGTGTACATGTCGAACCACGTCCACATGCTGCTCTCGTCTTCCAACGGCAGCGGCTTGTCGTCGTTCCTCTCCTTCGTCAACGGCAACGTGGCGCGCGAGATCGGGCGCCTCCGGGGCACGAACGGACCCATCTGGGCCAAGCGCGCGAGGGTGATCAGGGTGCTCGACGAGAGCTCGATGGTGGACAGGCTGGGCTACCTGCTGTCGCAGGGGTGCAAGGAGTGTCTCGTCGCCGCGCCGTCGGAGTGGCCCGGCGCATCCGCCTATCCGGCGTTCGTCGGTGAGGCGCCCCTCATCGGGACCTGGCACCACCGCGACGAGGCGCGCCGTGCCGGGCGGCGACGTACGCCATCCGACGCCACGTTCACGACGACCTACGAGATCGCGCTGGCGCCCATCCCGCCGTGGCGGGGGCTGGACGCGGCGGCGCTGCGCGCGCGGCATCGGGCGCTCGCTGTGGATGTGGTGCGCGCGACGAAGCAGGTGAACCGCAGGCTGGGGCGGATCGTGCTCGGCGTCGCTGCGGTCTGCGAGATGTCGCCCGAGGCGCGGCCCGTCTCGCCGAAGCGCAGCCCCGCACCGCTCTGCCACGGCTCGACGCGCCTGGTGCGCGATATCTATCGACGGGCGTATCGCGCATTCGTGGCGGCCTATCGCGCCGCAGCCGAGACGTTGCGCACCGCCGGAGCGTCCGCCTTGCCCATGTTCCCTGCGGGGGCGTTTCCGGTGGCCGGCATGTTCGTTTCCTGGCCAGGTGTCGGGCCCGCGCCCGCGAGCTGACGCCTGGACTCGAACGCATCGCTGGCTCAGTCGTGGTGCTCGGCGGTCAAGCCGAGCCGGCCGGCCTCGAGGTACGCCGCTGCGCCCTCGTCGTCGGTCAACGTGGCCTTGAAGAACGCGGTCGCCCACGCGGCGGCGACCGCGCGGCCGTCGGTGGCCGTCAGGTAGGTGAACGGATCGCCGTTGGTCTGGCGCGTGTCGTCGCCGCATCCCGCGGTGAACGGTTCTGCGATCGCGACCATGTCGCTGAAGGACCAGTGACCGGCGTCGGGCACCTCGCCCTTCCATGCCGGTACTGGCGCCTGCGCGAAGTTGTCGCGGATGAAGGTGTTGCCGAGCTCGGTGATGCTGTTGTCCTCGACCGCGACGAGGAATGCGAGAGGTACGTCGAGATCCGAGAGGGTGACACCCGGGATCAGCGGGTTCTCCATCGGCGCGGCGATGCCCAGCGCGGCGTCGATGCGGTCGTCGACCTGCGCGACCATGCCCGCGGTGACCGAGCCGAAGCTATGGCCCATGACGCCGATGCGCTCCGCGTCGGCCTCCGCCGGCGCCCCGGCGAGGAAGGCGTCCAGCGCCGCGCGGACGTCCGCGGCGCGCACCGGCAGGAAGTCGGCGTCGAGCGGCACGCCCGTGTCGTCGAGGTAGTTCCACAACGCGTTGTCGACGTGCTCCACCGCGATCACGATGAACCCGTGGCTCGCCAGCCGCTCCGCCACCGAGAAGCTCGAGAACCGCACGCACTCGTGGCAGTGCGAGAACAGGACGATCGGGAACGGCCCGGCCGCCGGCGCGGCGTCGACCGCGGCGTGCGCCTGCGCGCTGGGGCACCCGGCCGGCGCAGCCGCGAGCAGCTCCGCGTACGACGTGCGCCGCGGCTCGTCCTCGAACATCTCCACCGCGAATCCGGCCTCGGCCTCGGCCCGCGCGCTCTCGACCGCCGGGTACCACCGCTGCACCGGCAGCGTCCGCCCGCGCGCGGTGTCCTCGACCACTCCCCGCGTCGTCCCGACGGGAAATGGCCCGGCCGCCTCGACCGAGAGGTCGGGTGCGGCGCCCGCGTCCAGCGCCGACTCGCCGCCCCCGCACGCCGCCAGACCCAGACAGACGCCGAGCGCGGCGCCGAGGTTACGTCGCATGGCCGTGGACATCGCGCGCAGCGTAACGCACCCGCCGCGCCGTGCGCACCGTCCGGGTTCGCGCTACACCCGCTTCACCTTGGTCCTCACCACCCGCGGCCTGACCAAGCGCTACGGCGAGCGCACCGTCGTCGACGGGCTGTCGCTCGACGTCGAGCGCGGCGATGTCTACGGCTTCCTCGGCCCCAACGGCGCCGGCAAGTCGACGACGATGCGCATGCTCGTCGGCCTCGTCCACCCGACCGCCGGCGAGGTGCGTATCCTCGGCGAGCCCGTCGGTCCACGCGCGCGCGCGGCGCTGCGTCGGGTCGGGGCGATCGTCGAGGCGCCGTCGTTCTACGGCTACCTGTCGGGGCGCGACAACCTGCGCATGCTGGCGGACCTCACCGGCCCGTGCCCGGCGAGCCGGATCGACGCGGTGCTCGACCGGGTCGAGCTGCGCGCGCGCGCCTCGGACCCGGTGCGTGTCTACTCGCACGGGATGAAGCAGCGGCTCGCGATCGCCGCGGCGCTGCTGCCGGCGCCCGAGCTGATCTTGCTGGACGAGCCGACCAACGGCCTCGATCCGATGGGGATCCGCGACATGCGCGCGCTGGTCCGCAGCCTCGCGGTCGACGACGGCCTCACGGTGCTGCTGTCGAGCCACCTGCTCGCGGAGGTCGAGCAGGTGTGCAACCGCGGCGCGATCCTCGCGGGCGGCAAGAAGCGGTGGGAGGGCGAGGTGGCCGCGCTGCTGCACGGGCGCCGTCGGATCCGCATCCTCGCCGAGCCGCTCGCGCGCGCCGCGGAGGTCGTCGAGGCGCGGTTCGGCGTCCCGCTGACGATCGCCGATGACGCCGGCTGGCTCCCCGCCGACGGCGCGCGCGGCGCGATCGATCCGGCCGATGTCGTCGACGCGCTCGTCGCCGCAGGCGTCCGTGTCCGCGAGATCGTCGGCGATGCCCCGACCCTCGAGGAGGTCTTCGTGGAGATGGTGGAGGCCGCCGCGTGAGCGCCCGCGAGCTGCTCCGGTGCCTGCGCTGGGAGCTGTACAAGCTCGCGCGCCAGCGCGCCTCGTATCTGGGGTTCGTGCTGTCGCTCGTGTTCACCGTCGTGATGCTGATCGGCTTCGGGCTGTCGGAGTTCAAGTCGCTGCGCAACATGCGCCTGCCGTTCGACCCGCTGGCGCTGATCAACGGCCCGTTCTTCGCCCACTTCACGCTCAACATCGGCTTCTTCGCGGTGCTGCCGCTGCTCGCCGCGACCCTCGGGGGCAGCCAGCTCGCGGGCGAGGCCAAGGACGGCTCGCTGCGCGCGCTGCTGTTGCGCCCGCCGTCGCGCACGACCGTCTACGTCGCGAAGATCATCGCGACGTGGGTGTGGCTGCAGCTCAACGTGTTCTTCCTGGTCGGGTTGGCGCTGCTCGTCGGGACGATCGCGTTCGGCGGCGGCGACCTGCTGGTGTTCGTCTGGGAGTTCCGCAAGGCCGGGCCGTGGGTCGTCGAGTCCCCCGACTGGCTCGTCACCACCCTGGTCGTCTCGCTCGGCGCCGGCGCCTCGCTGTTCGTGATCTGCGCGCTCGCGCTGTTCTTGACGACGCTGACCGATTCGCCGGTCGTGGCCCACGTCGGCACCCTCGGCGCGTTCTTCATCTCCTCGGTGATCCAGCGCCTCCCCGACCAGATCATCAGCGAGGACGTGCGCGACGCGTTGCCGACGAAGAACATGAACTTCTGGCACGAGCTCTACCGGTTCTGGCACCCGTCCGACGCCGCGTTCGACGCCGCCCGGTTCTGGGACGACGTCGCGTGGTGTGGCGGCTTCATCGTGTTGTTCCTGGGGGCGGGCCTGTGGTGGCTCCGGCGCAAGGACATCACGGCGTAGGACCCATGACGCCCGAACTCTGGCATCATCGGTGGCGGTGAGTTCAAGACCGCCCGATCCCGCGCCGGGGACCGTCATCGGCGGGCGCTACCAGCTGATCGAGGTCGCGGGGCGGGGCGGGATGGCCGACGTGTGGCGCGGCAAGGTCCTCGGCGACCACGGGTTCACGCGGGTCGTCGCGATCAAGCAGATGCACACCGCGCTGGCCGAGAAGCCCGCGTACGTGAAGATGTTCATCGAGGAGGCGCGGCTGGGCGCGGCGCTCGACTCGCCCAACCTCGCGGAGGCCCGGGACTTCGTCACCGAGGACGGGAACTACTTCCTGGTCATGGAGTGGGTCGAGGGCGTCGACCTCGGCAGCTGGGTCCGGTGGCACGTCGAGCGCGGCGAGCAGACGAAGTGGGAGCTGGTCACGGCGATCGGGATCGGCATCCTGCGCGGGCTCGCCGCCGCGCACGAGCGGCTCGGGCCGGCGGGGGAGTCTCAGCCGGTGGTCCATCGTGACGTGTCTCCGCACAACGTGCTGCTGACGACGCGCGGGCTGGTCAAGGTGATCGACTTCGGGCTGGCGCTCGCTCCGGACCGCCGGGACGAGACGACCGATCCGGGCGTGGTGAAGGGCAAGATGGCGTATCTGTCGCCGGAGATCGTGGCCGGCGGGCGGCCGGTACCGTCGTCGGACCTGTTCGCGTGCGGGACCGTGATCTGGGAGGCGCTCGTCGGGCGCAAGCTGTTCGACGGCGGCACCGACCTCGAGACGTACAAGCGCGTGCGCGACTGCGTCGTGCAGCCGCTTCGGCCGGTGCGCCCGGACGTGCCCGCGCAGCTGGCGACGCTACTGGCGCGGGCGCTGACGCCGGATCCGGCGCAGCGGTTCCCGTCGGCGCGCGAGTTCGCGCGGCAGCTCGGGACGGTGCTCAAGAAGTCGACGATGCGCAAGGACCTGCACACCGCGCTCGCCAAGAGCGTGACCGAGGCGCGCGCCGGCCTCGGGATGGGGCTGCGCACGGGCGATCCGCAGACGTCGACGCCGGTGGTGGACGTGCGGGACGCGACGCCGCCGCACGAGGACCGGCGCGGTCTCTGGCACAAGCTCCCCGCGATCTTTCGTAGCCGGCGTTGAGCCCCGGGCTCCCCGGCGCTAGCGATCCGGGTGGGTGACACCGGGAGCGCGGGCGGGGGGGCCTGCGATCCGGGTGGGTGACACCGGGAGCGCGGGCCGGGGGGCCTGCGATCCGGGGCGGGGGGGCCTGCGATCCGGGTGGGTGACACCGGGATCGTCCCGGAATCGCCGGGAGTACCGGGACGGATCCGGGTGGGTGACACCGGGATCGTCCCGGTATTGCCGGTAGCACCGGGACGGATCCGGGTGGGTGACACCGGGATCGTCCCGGAATCGCCGGGAGTACCGGGACGGATCCGGGTGGGTGACACCAGGATCCGTGGCCGGACCGTCAGGGGCGGGGGCGTGCCCGGCGACGCGAGGCGGGCGGAGCGCGGGGGGGCCGGGGCAGGGCGGCGACAGGCCGGGTGACTTCGGCCAGGCGGGCGCGGACGCCGTCCACGACGGCGGCGACGGCGGGGCGGCGAGGTCGGCGCGGGTCCGCGCGGCGAACACGGGGATCTCGGGCAGGGTCTCGAACGGCAGGCGGCGCAGCTCGCCGGCCGCGATCGCGGGCGCGGCGGTGACGTCGGGCAGCACGGTCAGCAGCGCGCCCGAGCGGCACACCTCGAGGTTCGAGCGCAGCGTCGTGATCCGCATGCCGACCGTGCGCGGCCAGTCCGCCGGCCAGCCGTCCAGCACGCGCCCGGTGTCGCCCAGCTGTGGCACCGAGAACGCGTGCGCCAGCACGGCCGCGCGCGCCGGCCGCGCGACCTCCCACAGCGGGTGGCCGCGCCCGCAGTACACCGACGCGCCGAGCGCGCCGAGCCGGTCGACGACGAGCGCGTCGACGGTCGGGTCCTCGTAGTAGAACGCCAGGTCGAGCTGGCCGCGCGCGAGCAGCACGCTCGCCTCGGCCGCGCCGACGTTGAGGTGCTCGGGCACGAGCGCCGCGTGCGCCTGCTTGACCCGCGCCAGCGCGGGCACGACCAGCTCCTCGGTCAGCACGCCGAGCGACGCCACGCGCAGCGGGCCCGCGAACGGATCGCCCTTGACCTCGGACAGCCCGCGATCGACCGCGAGCGTCGCGCCGCGCACCGCCTCGCGCAGCGCGGCGCCGGCGCGGTTGAGCACGAGCGTGCGCCCCGCGCGCGCGAACAGCGGCTGGCCCAGCTCGTCCTCGAGCAGCCGCAGCGTCCGCGACACCGCCGCCGGCGTGAGGTGCAGCGCCGCCGCGGCGCGCGCGACGCTGCCGCGCTCGGCGACCTCGAGGAACGCCGGCAGCCAGTTCCACGCGCTGCGCCGCAGCCGTTCGATCACGATGCTTCCACGGCGCCTCGTCAGCCGTCGATCAGGACGTGGACGTCGTGCGCCGCGGCCTGCGCGAGCGCGCGCAGGAAGCCGGCGAGGGGCTCGATCGCCTCGTCCGCCTCGCGCGGCACCGTCGCCGCCGCCAGGGCTCGCCGGCACGTGTCGTCGGAGCCGAGCACCGCGAGGTCGAGGTCGTGCGGCAGCACGCCGAAGAACAGCGCGAGCATCGTCGCGTGCGCGGGGCTGATGTGCCCGACGTGGAACAGCATCTCGAACACCTGGTCGGTGT
Organism: Myxococcales bacterium; assembly: GCA_011526095.1. Lineage (GTDB taxonomy): Bacteria > Myxococcota_A > Polyangia > Haliangiales > Haliangiaceae > WYBA01. The sequence continues at coordinate 38,845 of WYBA01000016.1, read as the reverse complement.
CGACCTGGAACCCGTCGTCGTCGTCGCCGTCGTCACCACCGCCCGGCTCGCCCCACCGCACCGCGAGCGCCTCGTCGCTCTCGAAGAACGTGTCGCCCTGGCCGCGCATCTCGGCCGCGTGCGCGCCGTTCCACCCGAAGTCGGCGATCGCGCGGGTCAGGAACCGCCCGGCGGTGCTGTCGAGGTCCTCGGGCAGGCGCCCGAGGAGCCACGCCTCCGCCGCCTCGCGCACCGGGTACGAGATCGACCGGTAACAGCCGAACGCCTCGGCGTCGCCGTTGACCGGGCACGACGCGCAGTGCGCGCGCTGCGCGTCGAGCGGCGCGGCCTGATCGATCAGCTGCTGGACCGAGACCTGCTGCTCCTCGACTCCCTCGGGCGTCTCGAGCACGGTCGTGAAGGTGAGCTGGTCCGGCGGGCGGTGGTCGCCGCCGTCGCGCGCGAGCCGCAGCACCATCGCCGCGCGGCTCTTCGCCTTGACCAGGCTCACCAGCACGTCGACGCCGAGCGCCTCCTTGGGGGCGCATGGCAGATCGATGACGTAGTCGATGCCCATCGGGTCCTCCGTCGAGCACGGTACCACGGCCGCGCCACGCGCCCGGCTGCCTACTTCTTGTGGTCCTTGTCGCGGAAGTGCGCGCGGATCGCGCGCGACAGGATCTTGCCGCGCCGTCGCTCCTCGCGGCGCCCGGCCTCGTCGCGGCGCGCGACCTCGCTCGCCTGCTCGCGCTGCAGCTTGCCCCAGCTCGCCAGGCGCTCCGCCGGCAGCGCGCCGCGCGCGACCGCGTCGCGCACCGCGCAGCCGGGCTCGTGGTCGTGGGTGCAGCCGCGGAACTTGCAGCCGGCGGCGAGCGCGGTGACGTCGTCGAACCCGCCGGCGAGCGCCTCGTCGGCCTCGGCGTCGTCGTCGGCCCACGGCTTGAGCTCGCGCATGCCCGGCGTGTCGATCAGCACGCCGGCGGCGCCGCCCTCGCCGAGCAGGAACAGCTCGCGCCGCGTCGTCGTGTGCCGGCCGCGGTCGTCGTCGTCGCGCACCGGCTGGACGTCCTGGACCGCGCGGCCGAGCAGGCCGTTGAGCAGCGTCGACTTGCCGACGCCGGAGCTGCCGATCATCACGCCGGTGCGCCCGCGCCCGAGGTGCGCGAGCAGCGCGTCGACGCCGTCGCCGCGCGTCGCGCACGCGCCGACGACGGCGCGCCCGCCGGCGATCGCCGCGGCGCGCGCCAGCACCGGCTCCGGGTCGTCGACCAGGTCGAGCTTGTTGACGACGATCACGACCGCGACGCCGCCGGCCTCGGCGGTCGCGAGGTAGCGCTCGAGCCGGCGTGGGTTGAGGTCCTGGTTGGCCGAGGTCACGACGAACGCGACGTCGACGTTGGCGGCGATCGGCTGGGGCTCGACCCGCTCGCCCGCCGCGGCGCGCACCAGCACCGACCGCCGCGGCAGCAGCGCCTCGATGATCGCGAGCCCGCCGCCCTCGCGTCGCACCAGCACCCAGTCGCCGACCGTGGGCAGCGCGCGCTTGTCGCGCGCCTCGAAGTAGTCCTTGCCGCGCAGCTCGGCCCACGCCGGACCCTCCGCGGTCGCGATCTCGTAGGCGCCGCGGTGCGCGACCGTCACGCGCGCCGGCGCGAGCGCCGCGTCGTGCGCGGCGGCGGCGGCGGCGAGCGTGTCGTCCCAGCCGATCAGGTGGAGGTCGAGGGCGGTCATCGCGGCGCGCTCCGGGCGCGCCCGCCCAGCGTGGCCCGGGCGCGCGCCGCCGGCAACCGCCCGGCCGCGCGCTCGCGCCGCCGCTGCGCCGGCGACATCGCCCACGCGCAGATCGGGCACGCGTCCGGATCGTGTCCGCGCGCCGGACAGTGCGCGCGCCCGAAGTGGATGATCTGCAGGTGCAGCGCGTTCCACCGCGCCGGCGGGTACAGCGCCTTGAGGTCGCGCTCGACCTCCTCGACCGTGCGCGCGCGCGACAGCCCCCACCGCCCGGCGAGCCGGTGGATGTGGGTGTCGACCGGGAACGCGGGCACGCCGAACGCCTGCGCCATGACCACGCTCGCGGTCTTGTGGCCGACGCCGGGCAGCGCCTCGAGCGCCTCGAAGCTGCGCGGCACCTCGCCGCCGTGCCGCTCCGTGATCAGCCGCGCCAGCGCGCGCAGGTTCTTCGCCTTCGCCGGGGCCAGCCCGCAGCTGCGGATGAACCCGAGGATCTCCCGCTCCGACAGCGCGGCCATCGCCGCCGGCGTCGCGGCGCGCGCGAACAGCGCCGGCGTGACCTGGTTGACGCGCGCGTCGGTCGTCTGCGCCGACAGCACGACCGCGACCAGCAGCTGGAACGGATCGCCGTGGTCGAGCGGGATCGCGGGCGCCGGGAACAGCGCCTCGAGGATCTCGCCGGCGCGGGCGGCGCGGGCGGCGCGCGCGGCCTGGCTGGTCCCGGTGAGCGCGTCGTCACTCACGGTCGCGCTCTCCGTCGACGTCGGACTCGGCGTCCGCGCCCGCGCCCGATCCCGGCGGAGGCGCCGGGGTCTCGCCGCGCGTCTGGACCAGGATCGACCGCGCCTCGCGGTGCTTCGGATCGAGCGCGAGCGCGCGCTCGGCCGCGGCGCGCGCGCCGGCCCGGTCGCCCCGGGCGAGCAGCACCCTGGCCTCGCCGACGTGCAGCCGCGGCGAGCGCGGATCGCCGCGCTGCCCCAGCCGGAAGTGCGACAGCGCCGCGTCGAGGTCGCCGGCGTCGTAGGCGAGCGCGCCGAGGTAGTAGCGACCCGGGCCGCTCACCGAGTCGAGCGCGATCAGCGCCTCGGCCGCCTGCCGCACCTCGGCCGGCTTGCCCAGCCGGTTCGCCGAGCCCGCCCACAGCCGGTAGTGATCGACGGCCTGGTCGGTGACGTGGCCGAGCGTGAGGATCGCCGCGCACCCGACGACGTGCGCGACGCCCACGGCCCACCGCCGGTCGAGCGCGAGCGCGGCGACGGCGACGGCGGCGGTCAGGGCGATCACGGCGGCGCCGCCGCCGAGCGGCGCCGCCACGAGCAGGCCGGCGCCGGCGGCGAGCGCGAGCGCGAGCGCGCCGATCGCCACCGGCAGCGCGCCGCGCGGCAGCCGCGCCGTCACGCGCCCGAGCGCGCGCGCGGGCCACGCCGCGATCGCCGTCGGCACGGCGAGCGTGTAGATCGCGATCATGATGTAGGAGAACTGGCCGATCTTGAACTCGGCGAGCTCGACCGAGACGTGGAAGCCGACGCCGAGCGGCAGCGCGAGCAGCCAGCCGCGCCGCCACAGCCACAGCCCGGCCACGGCGAGCTCGCCGACGATCACCGCCTTCGCCACCAGCGCCCAGTGATCGCCGACGAGGTCGCGGATCCACGCGGGGCGGAGCTGGAGCTTCAGCGTGCTGCCGTCGAGCCAGCGCGGCTCGAGCTTGGCCAGCGCCGCCCACAGGTAGAGCAGCGCGAGCTGCACGGTGAACAGCCGCAGCGCCCACGACCGCACCTCGGGCGTCCGCGCGTGCCACGGGATGAACGACGCGATGATCAGCAGCATCGCGACCAGGTAGTGGTGCTGGTAGGAGTCGAGCTGGCTGACGAAGTAGGCGTAGTTGAACAGCGCCGCGCCGAGCGGCACGACCAGCCGGGTCGCGACCCCGAGCGCGGCGAGCGCGAACAGGTACGTCATCGTCAGGTCGATCACGACCATCGCCGTGCGCGACGGCGCCGGCAGCGGCAGCCACGCGAAGTGCGGGACGTTGAAGTCGCCGGCGCCGTAGCGCGGCGCGTGGCTGAGCTGGAGGAACGCGTCGACCGCCAGCAGCGCGAAGAACGCGAAGCGCAGCACCGCGAGGTGGTCGCGGTCGATCGTGAGGTCGAACCACCAGCTCGGTCGCCGCGGCGCGGCCTTCTCGGCCGTGCCCGCTCCGGCGCCGCTGCCCGCGCCCGTGCCGCTGCCCGGCTCCGCCGCCGCGCGCGGCGGGATCGGCATCGGCCGCGCCTTCGCCTTCTGCCCGCGATGCTGTCCGTGCTTCTTCGCCACCGTCGCCGCCTAGATCTCCGGCACCTTGCACAGGTCGAAGCCGCCGCGCTGCTCGCGCCGCCCGTCGACCTCGACGCACACCAGGTCGACCTTCACTTCCTTCCCCGGGTGGAGCTCGCACAGCCGCTGGCCCATCGCCTCGATCACCTCGATCCGGCCGCGCCGCGCGATCGTGATCCACCCCTCGTGGAAGATCTTGCCCAGCGCCACCGGCGCGCCGTCGACGGTGAACTCGACCTTGCCGCCGTCCTGCCGCCCGCTGCTGCCACAGTCGAGCATCCGCATCGGCGAGAACATCCGCCACGCGAACCGCTCGTCGTGCTTGTCCTTGCGCACGCAGTAGTAGTGCATCGGCCCGACCACCTGCAGCGTCACGAACGCGGCGATGAACGCGGCCTGCCACGACGGCAGCCGGCGGCGAAGCTCGGCCCAGCTCATACGGTCGCGGCGGGCTCCTCGCCGGCGGCCCCGGCAGCCGCCGCGCCCGCGGCGACCGCCGCGACGTGGCGGCGCAGCCGGTCCTCGAGCATCGGCAGCCGATCCTGGCCCCACCCGGTCCACTCGCCGGCGCGGTAGCTCGGCACGCCCCACAGCCCGATCGTCTCCAGGTCCGCGGCCGCGGTCGACGCCCACGCCTTCCACCCGTCGTCGGCGATCGCCGCGCGCGCCTCGTCCCAGTCGAGCCCGGCGCGCTCGACGACGAACCGCAGGTCGACGTAGTCGGCGACGTCGCGCGCCTCGGCCCAGATCCCGCGCGCCGCCGAGCGCAGGAACGCCAGGCCCTGGCCGCGCGCGATCGCGTGGCGCGCGATCGCCATGCAGTGCTCGACGCCGGCGCCGAGCGGGTCGGCGAGGGTGCCGAACGGGATGCCGAGCCGGTCGGCCTCGCGCTTGGCGTCGCGCACGATGTACAGGCGCTTGATCGTCGGGGCCGGGATGCCGCGCTCGACCATCGGCAGCACCGGGCGCAGCGTGAGGTCGATCGGGTAGCGCTCGCACAGCTCCGCGATCCGGTCGAGCGCGAGGTAGGCGTAGGGCGAGCGGAACGAGAACCACAGCTCGAGCGGGACGCGATCGGTCGCGACCAGCCGCGCCGGCGCGCGCGCCTCGGCCCGCGGCGTCACCGCCGGCGCCGCGGACACGCCGAGCTCCGCCGCGAGCTCGCGCTCGAGGTACGGCAGCCGGTCGATCCCCCAGTACCAGTCGGCGCCGAACGCGAGCATCGCGCCCTGGTAGTGGCCGCGCTCGCGCAGCGCCGCGTAGTTCGACGCCAGGATCGGCGCGATCGCGCCGGCGGCCTCGTGCCCGTACTGGCCCATCAGCGCGTCGAGCGCCTTCTGATCGTTCCTCCACATCGCGTCGCCGAGCGCGATCGCGGCGGCGAGCTGGTCCGCGAACGGGCGGTCGCGGATCAGCACCTGGCACACCTTCTTGAGCCCGCTCGGGTCGGGCGGCTTCTTGCCCGGGAACTCGACGTCGTAGAACGCGGCGAGCTCGGCGGCGTCGCGCACGCCGTGGCGGGCGCGCAGCGCCGGCTGCGCGTCGACGTCCGACGCGGGCGCCGAGACGATGTGGATCGCCCACTCGACGGGATATCGGTCGGCGAGGCGCGCGACCGCCTGCGCCGTCAGGTAGCTCCACGGATCGGCGGGGTCGTGGAAGAAGTCGACGCGGCGGGCCTGGCGGCGGAGGACGCGGGCGGCGGTGGCGGCGGCGTCGCGGACGGCCTGGCCGGGCGTGCCGACGAACGCGCCGATCGCGAGCCCCTTGAGGCGACTGCGGAGGGTCATGGTGAGGCGATCTCCTCGATCTCGAGCCGGGGGTCGGCGGCGATCGCCGCCGGTTCGAACAGCGCGGGGCGCAGCGCGCCGCGCGCGAACATGGATAGCTGGTCGTCGCCGGGCGCGCCGTCGGCGCCCGGGCCGTAGGTCATCAGCACGTCGGCGACGGGGCCGGTCGGCAGCAGCTCGACCGCCATCACCCAGCTCGTGCCGTAGTTGACGGGGTAGGGCGCGTCGCCCTTGTCGGCGCGCGGCAGCAGCGTGCCGTTCCACTCGACCCACTGGACCTTGTTGGCGACGCCGTCGAGCTCGGTGCCGCCGGGGACCGCGATCCTGCCGCCGATCGCGGCGCGCTGGACGTCGCCGAGCGGCGGGTTGGTCGCGCGCAGGTCGAGGCCGCGCGCGGCGAGCGCGTCGGCCGCGGCCTCGATCGCGCCGGCGAGCGGGTCCGCGCCGCCGGGCGCCGGCGGCAGCCCGGACGGCGTCGACGGCGCCTGCGGGTCGTACTCGCGATCCCACGGGATGACGCCGTCGGTGGCGAGCACGCCCATCAGCTCGCGCCACAGCACGGCGCCCTGGCTGTCGACGTCGAACGCCAGGTCCCAGCCCTTGAGCCGCAGGCACAGCGGCTCGAGGCTGGCGCTCGTGCCCGTGCCCGTGCCCGTGCCCGTGCCCGTGCCCGTCTTCTTCCCCTTCCCCTTCCCCTTCCCCTTCCCCTTCTTCGCCTTCGCCTTCCCCTTCGCCTCCGCCTTCACCCTCCTCGTCACCTCGTCCTCGCACCGCTCCAGCACCTCGTCGCGCAGCTGCTCGCCCGTGAACGACCGGTTGCTCAGGATCGCCCGCGCCGCCTCGGCCCGGGTGAACAGCCCGTCGGGGCCGCTGCCGCCGGTCACGGACTTCTCCGTCAACAGGCGCAGGTTCATCAGCGTCCGCGCCGACGGCGTGCCCTCGGCCGCGCCGTACAGCGGGGAGAACCCGCCGCCCGCGGCGTCGCGCGCCACGTCCGGGTGGGTGAACGCCCAGCTGTCGTTGGCGTTCATGACGAAGTCGCGGCGCAGCACCTCCGGCGCCGCCGCGCGCGGCACCGCGCCCGGCGCCGCGGGGTCGTCGGTGATCAGGTCGAACAGCGACGAGCTGCCGTCGACGACGACCGCGCCGAGCTGCCACGCCAGCTCGATCTCGGGCACGGCCTTGCGCGCGAGCGTCCACGCCGCGAGCGCCGCGTCGCTGAGGTTCGGCACGCTGGAGCCGTCGGCGTAGAGCGCCTGGCCATCGACGTCGGCGTAGAGCGTGTTGAGGTAGGGCGTGGCGTGCCGCGCCAGCGCCTCGCGGAACTCGTCGATGCTCTTCGCGCGGGCGAACCCGAGGTAGAGGTCGGTGACCGAGCCGGCGTCGAGCGCGACGTCGCGCAGCGCGAACGCGGTGCGCGCCGCCGGATCCCACGGCGTCAACGACGAGTCGACGATCGGCCCGTGGACGCTGCGGTACAGCCGGCGCTGGACCGGCTGCGTCCCGCCGGCGCCGTCGGCGACCTCGATCTCGAGGTCGCGGCCGATCATCGCGACGGTCGTGTCGTCGCGGACGTAGCGCCGCGGGTCGGCGGCGTCGAGGCGCAGCCGGTAGACGAGGAACCGCTTCGACGCCGAGAACGTGTGGGTCCAGGCGTGGTGGCGGGTGAACCCGATGCCGACCATCGGCACGCCCGGCAGCGTCGCGCCGTAGACGTCGAGCTCGCCGGGCAGCGTCAGGTGGATCTCGGTGAACGCCAGCTCGCCCTCCCACGGGAAGTGCGGGTTGGCGACGAGCAGGCCGTGGTCGTGCTCGGTGCGGTCCCCGCCGATCGCCCAGCCGTTGGAGCCGAGGTCGGCCGGCGGCGCGCCTGGCGGCAGCGGCGCGCGGATCAGCTTCTGGTCGCGCGGCGCGGCGTTCGCGATCTGCGCGGCGAACAGCCGGCTCGACGCCACCGTCGCCAGCCCGACGTGGAGCTGGACCAGCGCGTGCTCGTCGATCGGCGTGACCCACGCGGCGTCGCGGCACGCGGCCGGGCGATCGCCGGGCGCGGTCCGGGCGAGGTAGTGGTTGTAGCCGGCGACCCAGCCGCGCAGCACCTCGCGCGCGTCGTCGGACATCGACGCGAGCACCTCGCGCGCGCGGTCGGCGACGCCGAGCTGGAGGTGGAAGAAGTCGCTGTCGAGGTTGGCGTCGTCGGGGCCGGGGCCGAACCACCGCGCGCGCTGGCTGGTCGCGCGCAGGATCTGGTCGGCGATCACGCACACGTGGTGCCTGGCGGTGGCGTAGCCCTGCCCGAACCCCAGGCCGGCGAGGTCGTCGGCGGTGACGTGCGGGACGCCGTACGAGGTCCACTGGATCGTCGCGCGCAGGCCCTCGGCGACGACCGGCTCGACCGGGGCCGGCGCCGGCGGGCGGGTGGGCCCGCCGCACGCGGCCGTGCCCGCGCCCGCGCCCGCGCCGACGACGGCGACGGTGGCGGCGAGGGTGAGCGCGGGCCAGGGGCGCGACATGGCGCGCACTATACGCAAATCTCGCGGGCCGTCCCGCCGGGCGCGCCGGTCTGGACGGCTACACGCCCGGGCTGGGGCGTGGTAGGCACGCGCCGTGTCCGAGCTGTCCCCGTCCGACCTGATCCTCGCCGACGACGATGACGCCGATCCCCGTGCGCCCGTCACGGACGAGGCGCGCGCGCGCGCGCGCGACGGCGCGGCGGCCGTGGTCGACCTGCTCGAGGCGCTCGCCCGCGACCTGCGGCTGCTCGCCGAGATCGACGAGCCGACGCGCCGGCGCCTCGTGATCGCCGCGGGCGCGATCTCGCGGCCGGACCGCTACGCGCGCAAGGCGCTGAGCAAGCGCCTCGTCCGCCAGAAGAACGACGCGCGCCGCGACGCCGACCAGGCGGTGCTCGAGTCGACCGGGATCCGCGCGCTGCGCAAGGCGCCGGTGTTCGTGACGCCGCGCGAGGCGGTGGCGATGCCGAAGCTGCCGGTCGAGGCGCTGCTCGCCGACGCCCCGGGTCCCGACGGCGCCGGCGACGACGCGTGGGCCGCGGCCGAGGCGCGGCGCGAGGAGGCGGCCGAGGCGGCCGAGGCGCGGCGCGAGGAGGCGGCCGACGCGTCGCCGCCGGCCGCGCCCGGCGCCCGCGTGGTCGAGCCGCGCCACTGCTACGTGTGCAAGGTCGACTTCCACGACCTGCACTTCTTCTACGATCAGATGTGCGCCGAGTGCGCCGAGCTCAACTGGCGCAAGCGCAACCAGACCGCGGACCTGCGCGGGCGGGTCGCGCTGGTCACCGGCGCGCGGGTCAAGATCGGCTACCAGGCGGCGATCAAGCTGCTGCGCGCCGGCGCCGAGGTCGTCGTCGTGACGCGGTTCCCGCGCGACGCCGCGCGGCGGTTCGCCGCCGAGGCCGACGCGTCGGCGTGGATCGATCGCTGCCACGTCTACGGCGTCGACCTGCGCCACACGCCGTCGATCGAGGCGCTGTGCGCGCACCTGCTCGCCACGCTGCCGCGGCTCGACGCGCTGATCAACAACGCGTGCCAGACGGTGCGCCGGCCGAGCGGGTTCTACGGCCACCTGATGGAGGCGGAGCACGAGCCGTTCGGCGCGCTGCCGCGCGACGTCCAGCGCCCGCTCGAGCGGTGGGAGGCGCTGCGCGCCGATCGCCTGCTGCCGGACGCCGGTGGCGACGCGGGCGGTGCGCTGGCGGCGACGGGCGCGCCGGCGACGGGCATGTTCCGCTCGGCGATGCTGTCGCAGCTGCCGCTGCTCGCCGAGGACCTCGACCGCGGCAACCACCTGTTCCCCGCCGGCAAGCTCGACGCCGACCTCCAGCAGGTCGACCTGCGCGAGTCCAACTCGTGGCGGATGGCGCTGGCCGACGTGCCGACGGCGGAGCTGCTCGAGGTCCAGCTCGTCAACGCGATCGCGCCGTTCGTGCTCAACGCGCGGCTGCGCCCGCTGCTGGCCAAGGTCCCGACGCGCGACGCCCACGTCGTCAACGTCTCGGCGATGGAGGGCCAGTTCTACCGCCGGTTCAAGACCGACAAGCACCCGCACACCAACATGGCCAAGGCCGCGCTCAACATGATGACGCGCACCTCGGCGATCGACTACGTGCGCGACGGGATCCACATGAACAGCGTCGACACCGGGTGGGTGACCGACGAGGACCCGGCCGAGATCGCGAAGCGCAAGGTCGAGATCCACCGGTTCTCGCCGCCGCTCGACATCGTCGACGGCGCGGCGCGGATCGTCGACCCGTGGCTCGACGGCGTGAACACCGGGCGCAACGTCTGGGGCCTGTTCCTCAAGGACTACAAGCCGACGCCGTGGTGAGCGCCGGGCGCGCGGCTCACCGCGGCGTGTAGATCCGGATCGGGCGATCGACGCCCTTGATCTTCGCCTCGCCGAGCGGCAGCAGCTGGTCGGGGTCGTCGAGCTCGGTCGCGGTGCGCGCGCTCAGCACGATGCCGCGCCCGGTCGAGGTCGACAGCGCCTGCAGCCGCGCCGCGCGGTTCACGGTCGCGCCGATCGCGGTGTACTCGAGGCGCTCGGGCGAGCCGAGCGCGCCGGTGACGACGTCGCCGGTGTCGAGGCCGATCCCGACCTGCAGGTCGGCCCACACGCCGCCCTCGCGGCGCAGCTCGTCCGAGGCCCGGACGAGCTGGCGCGCGGCGTCGAGCGCGGCGCGCGCGTGGTGGCTGTGGCGCTCGGGCGCGCCGAAGATCGCGAGCAGGCCGTCGCCGAGGAACTTGTTCACGTGCCCGCCGTGGGCGCGGATGATCACGCACGCGCGCTCGTAGAACGCGTTGAGCACGTCGAGCGCGTCCTCGGCGCGGCGGCGCTCGCACAGCGCCGTGAAGTCGCGCAGGTCGCAGAACAGCACGGTGACGTAGCGGCGCTCCGACTGGCCCGGCTCGAGCCGGCCGGCGAGCACGCGGCTGGCGACGTCGGGCGAGACCAGGCGCTCGAGCTCGTGGACGAGGTGGCGGCGGAGCTGGCGCTGCGCGGTGGACGCCAGCGCCAGCGCGCGCAGCCGCTGGGTCGAGACCGCGAGCAGCGCGCCGATCATGCCGATCCAGAACGCGCGCTCCCACGCCGACCACGCCTGGAGCGCCGGCGAGGCGTCGACCGCGGCGGGATCGAGGCGCGGCGCGATCACGCCGTGGAACAGCACGAGCCACTGCACGATCGCCAGCGCCGCGGCGTAGAGCACGAGGCTGGCGCGCAGCCGGAACGACGACGCGACGACGCCGAGCAGGTAGACCATGACCAGCGGGCTCGCCGCCGCCCACGCCGCGCCCTTGATCCGCAAGGCGACGAGCAGCGCGACCGTGCCGAACGTGCTCTCGAGCGTCACCGCGATCCATCGCAGCCGCTCGAGGCGGGCGCGGTCGCGGCGCGCGTCGAGCCGGCCGAGGACGAACCGGGCCATCCGGACGTGGACCAGCGCGATCGTGCAGCACGCCAGCTCCGCCGCCATCAGCGTCCAGCCGATGAACGGCTGCAGGCACAGCACCATGATCATCGCCGACGCGATGCCCAGGGTCAGCGTGCGGCACGCCGCGATCTCCCAGTCGAGGACGTTGTGGTCGAGCTCGTCCATCGCGTCGAGGTCGGTCCGCGCGACGTCCTCGGTGACGGGCGCGACCGTCTGGGACGTGCCCTCGGGATCGCGGACGCCCTGCGCCGCGCGAGACGTGCGCTGGGTGGGCACGTCCGGCGACCTCGGCGTCGCTCCAACGACGGTCGACATCGGCAGTTCCTCCCATGATGCCAGAGGCGGCCGGGATCACGAGCTTGGTCGCAACAATCGTAAGCGACCTCGCCCGCGTTGCGGCGGCGGCCTCGGAGGGTTCCTTACATCGGGCTGACACCACGCGCGGGCGCCGGTGTCATCCTGGAGGCGATGCGCATCCTCGTGGTCGAGGACGAGGCCAGCCTGCGCGACGGCCTGGTCGATCTGCTCGGTGGCGACGGCCACGACGTGACCGCCGTCGGCGACGGGCTCGCCGCGGTCGAGGCCGGCCTCGCCGCGCCGTACGACGTCGTGCTGCTCGACCTGATGCTGCCGAAGCTCGACGGGATCGAGGTGTGCCGCCGGCTGCGCGCCGCGCGGCCCGGCATGCCGATCTTGATGCTGACCGCGCGCGCCTCGGAGAACGACCAGGTGGCGGGGCTCGGCGAGGGCGCCGACGACTACGTGATCAAGCCGTTCTCGGCCCGCGCGCTGCTGGCGCGGGTGCGCGCGCTCGGGCGGCGCGCCCCGGTCGAGGTGATCGAGGAGCTCCACGTCGACGGCGCGATCCTCGATCTGTCCCGGCTCGTGGTCGTGCGCGGCGACGCGCGGGTCGCGCTGACGCCGCGCGAGGTCGGCGTGCTGCGCTGGCTGCACCGCCACAAGGGGCGCGTGGTGTCGCGCGGCGAGCTCCTCGAGCAGGTGTTCGGCCAGCGCGGCGACCTCGCGACGCGCGCCGTCGACATGGCGATCGCGGTGCTGCGCAAGAAGGTCGAGCGCGACCCCGGCGCGCCGAAGATCATCGTGTCGGTCAAGGGCGCGGGCTACGCGTGGGGCCTGCCGTGACGCGCCCGGTGGCGGCCGCCGCGCTGACCGCCGTGCTGCTGGTGGCGCTGCTCGGGTCGTGGCTGTCGAGCGGGTGGAGCGGGGTGCGCGCCGAGCAGGCCGCCGCGCGCGCGGCGCCGCGCGCCGAGGCCGAGCGGACCGCGCGCGCGCTCGCCGGCGAGCTGGCGGCGCGGCTCGAGGACGTGCGCCGCCGCGAGGACGGCCGGCCCTACTACCACTACCAGAGCCTGTTCCACGATCCGCGCGGCGCCGCGGCCGGCGCCTCGGTCGCGCCGTCGCCGCTGGCCGACGGGCCCGACGATCCGCTGATCGCCGCGCACTTCCAGCTCGACGCCGCCGGGCGCGTGTCGCTGCCGACGCTCAACGAGGACGTGCCCGAGCTCAACATCGTCGCGGTGTCGGACAACGTCCGGCTGCGCGACGCGCTCGCGGCCGCGGCGCCCGCGCTGCGCGCCGACGGCGGCGACGGCGTCGCGGTCGCGCTGGCGGATCCGTCTCCTGGCCCGGGGCCGATCCAGAAGGCCGGCAAGGCCAACCCGCGCGGCAACCCGCGCGTCGAGGTGCTCGACGAGCAGGCCTACCTGCAGAACGCCTACTCGCAGCAGGTCTACCAGCAGACCAAGTCGGGGCAGGCGGTCGATCCCGCGCAGCTCCGCCAGCAGCGCGACGTGCAGCAGCAGGTCGCCGCGCCGCCGCCCCGCCTCGACGCCGCCCGCGACCCCGCGCTCGACGGCGTCGCGGTCACGGTCGCGCCGCTCGACTGGCGCGCGGCGGAGATCGCCGGCGCGCCCGCGCTGGTCGCGGTGCGCCGCGTCGACACGCCCGACGGCACGCTGACCCAGGGCCTGGTCGTCACCGTCGACACCGCGCGCGAGCTGGTGACCGAGCGCGACCCCGCGGCGACGGTCGTGCCCGGCGCGCCCGCGCCCGGCGCGGCCGCCGCGCCGCTCGACCTCGGCGCCGAGGACTGGCACGTCGTCGTCGACGACGCGGCGGCGCGCGCCGCGGCCGAGGCGCGCGCCGACGGCGTCGCCCGCGCGTTCCTCGTCCGGTTCGTGCCGACCGCGACGCTGGCGCTGGCGTGCGGCGCGCTGGTCGTGCTGCTGGTCGCGCGGGCCGAGCGCGCGGCGCGCCAGCGCGCGCGGTTCGCCGCGGCCGCGGCGCACGAGCTGCGCACGCCGCTCGCCGGGCTGCAGCTCTACGGCGACATGCTGGCCGACGGGCTCGGCAACCCGGAGCGCGCGCGCGACTACGCGCGGCGCATGTCCGAGGAGGCCTCGCGCCTGGGGCGCGTCGTCACCAACGTGCTCGACTTCTCGCGGCTCGAGCGCGGCGGGCTCGCCGTGACCGTGGCGGAGCGCGACCTCGGCGAGGTCGTGACCGCGGCGGTCGAGCGCGCGCGGCCGCAGCTCGAGCGCGCCGGGTGCGCGCTGCAGGTCGAGCTGCCGGACGCGCCGGTGCGGGTCCGCGCCGACGACGACGCGGTCGCGCGGATCGTCGGCAACCTGCTCGACAACGCCGAGAAGTACGGCCGCGGCGCGGCCGACCGGACGATCGTCGTGCGCGCGGCGCGCGACGGCGACGCCGCGACGATCGCCGTGGGCGACGCCGGCCCCGGGCTGTCCCCGGCGGCGGCGCGCCAGCTGTTCCGCCCGTTCGCCCGCGGCGTCGCCGCCGACGGCCCGGCCGGGCTCGGCCTGGGGCTGGCGCTGTCGCGTACCCTGGCCCAGGCGATGGGGGGCGATCTTTGCCACCAGCCGACGCCGGGGGGCGGCGCGACGTTCGTGGTGAGACTGCCCGCCGTGTGACACCATCGAAGGGTCGTGCAGGTGCCCGCCGCCGAGACCCCGCGCATCGTCGAGCTCGCCGCCCCGGGGCAGCCGTCGGATCGTGGCGCGACCAGCCTGGGCCTGGTGATGATGCTGCTCGCCTCGGTCGTCGGCACGAGCGTGCTGGTGATGACCTTGGCGTTCGCCGTCGAGGCCGGCGCGCCGCTCGGGCCCGCGACGGTGCTCGCGTCGATCGCCCGGCTGGCGGCCCACGCGCTCGCGGGGCGCGCGCTGTGGCGCCTCGACGGTCGCGGCGCGCGGGCGGTGGAGATCTACGTCGGCGTCGCGGTCCTGCACACCGTGCTGCTCGCCGCGCTCGCGCGCGAGACCTCCGTCGGGGCGGCGTGGGTCGTCACGCTGACCGGCCTGGCGTGGCCGATCGCCGTCGGGATCGCCGTGGCGACGCGGCGGCTCGGCGCCATGCGCGCGCTCGAGGCCCAGGGCGGCGAGCGCCGCACCGGCGCGGCGCTGATCGCGATCGGCGGCGGGTTCGCCGTGCTGCCGGCGGCGTGCGCCGTCGTGCTCGCGCTGTCGACCCGGTCGAACGCGCTGCTCTACCTCGCCGCCCCGCTCGCGCTGCCCGGCCTCGTCGGCCTGAGCGCGCTGCTTGTGGCGCGGCGGCTCATGCGGGATGGCGACGTCTTCGACGCCCGCACGTCGCTGTCCCACCTGGCGTGGGCGTCGACGACGGTCGGCGTGCTCCTCGGGCTGGTGTGCGTCGCGACCGCGGTCGGGATCCTCGCGCTGCCGGCGGTGGTCGGCACGTTCGTGATCGCGCCGTGGCTGGTGGCGATGCACGCCGAGCGCGCCGGCGACGCGCCCGCGCCTGGCGACGTCGAGCGCGGCGGCGCGGCGCTCGCGCTGGGCTGGCTGCTGCTCGCGCACGGCCTGGCGCTGGTCGCCCACGCGCCGGTGGCGTGGCTGGCGCCGGGCGACGCCAGGGACGTCGAGGTCGTGTTCGTGGTCAGCGGCTGGGTGGCGGGCTCGCCGCTCGTCCACGCCGCGCTCGGCGCGGTCGAGCTGTGGGCCGCGGTCGAGCTGATCCGCGGCACGCCGCGCGCCCGCGCCGCGACGATCGCGTTCGTGCTGGCGTCGGTGGCCGCGATCGGGACGCAGTGGCTCGGCGACGTCGAGCGCCTCGGCGGCGCGCTCGACCACGCCGGCGCGCGTGACGCCGAGCACGCCGCGCCGCTGTACGCCCACACGCTGTACGCGGCGATGCAGCTGGTCGTGCCCGCGGTCACCGCGTGGGTCGTGCTGCGCCGGCAGACTTCGGTCGCGACCGCGGTCGTGCGCGCGCGCGGGGAATAGCTTCGCGCGGTCGCCGCATCGTAGCGGTGTGACGACGCGCCTCTCGACGGAGTCGCCGGTCCCGGCGACGCTGGCCCCGGGTGATCCGCGCGCGCCCGCGCTCGGCCTCGGCGTGCAGCTCGGCGAGCTCGCGGTGTTCGCGGCGGGGTGGCTGGGCGCGCTGTCGGTGGTGCTGTTCGCCGCGCGCGCCGCCTATCACGACGACTGCGCGCACGAAGACGGGGCGCCGCTGCAGGTCGACGCGTGGCTGGTGCTGCTCGTGGCCGCGGCCGGCGCGGCGCGCGCGCGGTTCGGCCACGTCCACGGCGCGCGGCTCGCCGCCGGCGCGGTTGGTGGCGCGCCGTGGCCGTGGCTGGGCAGCGCGGCGGCGCACGCCGCGCTGTGGGGCGTGGTCCTGGCCGCGCGGGGCTGGGTCCGGGCGTCCGCGCTCGTCCTCGCTCTGCTGGCGTGGCCGGTCGCGACCGCGGTCGTGGCGCCCCGCCTGCGCGGCGCCTCCGCCATGGGGTGCACCCGTGGTCCGGCCGTCGCGGTCGCGGCGGTGGTCGTGGCCTCGCTGACCGCGACGGTCGCGGGCGTGTTCGGCGCACTGGCGGCGGAGGCCAGCGCGCGGCCGGACGCGCCTGTCGAGAGAGACGACGTCGTCGTGCTCGCCGTTTCGGTGGTCGTCGTGGTCGCGGCGCTCGCGCTCATCGTCGCGACCGCGGTGGTGCTCGTCCGGCGTGGTCGTGGCGCCGCGGCGATCGCGGCGCGGATCTGGCGGCCGACGCAGGTCATCACGATCGTCGGGATGGTCGCGCTCGCGCTGACCCTGGTCGGGATCTTCGTGCTGCCGGCGGTCGCTGCGCTCGTCTACCTCGCGCCGCGGCGGCTGGCGCGCGCCGCGGCCGATCTCGGCGACGAGCCGTGGACCGATGGCGCGGTGTGCGCCGCGCTCGGCTGGCTGCTGCTGGGCCACGGGCTCGTCGCGGCGGCGCTGACGCTGCCGGCGGCGCTCGCCGGCGCGCCGCCGGCGCCGGCGGCGATGCTCGCGCTGATCCCGGGCGCGGGCCTGGACGTGGCGCTGCCGGGCCTGGCGCTGGCGGCGCTGGAGCTCGCCGCGGCGCGCGCGCTGCTGCGCGGCGGGCGTCGCCTCGCCGCGGCGTGGATCGTCGCGGCGGTCGCGGTGGCCGCGTCGGCCGGTGGCGCGGCGTTCACCGCGGTCGCGATCCCGGCCGCGGTCGCGGTCGTGCTCGTCGCCGCGGCGCGCGCGCGCGATCTGGTGCCGCGCGCGCGCGTGGTGTAGCGAGGGCGCACCCTTACCGAGCCCTTACGTTCGTCGCGCGCGGCGGTGCGTAGGGTGGAGCCATGACGCTCCGCCACCTGTGTCTGTCGTTCGCCGCCGCGCTCGGCGCGGTGACGCTCCTGTCCGCCGGCTGCGCCACCCGCGACGGCGAGCCGCGCGCCCAGGCGCGCGCCGTCGAGTTCCCGTCGCCGGTCGTCGCCGCGGCGGGCGCCGTCGACGCGCCCGACGCCGACCGCGCGATCGCCGCGCTCCGCGCCGAGGGGCCGGCCGCGCTCGAGCGGCTGCTCGCGGCGCACGACGCCGCGACCGGGGCCGAGCGCGCGCGCCTCGCCGGCTGGGTCGACCGCGTCGCGGCGCAGCGCCACGCCACCGCGTCGCGCCTGTACTGGTACACCGACCTCGACGCCGCGCAGGCCGCGGCGCGCGCCGCCGGCAAGCCGATCCTGTCGCTGCGCATGCTCGGCCGGCTCGACGAGGACCGCTCGTGCGCCAACAGCCGGTTCTTCCGCGTCGCGCTCTACGCCAACGCCGCGCTGTCGACCTGGCTGCGCGACACGTTCGTGCTGCACTGGTCGAGCGAGCGCCCGGTGCCGCAGATCACGATCGACTACGGCGATGGCCGGCGGGTCGAGTCGACGGTGACCGGCAACAGCGCGCACTACGTGCTCGACGCCGACGGCCACGTGCTCGACGTGATCCCCGGGCTGGTGTCGCCGCGCGCGTTCCGCCGCGAGCTCGAGGCGGCGGTCGCGCTCGCCGCGTCGCTCGATCGCCGCGCCCGCTCCGCGCGCGGCCTGACCGACGCCGAGCGCGCGCAGGCGATCCAGGCGCACCACGCGGCGGCGCAGCAGGCCGTGTACGACGAGTGGCAGCGCCTCGGCGCGATGCCGATCACCGACCTCGACCCGACCGCGTCGCTGATGGCCGCGCAGGCCGCGACCGTGACGAAGGCGATGGTGGAGGTTCCGATGGTGAAGACCGCGCGGCTCGGCGGCTCGCCGCAGGACGTCGTGCTCGACGTCGCGACCTGGCAGCAGGTCGGGATCCAGCTGCTTGCGCTGCGCGGGCTCGAGGCCACGCCGCGGCCTGCCGCCGCCGGCGCGCCGGTCGAGGTCGCCGTGCCGCGCCGCCGCGGCGAGCCGGCGATCCTGCCGCCGCCCGCCGTGCTCGACGAGGCGAGCGTCGCGCTGCTGACCTCGCTCCGCCCGACCGACTGGGCGCGCCCCGGCCACGCGGCAGAGGGCGACGCCCTCGACGCGGTGATCCGCGGGTTCGAGGCGGCGATCGCCGGCGACACCGCGCTCAACCTGCTCCGCCTGCGCGCCAGCATCCACGCCTCGTTCGCCAGCTGGCTCACGGCCGAGCGCACGCCGACGTTCGACCAGGTCAACGCGTGGGTCTACGCCGGGCTGTTCCGCACCCCGGCCGACGACGCCTGGCTCGGCCTCGCCACGCCCGGCGTGTTCACCGGCCTGCCCGGCGACGGCGTGGTCGTGACGACCTCGCGGTGAGCCGCCGGCGGCGCCCTCGCACGCAACCGCAGGGCGCGGGCGGCGATAGGCGGCGGCGATGGGTGACCACGACGGGCTGTTCAAGAGGGTGTTCAGCGTCCCGGCGCACGCGGCCGCGGAGCTCCGCAGCGTCCTGCCCGCGGCGGTGGTCGAGCGGCTCGACCTCGACGCGCTGACGCTGTCGCCGGCGAGCTTCGTCGATCCCGAGATGTCGGCGTCCCACGTCGACCTGCTGTTCCGTGCGCCGCGTCGCGACCGGCCCGACGCCGACCCCGTCTACGTGTACTTCCTCATCGAGCACCAGAGCCAGCCCGACCGCTGGATGCCGTGGCGCGTGCTGACCTACGTGCAGCGGATCTGGGACGCCGCCCGCCGCGAGGCCCCCTCGAGGCACACGCTGCCGCCGGTCGTGACGATCGTCGTGCACCACGGCGACGGTGGCTGGAGCGCGCCGCGCCGACTCCACGAGCTCGTCGAGGGGCTCGACGACCTGCCCGCGCTGGCGCGGTTCGTCCCCGACGTCGAGCTGCTCGTGGACGATCTGGCGTCGGTCTCCGACGACAGCCTGCGGCGTCGACCGCTCGAAGCGTTTCCCAAGCTCGCGCTGTGGGTGCTGCGGGACGGCCGCGACGCCGAGGCGTTCGGCGCGCGTCTCGACGCGTGGGCCGACGAGCTGCGCGCCCTGGTCACGACCGCGAGCCGCGCGGACATCGAGGTCATCGTGCGCTACATTCTGCGGGTCGCCGGCGATGCGACGTTCCTGCAGCTTCGTCAGCGCATCATCGACATCGCCCCACCCCTCGAGGAACCCATGGCAACGATGGAAGAGCACCTCATCCAGCGCGGGATGCAGCGCGGTCGGGAGGAAGGCCGGGAGGAAGGCCGGGAGGAAGGCCGGGAGGAAGGCCGGGAGGAAGCGCTGCGCGACGCGCTCGAGCGGCTGCTCCGGCTCCGGTTCGGCGCGATGGCGCCCGAGGCGCAGCGGCAGCTCGACGAGGCGCCCGCGGCCGTGCTGCTGCGGTGGATCGAGCGCGCCGCGCTGGCCACGTCGCTCGACGACGTGCTGCGCGACGCCTGAGGGTCGGGCGGACCCTCGCCACAGAGCCTGTGAGGCTTTCAGCCTCGCAGGCTCTGTCGATCGGCTGGCTCGCCCGAAGACGGGCTCGCGGCGCCTGTACGGAGGTCGCCTCGCTTCGCTCGGCTCACCGGCCCCGCGCGCGCGCCAGCGCCGCGGCGACCTTGGCCTCGCCCGCCGGATCGTTCGGCGTCGCCTGGAGCAGCGCGAGCGCGCGGGTCAGCGGGGCGATCGCCTCGCGCGGCCGCAGCTCGACCAGCGCCAGCCCCAGGCACGCCAGCGGGTGCGCCGCGTCGGGGTGATCGGGCCCGACCGCCGCCTCGACGATCGCGAGCGCGCGGCGGCACAGCGGCTCGGCCTGCGCCGGCTGCCGGTCGAGCATCGCGAGCTCGGCGAGGTTGACCAGCGGCCACGCGACGTCGGGGTGGTCCGGCCCCGACGTCTTCTCCCAGATCGCCAGCGCGCGCTCGTAGCCGGCGCGCGCCGCGGCGCGATCGCCCAGCTCGGTCTGGATCAGCGCCGCGTCGTTGAGCGCCCACGCCACCTGCGGGTGGTCCGGTCCGAGCGCGGCCTCGAGCACGCGCAGCACGTCGGACTGGCACGCCGCGGCCTCGCGCAGCTTGCCGTCGGTGGCGTCGAGGAAGCACAGGTTGGCGCGCGTCACCGCGGTCGACGGGTGGCCCGGGCCGAGCGCCGTCTCGACGATCGCGAGCGCGCGGGTGTACAGCGCGCGCGACTCGGCGGCGCGGCCCATCACGGAGGTCAGGCCGGCGAGGCGGTTGAGCGCCTGGGCGACGCGGTAGTTGTCCGGCCCGTGGATCGCCTCGCGCAGCGCGAGCGCGTCGCGCAGCGCCTGCTCTGCCTCGGGCAGCTTCCCGGCGGCCTCGTACGCGCTGCCGAGGTAGCTCAGCAGGTCACCCTCGAGCGTGCGATCGCCGGCGCGCAGCACCGTGGCGCGCGCCGCGGTCGCGACCGCGAGCGCCTCGCCGCCGAGCGCCTGGTCCGCCAGCGTCGCGACCAGCCCGACGAGCGCGTCGGCCAGCAGCACGTCCTGGCCGCTCTGGCCCGCGAGCGTCGCCGCCGCCTCGTGCCCGGCGCGGGCCTCGGCGAGGTTGCCGTTGGTGAGCTCGACGTCGGCGCGCAGCTCGGTGGCCTCGGTGTGGATCGGCGGGTAGGGGATCGCGGCGGCGCGCTCGGCGGCGGCGCGCGCGCGCGGCAGCGCCGCCGGGTAGCGGCCGGTCTTCTCCAGCGCCCGGACCGCGTCGAGCTCGGCGCGCAGCGCGTCGACCTGGGCGCGCACGGTCGGGTCCGACGGCGGCGGCACCGCCGCGAGCAGCGCGTCGGCGTCGTCGCACGCCGCCAGCGGCGGCAGCGCCGCGGTCGCCTCGACCGCGCGGCTCACGACGTCGGGCTCGCCCTGCACGAGCACGTCGGCGAGCGCGTCGACCTCGGCGCGGCGGCGCTCGAGGCACGCCATCCGCACGTCGAGCAGCGCCTCGGACTGCTCGCGGTGGACGTGCGTCGCCTCGCACGTCGCGGTGTGGGCGCGCACCCAGCCGCGCGCCCAGCCGTCGAGCTGCTCGATCGTCCGCGTCGACGCGGTCGCCTGGTAGGGCAGGCCGGTCGCGGCGAACGAGGCGCGCAGCTCGTCGGCGCGCGCCGCGTCCCACGTCCCGGCGAGGTGGCGCTCGGCCGCGCGGCACGCCGCGGGCGCCGCCGCCGAGCGGGTCCACCCGACGTAGGCGGTCGCGCCCGCGCCGGCGAGCGCGACCGCGAGCGCGCCGCGCCACAGCCACCGCCGCCGCGCCGCCGCCGGGTCGCGCCCCAGCTCGGCGAGCAGCGCCGCCATCGACGGCCAGCGCTGGGCCGGCGCGGCGCGCAGGCCGCGGCGCAGCGGCGCCTCGAGCCACCGCGGCACCTGCGCCGTCGGCGGCGGCGGGCGGACGTCGCCCTTGCGCATCGCCTCGGCGAGCTGGTCGACGTCGCCGCCGGTGAACGGCCGCTGGCCGTACAGCGCCTCCCACAGCGCGACGCAGAACGCGAACTGATCGGCGCGCGCGTCGACGCCGTCGCCGTCGTGCTGCTCCGGCGCCATGTACGCCGGCGTGCCGACGCGCAGCCCGGCGAACGTGACGTGCTCCTGCGACGCCTTGAGCCCCGGATCCGTCGTGGTCCCCGACGAGCTGCCGCTGTGGCCGCCCATGCTGACGATGCCGAAGTCGATCACCTGGATCCGGCCGTCGCGTCCGACCAGGACGTTGTCGGGCTTGAAGTCGCGGTGGACCAGGCCCGCGTCGTGCGCGGCCGCGAGGCCGCGCCCGGCCTGGCGGAAGGCGTCGACGATCTCGCGCCACGGCCGCTTCGCCTCGCGCAGCCACCGCTTGAGGCTCTTGCCGTCGATGTACTCGAGCGCGACGTAGATGTCGTCGCCGAGCTCGCCGACCTGCAGCACCGACACGACGTTGGGGTGGGTCAGGCGCGCCATCGCCTGCGCCTCGCGCAGCAGGCGCTCGCGCGGCGACATCCCGCCCAGCAGCGTCCGGCGATCGGACCGCACGACCTTGACCGCGACCTTGCGGTCGAGCTGCTCGTCGTAGGCGGCGAACACCGTGCCCATCCCGCCCTCGCCGATCTTCTCCAGCACGACGAACCGGTCGATCTTCGACGCCGGGCCGAGCTCCGGGGCCGGGCGCGTGCGCGGGACGATCGGCTCGGCCTGGGTCTCCGTCGTCGGGTCGCTGCCGTCGCCGTCTCGGTCGGGGTCGAGCGCGCGCGCCGGGACCACGGCGGCCGCCGCCGAGCCGGCGGCCGTCACCGTTGCCTCCGTCGTCTCCGACGACGACCGCCCCGTGGGAGCCATGACCAGCCTCGATCATAGGGAAGATCGAGGCCGGCGGATCATCTTTCTTCGGACCCGCCCGGGCTGCCCGGCGGCTGCCAGGCGCCCCGCTCGGTGGCCTCCTGCTCGGCGATCGACGCCTGGATCGTGGCGATCGCCGTCCGTCGCTCGGGACCGTCCCACGGCGCCGGCGAGAACGCGTCGAGCCCGACCGCCGCGGTGCGGAACGTCCGGGGATCGGACCACCACATCTCGACCTCGGCGTCATCGGCGCGGCGCTCGGCGCGCAGGTTGGCGATCACGTAGGGGCCGGCCAGGCCGCGGTCGTGGAGCACCTTGCCGAACAGCGTCAGCGTGACGGTGCGGCGGCCGACGTCGAGGTCCTCCCACGGGTGGGTGATCCAGCCGATCGGCGTGACGCCGTCCTCGGCGAGGACGTCGGCGCTGATCTGGTAGTGGCCGGGGTCGTGGACGTCGAGCGCCAGCGCGACCGCGAGGTGGCCGTCCTCGGGGCCGGCCTCGACGCCGACGAGGTCGAGCAGCGGGCGCGGCGT
Organism: Myxococcales bacterium; assembly: GCA_011526095.1. Classification (GTDB taxonomy): domain Bacteria; phylum Myxococcota_A; class Polyangia; order Haliangiales; family Haliangiaceae; genus WYBA01. Next base: position 16,039 of record WYBA01000016.1, on the reverse strand, counting down.
GTACGTGAAGTCGAGGTGCGCGAGGCGCTGCACGCCCGCCGCCTCGAGATCGACCTGCAACCGCACCCGCTGGGCGCGCTCGAGCGCGGCGTGCTCCGACGGGACGAGCCGCGCGGTGTAGCGGCGGTCTCCGGCGACGGCGTCGCCGTCGGCGCCGTCGTCGCGGAAGGTCAGCGTCACGCCGGTGCGGCCGGTGCCGAACGCCTCGACGATCGCCGAGTGGAAGGTGACCGGCAGGCGGCGCTCGCGCGCGCCCTGCGGCCACACCTCGATCGTGGCGGTGAGCGCCTCGCCGTGCTCGACGTGGTGGCGGTCGCTGGCGAACCGGAACACGGTCTCCTGCCCGTCGCGGTCGTCGAGCAGGTGCTCGACCGGGAACGTCTGGTTCCACGGCTGGTTCTGGCCGGCGGTGTCCTCGGTCCACAGGTGCGAGGTCGGCGGGTAGATCGAGTCGCGCTCGTACTGCGCGAGCGCCTCGCGCAGCGCCGCCGCCGACAGCATCGACGGGTCGAGCGCGTGCTCGGCCGCGGCAGGCGCGGCCGCGGCGCGCGGCGGCGGAGCGTCGCGGCGGGGCGCCGCCGGGGTCGGGGCCGCGGCGGTCGGCGCCGGCGCGGACGTCGCACCGTCACCGTCGGCGCTGGCGATCAGCAGCGCGGCGAGCCCCGCGCCCGCCACGACGCCGACGACCGCGGTGCGGCTGGAGCGGCGGGGCGGCGGCGACGCGGCGCCGGACTTCGTGGGGGTGCGGGTGGGCTTCGCCATGGGATCACCAGATCGTCATGCTGTCGCAGTTGGCGGTCGTGGCGTAGTCGGCGCAGCAGTCACCGCCCGAGACGCACGCGGCGTCGCACTGGCACGTGCGGCCCGGCTGGTACAGGCCGCACCGCGCGGTGCACGAGTTGGAGGCGCCGGTGTCCGCGGTCGAGGGCGACGACGTCGCGTCGGTGTTGCCCGCGACCGTCACCGAGCCGCCGCTCGAGGTGCGCAGCACCGACTGATCCGCGCTCTGGTTGGTGAACGCCTGGCTGCAGTTGGTGGTGTCCGAGCACACCGTCTGCGACGTCGTGTCCGTCCACGTGAGGTTCTGATCACCCGTCGGCGTCGACGGCAGCGCGAGCTCGGTCTGCTTGATCGTGAAGCCGACCATGCCGGCGTGGTCGCGGTTCTCGCCGTCGCACGCCGCGCCCGACACGCCCGGGGCGCGCTTGGCGAACCGCGAGGTGATCCGCTTGGTGCCGGCGCCGCCGGTGTTGCACAGGTTGTTGAACGCGCCCTGCGCGCTCGCGCCGCCCGCCGAGTCGAACGACACCATCCCGTCGCCCTTGGCGCCGGACAGGCCGGCGTTGGTGTACTTGTTCCCGCACATCTTCACGAACAGGAACGACTTGCACGTGTCCTTGTAGCCGGCGTAGTGGTACATCGTGCCGGTCGTCTTGTTCATGTCGTTCTGGACGTTGCCGTAGGTGCCGCGCGCCGCCGCGGGCGTGAGGTCCCAGTCGACCGCCTCTTGCTGACCGAACAGCTTCGCGACGGTCTTGAGGCTGCCGGTGGTCAGCGCCTCGGCGCCCTTGGTGCCGCCGGCGGCCGAGGCCGCCGCGCTGACGCGGATGATGTTGAAGCTCGTCGTCGACGAGTCGTGGATCGCCTTGAGCAAGCGCAGGCAGCCGGCCGAGTAGCAGACGACCACGCAGGTGTTGCCGGTGCCGACCGCGCAGCGCTGCTCGAGCCGCGTCCGCACCGTGGTCGTCTCCGGCCCGCGGATCGACGAGCCGCCGTTGAACGCGATCGTCTCCTCGAGCCACGAGGTGCCCGAGCGGTTCACCTTCTCCGCCGAGCTCCAGTTCGTCCACCCGCGGCCCTGGATGTACATGATGTAGTTGGCCGCCGACGCGGTTCCCACCGCGACCGTCGACAGGACCAGGAACGTTGCGATCGCAACAAGCTGCCTCATGGTGTGCCCTCCTGCACGAGGTCCATTGCAGCCGCGATGCCGGGTCGCAACGCGAGTGGGTGGCCTTACGGTTCCGACACTTGGCGAGCCCGATCGGCCAGGCGACCGCGCTCCCCCTGCTCACCGCTGATCAGCTGATCAAGCGTGATCACCCGGCGTGATCAGCGCTTGCCGAGCACGCCCCAGCCGCGCAGCTTGGCGAGCAGCGCGCCGCGCGAGATCCCGAGCCGGCGCGCGGCCTCGCTCTGGTTGCCGCCGCACGCCTCCAGCGTCGCGAGGATCCGCTCCTTCTCCAGCGCCTCGACCTCGTCGCGCAGGCCGGACACGCGCGGGATCCGCAGCGTGATCGGATCGTGGTCGCCGGTGGTCAGCGAGCCGGTGACGTCGCCCGGCAGGCACGCGGCGGTGATGTCGCCGTCCGCGCACATCACCAGCGCGTGCTCGACCGCGTTGCGCAGCTCGCGGATGTTGCCCGGCCAGGCGTGGCGCTCGAGCGCGGCGATCGCGTCGGGCGCCAGGCGCGGGGCGCGCCGGCCCAGCCGCGTCGCGGCGTCGTCGACGAACCGCCGGGCCAGCGGCGCGATCTCGTCGACCCGCTCGCGCAGCGGCGGGATCCGGATCGTCATCCCGGCGAGCCGGTAGAACAGGTCCTGGCGGAACCGGCCCGCGGCGATCTCCTGGTCGAGGCTGCGGTGGGTCGCCGACACGAACCGGACGTCGACCGTACGCTCCTTGAGCCCGCCGATCCGCATCACCTCGCGGCGGTCGAGCACGCGCAGCAGCTTGGCCTGGACCGCCAGCGGCAGCTCGCCGATCTCGTCGAGGAACACCGTGCCGCCGTCGGCCGCCTCGATCAGGCCCTGCTTGGGCGCCGACGCGCCGGTGAACGCGCCCTTCTCGTGGCCGAACAGCTCGGACTCGATCAGCGCCTCGGGCAGCGCGCTGCAGTTGAGGCGCAGCAGCGTCCCGCCGGCGCGCGCGGAGTTGCGGTGCAGGCGCTCCGCGCACACCTCCTTGCCCACGCCGGTCTCGCCGAGCAGCAGCGTCGAGACGTCCGACGGCGCGACCTGATCGATCGCGGCGAGCACCTGGCGCATCGCGGCCGAGGTCGGGGCGTACCAGCCCTCGGGCTGATCGAGCAGCGCGCGCCCGGAGGCCGAGGCGCGGCGATCATGCGCGGGCGCCGCGGCCGCCGCAGCCGCGGGGGCGAGCGCGCCAGGCGCGATCGCGAGCCGCGCCAGCACCGCGCCGACCTCGAGGCTGTCGCCGAGCCCGAGCGACGCGGTCGCGCCCGGCTCGAGCCGGCGGCCGCGCACGAACGTGCCGTTGCGCGAGCCGAGATCCTCGACGACGACGAGCGCGCCGAGGTGGAGCCGGACGTGCTCGCGTGACACCGAGGCGTGATCGATCCGCACGGCGGCGCCGCTCGACCGGCCGATCACGACGCTGCCGTGATCGGGCAGGGCGACGCGCGTGATCGCGTCGGGCAGGACGAGCTCGAGCACGAGCGAGCGCGGCGCGCGGTCGTCGACCGGCTCGGTGGAGTCGTCCAGCGCCACGGGCCCAGGGTCGGCGGCGGCCGCGCCGCCTGTCAATCCCCCGGGGTTGCTGGTCGCACGACGCGGCGCGCGATCGGGCGCGTCAGGGCGCGTGGCGGCGCGCGCACAGGGTCGCGTCGTAGGCGATCGGCTGGCCGGTCGAGCCGTCGTACGCGCCGACCCACACCCAGTACGCGGTCGACGGCAGGACCGCCGTCGTCATCAGCTCGTCGCCGCCCTTGGCCGCCGTCGCGCCCGCGGCGAGATCGAGCGGGGCCTCGGGATCGGCGGTCGCGAACACGATCACGTCGAGGTCCGCGGCCTCGCCCTGCCACGTCACGCGGACGTCGAGCTGGTTGGTCTGGTTGCCGGTGAGGACCAGGTAGGTGTCGCGGTCGCCGTAGTCGTCGCCGATGTCGCTGGCGCCGAGCGCGCCGGACAGCCGGTAGTCCATCGCCGCCGACAGCACGATCGCGGTCGGCTCCGGCGCGTCGTCGAGGGCATCGGTCAGCGTCGGCGCGTCGCCCCACCGCACCTCGACCACGTCGTTGCCGGTGTGCTCGGGCCCGTCGAGCTGCTCGGTGTAGGCGGCGGCGCCGGTGAGCCGGACGCAGCGCGCGTCGAGGTCGTCGCCGACCAGCTCGAGCCGGTAGCCGACGTCGAGCGGCAGCGCGTCGTTGCCGGCGGCGAACACGACGAGCTCGTAGGTGCCGGGCGCGACGCGGGCCGTGAACACCAGGTGGTCGCCGACGAACAGCCCCCGGCCCGCGCTGGTCTCGCCGTCGCCGAGCTGCAGCTCGACCCCGAGCAGCCCCAGCGCGCCGCCCCCCGCCGACACCAGCCGCACCGCGACGCCGCGGTCGTCCTCGATCGCGATCTGGTACCGGTCGACGTCGACGAAGTCGCCGCCGGGCTCGCCGGCGCGGATCGAGCCGCAGATCGTCACGCGGCCTGGCCCGACGGACAGCCCGCTCGGCTCGCCGGCGTCGTCGTTGTCACCGTCCGCCTGCTCCACGTGGTCGCACCCCGGCTGGGGCCCGGCGTCGCCGCCGCCGCCGTCTGCCGCGGGCGTGAAGGCGTCGGGGGACGCGTCGTCGTCACCCCCGCCGCAGCCCGACACGAGCAGCGCGGCGACGACGGCGAGCACGACGGGGCGACGGGACGGCACGGGTGCCGACCACCCTACCGGACCGCCCGGACCGCGTCCACGACGCGCATCACGCCGTGATCACCCGCGGACTGGCGGGTCTGACGGACGGGCGGAACTGGCCGGCTCCGGCGGCTTCTCGCGTATGCTCGCTGGCGATGTCCACGCCTACCTCCCGAGGGTCGTGGTGGTCGTGGCGCGCCGCGCTCGCGGTCGGCGTCGTCGCGATCGCGCCGGGCCTCGCCCCGACCGCGGCCCGCGCCGAGCCCCCGGCGACCGAGCCGGACCCGTACCAGCTCGGCGCGTTCTTCGGCCCCCGCGTCTTCTCCGACACCTCCTCGCTCGGCGAGAAGGACGACTACCGGACCTCGCTCGACACCTCGGTCGCGTTCGGCGTGCGCCTGGCGCGCCCGGTGCTGAGCTGGCTGGTGCCCGAGCTCGAGGTGCCGTTCTCGGTGACGACGACGACCGACGCCAACGACGTCACCGTCGCGTGGTTCGACCCGCGCGTGCTGGTCCGGTTCGTCCCGCTGCCGCGGCAGAAGGTGCGGCCGTTCGTCGTGTTCGGCGCCGGCGTGCCGATCACGATGTCGACCAAGCGCGGGATCTTCGGCTCCGACGTGTCCTACGACGCGTTCGGCGGGATCGGCGCGCAGGCGTCGCCCGGGCGCGGCCTGCACTTCCGGGTCGACGTGCGCGTCGGGCTGACCGACGGCGTGAACGAGGAGGAGGTGTCGCCGGTCGCGCTCGAGGCGGAGGTCTCGGTCGGGTTCTGGGTCGACCTCGGCGGCGGGCGGGGCAAGGCGCGCGGCAAGAAGGCGATCGCGGTCGCGGCGCCGACCGACGCGGACGGCGACGGCTTCGCCGACGGCGACGACCGCTGCCCCGACCGCGCCGAGGACGCCGACGGGTTCGAGGACCGCGACGGCTGCCCGGACATCGACAACGACCTCGACCGCGTGCTCGACATCGCCGACGGCTGCGCGTCGGTGCCCGAGACGTTCAACGGGTTCGACGACGAGGACGGCTGCCCCGACACCGTGCCCCAGGACCTCGACGACGCGCTCGGGACGATCGAGGGGCTGATCTACCCCGAGGGCGGCGTCGACGTCGCCGACGCCGCGGGCAAGGCGCTCGACAAGGCGGCCGAGCTGCTGACCAAGTACCGCGGCGTGCGCGTGCTGATCATCGGCCACACCGACGATCGCGAGGTGACGCTGCCGCCGATCGACCCCGACGACCTCGATCCCCCGGACGAGGAGGCCCGCGCGGCGCAGCTCGCCGAGGCGCTGGTCGCGCTCAGCGTGACGCGCGCCGAGGGCGTGCGCGACGCGCTGATCGCGCGCGGCATCACCCGCGGCCGGATCGTCGTGATCGGCAAGGGCGCCGAGGATCCGGTGAGCGACAACGACACGCCGCGCGGCCGCCGCAGCAACCGCCGGGTCGAGACCAAGCTCTACGTCCCCGAGCGGTGACCGCCGCCGCTCACCCTCGCCGGTCATCCCCGGGTGACGGCGAGGTCGGTGTGCACCAGCAGGTAGAGCAGGCGCAGGAAGTTGCCGCGCGCCTCGGGCGTCTTGATCCGCTGGCCGAGCTCGGCGAGCGTGCGCCGCCCGTCGAGCAGCGCCTGGACGCGCGCCGGCGCCTCGCCCAGGCCGAACCGCGCCAGCTCCTTGTCGTGGCCCGGGACGTGGTCCATCACCATCCCCGCGTTCGCCGTCGCCCAGTCCTCGACGAACACCAGGTCGAGCGCGGTCGCGCCCGCGCCGAGGATCTTCCACGTGTCGAGGTGGAGCGGGCGGGCGTTGGGCGGGCGCCGCCCCGGGTACCACCGGTAGCGGCCCTTCTGCCACGTGCACGCGTCGATCAGCTTGCTGCCGACCTGGCGCGCGAGCAGGCGGAACGCGTCGAGCGGCTTGAGCAGCCCGAGCCCGACGAGCGTGTCGGCGAGGCGCCCGCCGAAGTCCGGCATCACCGCGAGCGCGCGCGCGAGCTGCTGCGAGGTGATCGCGCCCTGCTCGACGAGGAAGTCGCCGAGCCGCTCGCTGACGACGTTCGATGACACGAACTGCGGGTGGCCGTCGGCGAAGAACGCCTCCTTGAGGATGCCGGCGCGGCCCTCGAGCACGAGCAGGCCGAGCTGCTTGCCGACGGCGAGGCGGTGGATCAGGCGGATCGGCGGCGTCGTGCGCAGGTCGCCGACCTCGCCCGGCGCGGTCGACGCCGAGCCGCCGCTCGGCGCCTCGTCCTCGACAATCGAGATCCCGCTCGAGCTGTCCTCGTCGGGCACCAGCGCCGGCACGCCGTCGACGGTGGCGCGGCCGGTGCCCGCGAGGTAGTGGCGGCGCCCGGCCGCGGCGGCCTCGGCCGCGAGGTCCGCGGCGATCCGCGTCGACGGCCCGCTCAGCGTGCCGAGCTCGGCGCGCCGCTCGTCCTCGACCTCGCCGACCGACGGGGCGGCGGCGAGCTCGGCGAGCAGCTGGGCGAGGTCGCGCGCGGTCGGCCGGCCGTTGCGGTACAGCCAGTCGCCGAGCGCGTCGCGGAACGCCGCCGCGCTCTGCCACCGGTCCTCGGGCCACCGCTGCAGCGCCTTCTCGCAGATCACCCGCAGCTCGAGCGGGAAGTCGGCGGCGTACTTGTCGAGCCGGTCGAGCCGCGCGTCGCGCACCATGATCAGCACGTCGAGGTCCGCCGGCGCGGTGAACAGCCGGCGCATCATCACCATCTCGGCGAGCACGGTGCCGCACGCGAACAGGTCGCTGCGGCCGTCGAGGTCGACGCCGAGCACCTGCTCGGGCGACATGTAGCCGTACTTGCCCTTGAGCACACCGGCGTCGGTCTTGTGCTTGCGCTCGATCGCGCGGGCGATGCCGAAGTCGGTGAGCCGGACGTCGCCGCGCTTCGACACCAGGATGTTGCCGGGCGAGATGTCGCGGTGGACGATGCCGAGCGGCTTGCCGTCGGCGCCGCGCGCGTGGTGCGCGAAGTCGAGCGCGTCGAGCACGTCGTGGACGATCAGCGCCGACAGCGCCGGCGGCAGCCGCCGCTGGGTGCGCGCGCACTCGCGCAGCAGCTCCAGCACGTCGACGCCGTCGACGAACTGCATCGCGATGTACGGCGCGTCGGCGTCGGTGCCGAGCTCGAGCACCTGGACGATGTGCGGGTGGTCGAGCTGCGCCGTGATCCGCGCCTCGTCGATGAACATCGCGACGAACGCCGGGTCGGCGGCGAGGTGCGGCAGGATCTTCTTGATCGCGATCAGCTTCTCGAAGCCGTAGCTGCCCTGGATGCGCGCCTTGAACAGCTCGGCCATGCCGCCGACCGCCAGGCGCTCGATCACCTGGTACTTGCCGATCGTCGCGGGCACCGCCGGGGGCACAGCGTCGTGAATGTAGCGCCGATCGCCGGCGCGCGATCGGTCCGGTTGCCACTCTGACAGCCGGCGCGGCGCGCGCGCTGCCGCGGTGGCGCGGGAGCGACGGCGCGCACGTCGCGGCCACGCCTAACCGCGCGTCGCGACGGCGCGCGGCGCGTGGCACGGGGGTTGAACTACGTCGGGGACATGCCCACGACGACGACCTGGCGCTTCCCCTCGCTGGGTCGCGTCGTGCGGCATGCCCGGATCTCCGACCGGATCTTCGGCTGGAGCTCCGGGAGGATCGCCGGCGCCCTCGGCGTCGCGGTGTGCGTGGCCTTCGTCGGCCGCGCCGCAGGACATGTGATCGACGCGCAGCTCGGTGAGCTGACCCTGGGCCTCCCCCTCCCCAGGGCCAGCGTCTCTCCGCAGGCTCCTCCGGTCCCCGAGGCGCGTGGTGTGCGCGCCGCGCCGGGCGCGTTCGTCGATCGCAACGTGTTCTGCGCCGACTGCCCGCCGCCGGGCGCCGGCGATCCGCCTCTCTCTCCCGGCGAGGTCGCGGCGACGCGCCTGCCGATCGTCCTGGTCGCGACCAGCCTCGACGCCGCCCCGGCGCGCTCGACCGCGACGCTGCGCAACACCGCCTCGGGCGGCGAGGGCGCGTTCCGCGTCGGGCAGCGCGTGCCCGGCGCCGGCCCGCTCGAGAAGGTCGCGGGCACGTACGTGCTGGTGAAGAACGAGCAGACCGGCGCGATCGAGCGGGTCGAGCTCGCGTCGGCCGCCTCGCCGGAGGTCGAGGCGCCGCCGCCCCAGCGCACCACGCCCACCGGCCGGGCCGAGCCGCCGGCGCCATGGGCGGGCCGCGTCCGCGCGCTCGACGAGCGCACGTTCGAGGTCGAGCGCGCGCTGATCCGCGAGCTGGTCGCGTCGCAAGGGCGCGGCGCGGGGCAGGGCGCGCGCCTGGCGCCCGCGACCAGGGACGGCAAGCTCGCCGGCGTCCGCGTCCAGATGGCGCGCAAGGACTCGCTCGCGACCGCGCTGGGGCTGCGCGTCGGCGACGTGATCGAGGCGGTCGATGGCGCCGCGCTCGACTCGCCGGACGCGCTGCTCGGCCTCTACGCCCAGCTCGATCGCGCCTCGGCGGTGCAGCTCCGCGTCGCCCGCGGCGGCCAGCCGGTCACGCTCGACTACCGGCTGAGGTGACGACGGCGGGGCGCGCGCCCCAGGCGCGCTCGGGGCGCGCGCCCCAGGCGCGCTCCAGGCGCGCGCCCCAGGCGCGCTCCAGGCGCGCGCCCAGGAGGACTCGAACCTCCGACCCTCGGCTTAGAAGGCCGATGCTCTATCCAGCTGAGCTATGGGCGCCGGTCTGTCGGGTCGGGGTGAGAGGATTCGAACCTCCGACAACCTGGTCCCAAACCAGGTGCGCTACCAGGCTGCGCTACACCCCGCGCTCGTGCGCGAGCACCAGCTAGTTACCTGGAACCTCGCCGCGCCGCAAGGTAGCTCTGCAGCCGCGGCGCGATCGCGCGCATCGCGCGGGCCCGGTGCGACAGGTGCCCCTTGGGGCCGACGCCGGCCTCGGCGAACGTCATGCCGAGCTCGGGCGACAGGAACAGCGGGTCGTAGCCGAACCCGCCGGTGCCGCGCGGCGCGAGCAGGATCACGCCCTCGCAGGTGCCGTCGGCCGTGATCACCTCGTCGCCGAGCGGGCCGCGGACGTCGGCGAGCGCGAGCGCGCAGCGGAACCGCGCGGTGCGGCGGTCCTCGGGCACCTCGGCGAGCGCCTCGAGCAGCTTGTCGTTGTTGGCGGCGTCGCCGGCGCCGACCCCGGCGTAGCGCGCGCTCCACACGCCGGGCGCGCCGCCGAGCGCGTCGACCTCGAGCCCGCTGTCGTCCGCGAGCGCGGGCAGCCCCGTCGCCGCCGACACCTCGCGCGCCTTCTTTGCGGCGTTGCCGGCGAACGTGTCGGCGTCCTCGTCGACCTCGGCGATCGTCACGCCGAGCCGCGCCTGCGCCTCGTCGATCGACAGCACCTCGACGTCGGCGCCGGCGAGCAGCTCGCGCAGCTCGACCAGCTTGCCGCGGTTGCGGGTCGCGAACACCAGCGCGGTCACGACACCGCCCTCAGCTGCGCGGCGTTGAGCTGGCGGATCCCGCCCGCGGCGGCGTCGAGCATGTTGTCGAGGTCGGAGCGCGCGAACGGCTCGCCCTCGGCGGTCCCCTGGACCTCGATCAGCTTGCCGTCGGCGGTCATCACGACGTTGAGGTCGACGTCGGCGCGCGAGTCCTCGGCGTAGGGCAGGTCGACGCGGATCTCGCCGTCGATCACGCCGACCGAGATCGCCGCGACCGGCGGGCGCAGCACCGCGTCGGCCGAGGCGAGCGCGCCGTCGGCGACGAGCCGCTGCACCGCGAGCGCGAGCGCCACCCACGCGCCGGTGATCGACGCGGTGCGGGTGCCGCCGTCGGCCTGCAGCACGTCGCAGTCGACCGACAGCGTGCGCTCGCCGAGCGCGCGCAGGTCGACCGCGGCGCGCAGCGACCGGCCGATCAGCCGCTGGATCTCCTTGCCGCGGCCGCCGGGGTCGCGCTTGCTGCGCGTGTGGGTCGCGCGCGGCAGCATCGCGTACTCGGCGGTCAGCCAGCCCTGGCCCTTGCCGACCAGGAACGGCGGCACGTTGTTCTCGACCGACACCGCGCACAGCACCCAGGTGTCGCCCTGCTTGATCAGGGCGGAGCCTTCGGCGTGCTTCTGGAAGCCGGTGATGATCTCGATGGGGCGGATCTCGTCGGGGCGTCGGCCGTCGGGGCGCATCGGCGCGGGACCTTATCAGAAGTGGGGAGCGGGCCCCCGCGGTGGCGTCCGCGGCCCACGCCGTGGTCGTCGTAACTATGCGTGACTGCTCGCGCGGCGCCTCGCACGCCACGTGCATCCGAGGACTTCCCATGGCGCCGACCATCGCCCGGCTGCTCCCCACCCCTCGCGCTCGCACCTGGGCGCGCCGGGCGGGCGGGGTGCTGGCCGTGGTCGTGGTCGCGGCGATCGCCGGCGCGGTCTGGCCGTCGTCCGGCGCGGTCCCGCCGGCCGAGGCCGGTGACCGTCCGGCGCCCGAGGTCGAGATCGAGGTCGACCCGCCCGATCCGACCGGCTGGCGGGCCGAGGCGCGCGCCGGCCGCTGGCTCGACGCGGTCGTCGCGCTCGACGCTGCCGGGCTGGACACGGTGGCCGACCGCGCCGACGACCTGATCCTCGCCGCCGACGCGCTCCGCCTCGGCGGCCGCCCGCGCGACGCGCTGCCGCTGCTCCACCGCGTCGTCGACGCCCACGCCGACGATCCGCGCGCGCCCGCCGCGGCGTTCACGCTCGGGCGCGCGCTGCTCGCGCAGGGCGCGGCGGCGGCGGCGGCGCGGACGTTCGCCGCCGCCCGCGCGCTCGCGCCCGACGGCCCGCTCGCCGAGGACGCGCTCGCGCGCGAGATCGAGGCGTGGTCGGCGGCGGGCGAGGTCGAGCGCGCCCGGCTGCGCGCCGGCCGCTACGTCGAGCTGTACCCCGACGGCGCGCGCGCCGCGACGATCGCGCGGTTCATCGCGGCGCGGTGAGCTCGCCCACCTGCGAGGCGATCCCGTCGGCCATCGCCTGGACGAGCGCCGCCTGGGTCGACGGCTCGAGCAGCTCGCGGCCCTCGATCGGGTGGTCGATGAACCCGACCTCGACGAGCACCGCGGGCATCGTCGCGCCGATCAGCACGTGGTGCGCGTCCTGGCGCACGCCGCGATCGCCGTCGGCGCCGCGCACCGCGCGCAGCTCGGTCTGGACGGCGGCCGCCAGCTCCGCCGCCTCCCACTGGATCGCGCCGCGCTCGACGTCGTCGAGCACGCGCGCCACGTCGTCGGCGACGCCGGGGCGCGGCGTGCCGGTGTCGCTGCGCAGCGCCCGCCCGTCGACGTCGACGCCCGCGGGCGTCAGCACGAACGTCTCGAACCCGCGCTGCGTGCGCGCCGCCGACGCGTTGGCGTGGACGCTGACGAACAGGTCGGCCGCGGCGTCGTTGGCGACGGCGACGCGCTGGCGCAGCGTCATCGTGCGGTCGCCGGTGCGGGTCAGCCGGACCTCGATCCCGCGGCGCTCGAGCTCGGCGGCGAGCTGGGTGGCGAGTGCGAGCGTGAGCTGCTTCTCGTGAACGCCCGGCGCGGCGCCGGTCGCGCCGGCGTTCGACCCGCCGTGGCCGGGGTCGATCACGACCAGCGGCCGGTCGCGCGGCGCGATCGCCGCCGCCGGCGCGCGCGCGGCCTCGGGCGCCTGCGCGGGCCACAGCGCCGCCACGACCCCGGCAAACGCGACGCTGACGAGCCACTTCATACATGTAGGATAAGCGCCCACGGGTGACTACTTTCCAGTAAATCGCCGTCGCTTGACGTAACTCATCGTACCCGCTACGTTTCTCGACGTTGACATCGTCGCCGCCACAGGGCCGCGCCGCCGGCTCTGATCGCCGGGCCGAACCCCCGCGGACGCAGGGCGCCCCGCGAACCGCGGGGTGGGTCCCCGGCTGGCTGGCCGGGTTCAGCCCGGTCCACCTGCTGCTGCTGGTGGCGGTCGCCGAGCTGTCGGTGACCCGCCTCGCGATCCCGGTGCTCGCGCCGCGGCCCGTCGACCCGGCGCGGATCCACGGCCCGCTGCCCGAGGTCCCCCTCTACTACGAGGTGCTCGACAACGTCGGGCTGTTCCTGCGCTACTTCGGCACCACGCTCGCGGTCGCGGTGCTCGTGCTCGAGGCGGTCACCCGGGTGCGACGGCGGCCGCGCGGGCCCGCGGCGCTCGGTCCGATCGTGCTGGCGACGCTGCTCGCCGGCGTCGCCGCCGCCGCGGTCGTCAACGCCGTCATCTACCCCGGCCCGACGACGAGCTTCGTGCTGCAGACCGCGTGGGCCGCCGCGATCACCGGCGTCGTCGTCGGCGCGATCGTGCGGCGCCACGACCTCGGCGTGACCGCCGGGCTGGTGGTCCTCGCCGTCCCGCTGCTCGTCCACTACCACGCCGTGTTCAGCGCCCAGGTGCTGGTCAGCGAGGACGAGCTGCTCGACGGGCCGCTGCTCGATCGCGCGGAGCGGTGGGGGCTGCACGCGCTGGTCGTCGCCGCGCTGCTCACGCCGTACTGCTTCTCGCCGCGCCCGGTCGTGCGCGCGCTGCTCAACGTCGCGCCGATCGGCGTCGCGCTGCTCGTCGGCGGCATCGCCGCGGTGCTGGTGCGCCGCGAGTACGGCGCCGCGCTCAAGCTCGCCGGGCTCGGCACCGGCATCGACCTCTCGCCCGGCGTGCCGAGCGACGACATGGCGCTGTACCTGCTCGCGCTGTCGACGCTGGCGTGGACGCTCACCGCGTGCACGCTGGCCGAGTCCGAGGCGCGGCGGCAGGTCGGGATGGGGCTCGGCCTCGTCGTGCTCGGCGGCTACGGGTTCGTGTGGCCGCTCCACTTCCTGCTCGGCGTCGCCGGCCTGGTCGTGATCGCCGGCGCCGCGCCGCGGCTGCGCGACGAGGAGCACGGCGCGATCCGCCCGCGCACGCCGCCGATCGAGGACGCGGTGTGGCAGGGCTGGGTCGCGCAGCTCGTCACGGCGCTGCGCCGCGGCGCGGGCGACGACGCGAGCTCGGTCAACGCCGTGACCGTGCGCGGCGAGCACGACACCGCGACCACGGTCATCGTCGCCGACCTCGGCGGCGTGCCGACCAAGCTGCGGCTGCAGCGCTACGCCGGCGCGCTCGTCTCGATCGATCTGGTGTGCGGGCGCGAGCTGCCGGAGTCGGCGCGGCCGGTGTGGACGCTGTACGCGCTGCCGGAGTCGGCGCGCGACGCGCACCCCGAGCCCGCGCCGGCCGGGCCGGTGGTCAAGGTCGACGATCTCGCGTTCGCGGCGCGGTTCCGCGCGCGCGGCGACGGCGCGGCGCTGCGCGACGCGCTCGACGAGCCGCTGCGCGCGCGGTGCGCCGCGGTGCTCGACGGCTGGCTCGCGTGCTGGCCGGGCACGTCGGTCCGCTACCGCGTCTACCCGGGCGTCGGCGCGCCGATGGACCACCCGGTGCCGGTGTCGGATCTGGCGCTGCGCCACGACGGCGCGATCGATCGCACGCTCGCGGTGCTCGACGTCGTCGGCGCGGTCGCGCGGCGCGCGCTCGCGGCGGCGCCGTCCGCGGACGAACCGCCGCCGCGCGTGCTCGATCCCGCGACGGCGCGGCCTTCTCCCGGCCCGGGCCGCGGCGGTGACCAGGCGTTCACCGGGCGCGCGCGTCCGGCGCGGGCGCGCGCGATTGACCCGGGCTGGGTCGCGGCTACGATGCGCGCATGTCAGCCCGGCTTCGCCGCGTCCTCGCCGCCGCCGTCGTCTCCGTCGTCGCCGGCTGCGGTCCGGCGCCGCGTCCTGCCGCGCCAGCGCCCGCGCTGAGCCCGACGCCCGTCTCGGTCGAGCCCGCGCCCGTCGCCGACGCGCCGCCCGCCGTGGCACCGCGCCCGGCCCCGGCGACGCCGCTCGCCGACGGCTACCGCGACGTCGCCGCGCAGATCCTCGCCCACGCCCGCGCCGACGGCTACGACGCCGCGTGGCGGAAGCTCGCTCACCTCGCCGACCGGATCGGCGCGCGCCCCGCCGGGTCCAAGGCGCTCGAGCGCGCCGTGGCGTGGGCGGCGCAGGCGATGAAGGACGACGGCCACGACGTGCGGCTCGAGGAGGTCAAGGTCCCGCACTGGGTGCGCGGCGCCGAGCGGGCGCGGATGGTCGCGCCGTTCACCGAGGAGCTGGCGATGCTCGGGCTCGGCGGCACGGTCGCGACCGGCAAGAAGGGCGTCACCGCGCCGGTCATGGTCGTCACCAGCTTCGAGGACCTCGAGGCGCGCGCCGCCGAGGCGAAGGGCAAGATCGTCCTCTACGACGTCGAGATGCCGGCGTGGAACCCGGTCGACGAGCACGGCTACGGCAAGGTCGCGCTCTATCGCTGGCGCGGCGCGTCCGCCGCGGCGAAGCACGGCGCGGTCGGCGTGATGATCCGCAGCCTCACCGCGCGCTCGCTGCGCACGGCGCACACCGGCTCGCTCGGCTACGACGACAAGCTGCCGAAGGTGCCGGCGGTCGCGATCAGCACCGAGGACACCGAGCGGATCCGCCGGCTGATCGACGCCGGCGACGAGGTCAAGGTCGAGCTCGTCACCTCGGGCAAGTGGCTGCCCGACGCGACCTCGCACAACGTGATCGGCGAGCTGCGCGGGCGCGAGGCGCCCGACGAGGTCGTCGTGCTCGCCGCCCACCTCGACTCGTGGGACGTCGGGCAGGGCGCGCACGACGACGGCGGCGGCTGCGCCGCGGTGATGCAGGCGCTGACGGCGCTGCGCGAGCTCGGGCTCCAGCCGCGCCGGACGATCCGCGTCGTGCTGTACACCAACGAGGAGCACGGGCTGTCCGGCGCCGCCGCCTACGCCGCGGCCCACACCGAGGCGCTCGGCCAGCACGTCGCGGCGATCGAGCTCGACATGGGCATCTTCGCGCCGCTCGGCGTCGACGTCGACGCCGGCGCCGGCTGGTCGCGCCAGCCGACCGATGCCGAGCTCGCGCGCCAGGCGGCGCGCGTCGCGGACATGGCCGACGTGCTGTCGCTGCTCGCGCCGCTCGGCGCGACCCGCGCGCGCGCCGGCCACGGCGGCGCCGACATCACGCCGCTGGCGGAGGCGGGCGTGCCCGCCCTCGGCTTCGCGATGGATACGAGCACGTACTTCGACTACCACCACACCGAGGCCGACACGCTCGACAAGGTCGACCCGGTCCACCTCCGCGACGTGACCGCGGCGGTCGCCGTGCTCGCCTACGTCCTGGCCGACCTGCCGGGGCGTGTCGGCGCGGCGGCGGACGTCGACCCCGCCGGCGCGGGCGGGGGCGCCGGCGCCGGCGCGGGCGCGTCGGGCTCGTGAGCGCCTCGTGAGCGCCTCGTGAGCGCCTCGTGATCCGGCGCGCGGCCACGCTCGCGGCGCGCGCGCTCGGCGCGCCGCTCGCGGTGCGCGACG
>WYBA01000144.1 GCA_011526095.1 Myxococcales bacterium | reverse complement strand
GGCTGCTCGCCGACATCGGCGACTCCCAGAGCCTGCGCGAGAACCTCTCGACGTTCTCCGCGCATCTGGCCCACCTGGCCCGGATCGTCGACACGGCGGATTCCCGCACGCTCGTGGTGCTCGACGAAATCGGCGACGGCACCGATCCGGGCGAAGGCGCGGCGCTGGCGCAGGCCGTCCTCGAGGCGCTCGCGAGCGCCGGCGCGCGCGTGATCGCAACGACCCACTACGGGCTGCTGAAGGAGATGGCGCAGGTCGACGCGCGCTTCGAGAACGCCAGCTTCGACTTCGATCCCGAGACGCTCGCCCCCACCTACCGACTGCGCGTCGGCGTGCCGGGCGTCTCGTCCGCCAGCGCCGTCGCGGCGCGCATGGGATTGCGCCGCGACGTGCTGGAGCGGGCGGGCGAACTGCTGGACCGCACCGATCGGCGACTCGAGCGCACGCTCGCGGAGCTGAACACGAGCCGGGTGCGGCTCGAGGAGGAGCAGCGGGCGCTGTCGCAACTGCGAGCCGAGACCGAAACCCAGCGCGCCGAGTTGCGCGCCCGTCTCGAGCAGCTCCAGACCCGCCGCGACCAGATCTACACCGCCATGCGACGCGATCTCGAGCGATCGTTCCGGCGCGCGCACGACGACGTGGCCGGCGTGATCCGGGAGTTGCAGCGCGCGCCGAGCGCCCGCGAGGCCGAACGCGCTCGCCGCGAGCTACTCGAGATCGCGAGTCGAACCCAGCAGGACGCGCACACGGCGGCGGTCGCCCCGGCCGCGACGCCGGAGGAGGCGATCCTCACCCCGGTCGATTGGCAGCGCGCCCGGCCCGGAGATCGCGTCGCCGTCGCCGGCGGCGGCGTCGGCGTGTTGGCCGCCCTGCCCGACCGGCGCGGACGGGTCGCCGTACAGCTCGGCAGCGCGCGCGTGTCGCTGCCGCGCGAACGCGTCGGCAGCCCGCCCGCCGGGACGGCTGACACCGGAGGACTGCGCGGCGGCGCGCCGCGCGTCGCCGTCGACGCGGCCGGCGTCCGGCCCGAAGACGCGCCGGCGCGCGGTGGCAGCGAGCGCTGCGACCTGCGCGGGCTGCGTGTCGACGAAGCCCTGGCCGAACTCACGCGTGTGCTCGATCGCGCCGCGCTGACGAGTCGCGCCCAGCTCGGCATCGTCCACGGCATCGGCACCGGCGCGCTGCGGGATGCGATCCGGCGCCAGCTCGAGGGCTCGCCGTACGTCGCCCGCTTCGGACCGGCGGCGCCGGAAGCCGGCGGCGAAGGGGTCACCGAGGTCGTGCTGCGCTGACGCGCCGGCGTGTAGTAGCAGCCGCATTCGGCGGCGCCCGGCGACGGGGCCGGAGCGGCGCGGTTTCGGTCCTGGAAACGGCGGGCCGGTCGGGTCAGATCCGCAGGTCGGCGAGCAGATCGAGTGCCGCGCGCCGGCCGGACGCAGCCGCCCCCTCGAGGCTCGCGGCCGCCAGCCAGTCGCCGGCGAAGTACAGCCGGCGTCCGCCGGCGCGGCGGTCGTCCTGCACCGCGCGGAAGCGGGCGAGGCGCCGGAAGGCGCCGACTTCGAAGCGCGGCCAGGCGGCGGGGAAGCGGGCGACGTGACCCTCCCCGGCGAACTCGAAACCGCCCGGCACGCAGCGTGCAGCCGCTTGCGTCAGCGCCTCGGCGAGCGCCGCGTCCGGCAGCGACAGATGCGCAGCGCTCCACGCCGGACCGGCGATCGCCGTGATGCGCCCGCTGCCCACGTCGGCCGGGCCGCCGCCGGCCGTCGGCTCGAAGCTCACCGACGCCAGCGGCGAGCCCGCCGCGCGCGGGATCCGCACCCGCGTCGGTACCGACACCGGAAGCGGACGGGCGCGGCCGGTCCACGAGATCGCGGCCTCGACGGCCATGGCGCCGAGGGCTTCGCGTTCGGCGGTGCCGACCACGGTGTGCACGAGGCGCAGCGTGTCCGCCGCCGGCAGCGCGAGCAGGACGGCATCGGCCTCCATCGTTTCGGTGCGCGCCGGCGTCTCGATCGCGAGCCGCAGTCGGCCGCCGGAACGCGCTTCGATCGCCGTCACCGAAGCGCGAAGCTGCACGCCGAGCCGGGCCGCAAGCAGCTCCGCGAGCAACCCCGGCGCCTCGCGCAGCGCGCCGGGTGTGGCGTCGCGCTCGGCCCACCAGCGCAGCAGGAAGGCAACGCGGCTCGCCTGCCGCTCGTCCACCGGCGCCCGCTCCGCGAGCCACGGCTCGAGCCAGCGTGACACCACGCTGCGTCCGAAGTACAGCTCGCCGAAGTCGTGCAGCGACCGATCGTCGAGCGGGGCCGCTTGCTCCGCCCGGCCGAGATCCAGGTGCGGCGCATAGCGACGCGCGAGCCGCGGCAGGCGCCGCAGCCGCAGCGCGTCGAGCCAGCGCACCCCCGCCGTGCGCGCGATCGCGCCCGGCTCGTCGTCGCCGACCGGCCCGAAGCCGGAGCCCGAGACGGCGAGCTGCGCGCTCGTCCACGGCCGCAGCGGCAAGCTGTGTTCGTCCAACCTCGCGGCGCGGATCGTGTCGAGCAGCGCGGCGTCCGCCGTCGTCACGCGCGCCGCCGTGGGATCGACGGCCCCGCTCGGCGGCGTCGCGAGCGCCGCCCGGCCGCCGGCGCGCGCGTCGCGCTCGAGCAGCCGGACGCGCTGCCCGGCCGCCGTGAGCTGCTGCGCCGCTGCGAGGCCGGCGAACCCCGCCCCGACCACCACGATCTCCGCCGCTCCCGGCAAGCGCGTTCCTCAGGCTTTCGCGAGCCGCGCCGTGAGGCGATCGACCACGTCGTGCAGGGTCTCGAACGGCTCGTAGGCGATGCCCCGTCCGGCCAGCTCGTCCGCCAGCGAATC
>WYBA01000143.1 GCA_011526095.1 Myxococcales bacterium | reverse complement strand
GCCGCCGGTGCCGCCCGCGCCGCTGCCGCCGGTGTCGCCGCCGCCGCCGCCGTGACCCGGGCGCCCGCCGACGCCGCCGGCGCGCCCGCACGACGACGTGCCGGCCGGGCCGCCGGTCGGGCGGCTGCACGAGTCGCACACGAAGCTCGAGTCCTCGCACCCGGGGTTGCCCTGCCCGCCGCCGCCACCACCCGCGCCGGTCTCGCCGTCGCCGCCGTCGTACCCGGGGCCGCCGGCGCCGGGCTCGACGATCACGTCGACCAGCTCGATCGAGCTCGAGTCGAGGATCACGACCGCGTAGGTGCTCTGCTGGACCTCGGTCGCGTCGGCGCTGCGCACGGTCAGCCCGTCGAGCCGGGTCGGCTGGGAGATGCCCTCGAACCGGACCGCGACGAGGCCGCCCTCGATCTCCGTCGCCGCGCCGTCGCGCGCCCAGAACTCGCCGAACCCGCCGTAGATCGACACGCCCGACACCATCGTCAGCGACTCGGCGTAGCTGCCGCCCTGGACGAACACCGCCAGCGGCGGCGACTGCGCCGCGGCGCGCGCGATGCCGGCGTTGATCGTCGCGAGCGGCAGGCTCAGCGTGCCCGGGTTGTCGTCGGTGGCGCCGGCGCCGCCGACGTAGACCGCCTGGCACGGCAGTCCGGAGCAGGTGTTGGCGTCGGGCGGCGCGGGCGCGTCGGGCCCGCCGGTGCCGCCGTCGCCGCTGCCGTCGCCTCCGGAGCTCGACGCGCACGCCGCGACCGACGCTGCGGCGAGCACCGCGAGCAACTGCCAGGTACGGGACATCGGGACCATCATAGATCGGTGAGGGTCGAGGCGCGCGACAACATCGTCGCGCGTGTCCGGCGATGTAGGTTCGCGTGACGCCGATCGCGGCCTCGCCCGGTCACGGCGGCGCCCCGGTCACGGCGGCGCGACGATCGGCGGCGGCGGCGCCCCGCTGATCGTGCGGATGTACATGGTCTGCGTGCCGTAGGCGACCAGCCGGCGCGCGTCGTCCCACACCTCGACCTCGGCGATCGCGACGCCGGCCCGCGCGCGCCGGCAGTACGCCGCGACCAGCAGCCACTCGCGGTCGGTGTCGTCGACGACGTGCAGCGTGAGGTCGAGGCTCGGGGCGTAGAAGCGGTAGCCGCCCGGGCCGACCGCCTGGGTCAGCGCCGGCGGCATCGTGTCGATGATCGGGGCGTGGGCGAGGCGATCGAACCGCCCGTCCGGCGTCGTCGCCGGCACGCCGTAGCGGTACCACCGCAGCGCGCGCGCCGGCCCGGCCTGCCACCCCTTCTCCCAGAACCGCGCGCCCGCGGCGACGCGGACGTCGAAGTTGCGGAAGAACCGCGGCATGCGATCGAGGTCCGGGCGCGCCGGATCGACCAGCGGGCCGCACGCGTCGGGCATCGGCACGTCGGGGAACCGCGCGCCGAGGACGTCGGGGCCGTCACGATCGCGGGCGAACGTCGCCAGCGTCTCGAACGCGACGCCGCCGTCGCTGTCGTCGCCGTCGCCGCCGGCTCCGTCGCCGTCGCCCGACGCGGGCGCCCCGCGCCCGACGATCCGCACCTGCGCGGCGCGCTTGCCGCGGCGGAGCACGGTGACGTCGAGATCGAGCCGCCCCGCCGGGACCGGCGCGCAGAAGATCGTCGACGACGACACCAGGCGCAGCGCGTCGTCGGCGAGCGCCGCCGCGGCCGCGCGCTGCGACGCGGTCACCAGCACGCCGCCCGACGGCAGCAGGTAGTCCCAGCGATCGGGCAGCTCGACCCGCCACGCGCCCGGCGCGTCACCCGGCGCCACGGCCGTGTCGGCGGTGAGGTCCCCGGGGAAGCGCGGCGCGGACACGATCGCGACGTTACAACATGCCGGCGTCTGCCCTGGCGAGCGCCGCGCGATCCGTGCATGGATCGGCGCATGCGTGGACGCGGACGTCGAGCCCTGTGGATCGCGATGGCGGTGGCCGCGGGCTGGTGGTGGACCGGCGGCGACGACGAGGCGCCCGCGCCGCGCCCGACCGTGCGCGCGCCCGCCGACGGCGCGCCCGCGCTGACCGTGCTCGGCGACGGGTTCGCGCTCGTCCACCCGGATCGCGGCGCGCACGTCGTCACGCGGCTCGCCCGCGACGGGCGCGCGGTCGCGCCATCGCGCGTCGACGACCTCGGCGACGACATCCGGGTGCTCGGCGTGTGGGGCCAGCCGCTGCTGCTGTGGACCGACGAGGATCACCGGCCGTGGCTGACGGTCGTCGACGAGCGCGGCCGGCGCAAGGACCTGCCGGCCGGCGACGCCGAGGTCGTCGCGGCGTGCGACGGCGCCGCCGCCTCGTCCGAATCGCGGTCGGTCGGCGGGTGGCTGCTGCGCGAGGGGTGGTGGGTGCTGTACGGCCCGGTCGAGGCGCCGCCGCGCGACGAGCCCGCGCCCGGCGTCGCCACCCGCGCGTGGTGCCGCACCGGCGCCCGCCCCGACCACAACGTCGTCCTGCACCACAGCGGCCGGACGCTCCGGCTCTACGAGTTCCGCGACGGCTCGCGCGACGGCGGCCTGCCGCGCGTGATCCGCCACGAGATCGCGTCGCGGCCCGCGGTCGGGTTCGGCTGCGCCCACGAGGCCTGCTTCCTCGCCACCCGCGGCGACGGCGGCGCGCTCGACGTCAGCCTGATCGACCCGCGCGGCAAGGTGGCGTGGACGCGCCGGATCGACGTCGCGCACGACGGCGGCGAGGTCGCGATCACCGGCGCGGGCAAGGACCGCGTCGTCGTCGCCTACGGCCAGCGCGACGGCGGCGAGCGCCGCGCCGTCGCTGCCGCGCTCGGGCGCGACGGGCAGGCGCGCGCGGTGTGGCGCGGCCCGGGCGGGCCCGCGGACGTCGCGCCCGCCCCGGCGGTGGCGTGGTCGCGCGGGCGCCTCGCGATCGCGCGGCGCGCTGGCCGCGAGGTCGCGGTCGACGTGGTCGACCTGCCCTGACCACGGGCCGATCTCGGGGCCGATCCCGCGCGGCCGACGTCACAGGCCCGTGCATACATCGGCGAGATGTCGTCCCAGGACTCCCAGGGCGCCCAGCCGACGCTGCCCGGGTTCGAGCCCCCGCGCACCGAGCCCCCGCGCGCCGCAGCGCCCCCGCGCCCCGAGCCACCGCACGCCGCGCCGCCGCCGGGCGCCGAGCTGCCGCCCTTGACCGCGGCGCTCGAGGCGGCGCTGCTGCGCGAGCTCGCCGACGTGTTCGCGACCGAGAGCTGGGCGCGGTTCGGCCGCGCGCTGCAGCCGCCGGTGTTCGCGCTGACCGACTCGACGACCGTGCTCGGCCGGTGGGTGCGCGCGACGCGGACGATCCTCCTGTCCCGCAAGCTCGTGCTCGACCACCCGTGGCCGGACGTCGTCTCGGTGCTCCAGCACGAGATGGCGCACCAGTACGTCGACGAGGTGCTGCGCGTGCGCGACGAGACCGCGCACGGCGAGACGTTCCGCCGCGTCTGCGCCGAGCGCGGGATCGACGGCGCGGGGGCCGGGCGCCCCGCCGCGCCCGCCGGGGCCGAGGCGGCCGCCGCCGACCGCGTGCTCGAGCGCGTGCGCAAGCTGCTCGCGCTCGCCGGCAGCGCCAACCAGCACGAGGCCGAGGTCGCGATGAAGCGCGCCCACGAGCTGATGCTGCGCCATAACATCGAGGCGAGCGCCGCCGCCGGCGCGCGCGAGTTCGAGCTCCGCCACGTCGGCGAGCCGCTGCGCCGGACCAGCCCGGTCGAGTCGGCGATCCTCGTGCTCCTCACCGAGTGCTTCTTCGTCAAGGTGATCCGGATCCCGGTGTACCTGCCGCGCGAGGGCAAGCGCGGCGCGGTCTACGAGCTGTCCGGCACCCGCGCCAACCTCGAGCTCGCGCTCCACGTGTATGCGTTCCTGCTCGGCACCGCCGAGCGGCTGTGGCAGGCCAACCGCGACGACGCGCGCGTCCGCTCCGGCCACGATCGCCTCGCCTACCAGAGCGGCGTGATCCGCGGCTTCCACGACAAGCTGCGCGGCGAGCGCCAGGCGCTCGCCGGCACCGGCCTGGTGTGGCGCGGCGACGCGCGCCTCGACGAGGACTACCAGCGGCGCCACCCGCGGATCCAGAGCCGCAGCCGCACCGTGCGCACCGGCGGCGCGCACGCCGCCGGGCGCGAGGCCGGCGAGCGCGTCGTGCTGCACAAGCCGATCAGCGGCGGGCCCGGGACGGGCGGGCCGAAGCGGCTCGGCTCCGGGTCATGACACCGGCGCCGGCGCCGCGGGCGCGGGCGCCGCGGCCGGCGGCAGCAGGCCCGGGCCCTCGAGCAGCGGGCGCAGCGTCATCCCGAACGCGAGCCGCTCCCACGTGTTCTCCCACGCGATCCACGTGATCGGCTCGTCGCCGAACACCGCGCGCCGCGCCGCCAGCGCGCCCGTCGGCGGCTCGAGCGGGTGCACCTGCTCGGTCGCGAACCCCGGGCCCGGCCACACCACGAGCCCGTCGTCGGCGACGTCGTACGGCGGCACGGCGGCGTCGCCGCCGTCGCGCAGCACGTCCTCGAGCTGCTCGCGCACCAGGCCGACGCCCGACAGCTTGTAGAACCCGGCGAGCGCGATCGCGAAGATCTCGCGCTGCGTGGCGTCGAGCGCCGCGAGCCAGCCGGCCTCCGGGATGCCCGCGACCAGCCAGCCCGACTGGAACTCGAACGCGAGCAGCGCCGGGGCCGGCCCGACGCTGGGGCACGCCAGCTCGATCCGCACCCGGTTCGAGCCGATGTGGACGTGGGCCACCGCGACGTCGACGGCGCGGAACGACGGCGCCTCGTTGAGCATCGACACGAGCTGGCGATCGGCGAACTTCTCGATCGCCTCCTCGCAGTGGTGCAGGCCCTCGGTGTGGCGCGCGACGCCGCGCTCGTCGCCCTTGGCCGCGGCGCGGCGCAGCCGGCCGTGCAGCTTGGGGATCGTGCCGGAGTGGAAGCCCGGGCGCAGGAAGCTCAGCATCGTCTCGCCGTGGCTGCCGATCGCGACCGGGCGCAGCGCCTCGGGGCGGGTGCGGCGGTAGAGCTTCCAGTTGCCGTTGAGCTCCCACGCGAGGAACCCGGCGAGGCCGGGCAGCACCAGCACGGTGAACGCGGCGAACGACGCGCCGAGCGCGTCGCCGAGCAGGCCGCTCGCCGGCGCCGAGATCGCCAGCACCATCTGCGGCGTGAACGGCAGGATCACCTTGGCGGCGACGGTGACGACCGGGAAGTGCTTGATCGGGTTCACCGTCGGCTCGACGAACAGGTTGACGTAGAGGCGCAGCACGTACGCCACGACGAACCACAGCGCGCCGAGCACGCCCTTGATCACGGTCATGACGCGCGACTGGCCGGTGCGGAACCGCAGCGCCTCGTCGACGCGGTAGATCCCGCGCTCGAGCAGCTCGATCAGGTAGGCGAACAGCTCGATCGCCCACTTCACCAGCCCGGGCAGGACGCGGCGCGACAGGTGCCGCCCCGAGCGCACCAGCCAGTCGCTGATCCGCTCCTCGACCGCGGCGGAGTTGATGACGATCGCGGTGACGACGAGCACCGCGCCGGCGACCGGCCACCGCGCGACGCCGGGGACGAGCCACGCGCACAGCGCGGCCGGCGCGCCGGGCAGGATCACCCAGCGCGTCACCGGGCGCACCCCGGGCACGCGCCACAGCCACGCCGGGGCGTCGACGAACACCGCGGCGAGCCCGCGCCCGGCGGCGCGCGCGACCGCGAGCGCGCCGCCACGGAACCACCGCGAGTGCAGCAGCAGGAACACCACGACCGCCATCGCGATGAACGCGGGCTGGGTCGAGATCCGCGGCTCGACGTACCCGGCGAGCTTGAACGCCGGGCCGACCATGTGCTGCAGGCCCTCGACGACGAAGAACGAGCCCACGACCGGCAGCAGCAGGTAGAGCGTGAGCAGCCGGCCGACCCCGGTGCCCGACAGCACCGACGACAGCTTCTGCAGCCACCGCATGTAGATCTCGCCGCGGCGGTAGACGCCGTCGAGCGTGCCGGCCAGCAGCCGGTCCATGCGCAGGAGCTGATCGCCGGTCGCGAGCTGCGTCGGGCGCAGATCGGGCAGCTTGAGGTCGTTGTGGGCGATCGCGTCGCGCAGGTTGCCGAGCGACAGCCGGCCGACGGCGACCGCGTGATCGAGCAGCTCGTCGACGATCTTCTTCTGCGCGACCAGCTCCGGCAGGTGGCGCGGGCGGAGGTCGACGTCGACCAGCGCCTCCTCGATCCGCGGGCGCAGCACGTCGCGGACGCGCTGCTCGGCGAGCGCGACCATCGCGTGGACGGCCTCGGCCAGGCGCGCGCGCTCCGCGGTCGAGGCGACCGCGCACCGCGCCAGCTTCTTCGCCGCGCCGTGGACGTGGCGCGCGACCCGGATCTCGCGCGTCGCCGGCAGCGCGCGGACCGCGGCGCGGCGCCCCGCCGACAGCGCCCACCGCCAGCCGTCGACGATCTGGTGTTCGCGCTCGGCCGCGAGGCACGCCGCCTGCAGGTCGTGGAGCAGCCGCGCGCCGGCGGAGAACCGCGCGACGCGGTCGCCGCTGGCGGCGCGCGCCACCGGCGCGAGCGCCTCGGCCCAGCCCGGCGGCGGCGCGGCGCCGAGCGCCGCGGCGAGCCGCGCGACCAGCGCGGTCAGGTCGGCCGCGGCGACGTCGGGCGCGCCGGCGCGCTCGGCGAGGATCGCGGCGCGCGCGAG
>WYBA01000142.1 GCA_011526095.1 Myxococcales bacterium | reverse complement strand
GCGGCGCGCACGGGCACGGCCGCGGGGCCGGTCGGCGCGGGCGCGCGCAGGGGCGGCTCGCGCCCGCCGATCGCGGCGCCCGGCGGCCCCGCGCCCGGCAGCGAGCCGACCAGCGCGTCGAGCTGGACGCTCGACTCCTCGTCGGAGAACGCGGACACGGGGCGCGCCGGCTTGCGCTTGCCCGCGACGGTGTCCTCGGTCGCCCCGGCCGGCTTGGCCTTGCCGCGCGCGCGCGGCTCCGGGTCGCGGACCTCGTCGAGCACGTCGGCGTCGTCGATCTCGGCCTCGGCCTCGTCCAGCTCCTCGAGATCATCCGATGACAGCGCCCCGGTGACGCCTGACACCGACGGCGGATCGATCACGTCGCCGAGGTCGTCGTCGACCATCTCGATCCCCGACGCCTCGACGTCCAGCTCGACCGTGCCGGTGCGCTCCGACAGCACCGGGTGGGCGTGTGGCGCGTCCTCGACCATCGTCGGCCGGGTGAAGCTGCTGGACGCGGCCGAGGCGCGCGGCGCCCCGGGGTCCTTCGCGCCGCGGTGCGTCGGGTAGTGCTTGGTCTGCGGATCCGCATCGCCCGCCGACGGCAGGCGGTTGCCGCCGCTGGAGATCGCCAGCTCGGTCTCGGCGAGCAGCGCGGCGATGCTCGGGTCGCCGGGCGCCATCGACCTGGCGCGCAGCAGCGCCTCGCGCGCGGCGTGGACGTCGCCCTTGCGCAGCAGCGCCTCGCCGCGCAGGCCGTGGGCCGCGGCCATGCGCGCGTCGACCTCGAGCGCCGCGCGCATCTCCGCCAGCACCTCGTCGTAGCGGCGCAGCCCCATCAGCGCCTGGCCGAGGATCAGCCGCCCACCCACCTCGGCGGGCTTGCCGAGCAGGCCCAGGCGACAGACCTTGACCGCCTCCTGGTAGTTACCAGCGGCGAGCAGCGCCTGGCCGCGGCTGACGAAGTCGGTGGGCGGCACCTGCGACGGATGTTACCGCGAAGCGGTCGGCGGGTGCGCCCCGTCGCCGCCGCGGGCCCCGGCGGCCCCGTCGCCGCCCTCGCCGCCCGTGTCGCTGCCCTCGGCCGCCGCGGCCGGGTCGGCCTCGGGCTCGCTCGGAGGGTCGGCCAGGCCGGGCATCGGCTCGCCCTTCTTGTACCGCTCGTCGACCATCAGCCACGCCTTGCCGTGGAGCTCCCACCGCTGCTCGGCCTGGGTCTCGTGGACCGTGCCGACCGAGTCGAGGAACCACGTGTACTCGATCTGGACCCGCGCCCGGCGCTCGCCGACCGCCTTGACCTTGACCAGCTGCCAGTCGCTGATCCGCAGGTCGTCCTCGAGGTCGTCGCGCTCGTCGACGAAGTCCTCGCGCTCGGCCGGGGGCACGACCGCCGCGGCCGCCGCGAACCGCCCCCACCGCACGCCGTCGTTGTACGTCGTCACCGAGGCCATCAGCTCGTCGCCGCGCTTCTGCGCGCCGCCGCAGCCGGCAGCGGCGGCCGCCGCCGCGATCATCGCCACCGTGAGGGTCCGGGTCATCGCCTGGCTCATGCCTCGCCTCCGCTGCCGCGCTTCTTGCGCACGGCGATGATGGTCTGCAGGTCCTTGCGCCCGAGCTCGCCGGTCGCGATCAGCACGACCAGGAACGTGAGGCCGACGACGGCGGCCTCGATCAGCGTCATCAGCGGCGTGCGGAACGGGATCGCGTAGCCGACGCCCATCGCCGCGCCGACGGCGACCAGCACGCGCACCAGCGACAGCACCGGCAGGAACGCGCCGACGTGGGCGCGCAGCGTGTACCCGGCGAGCGCCGCGCCGATCACCATCGCGACGCCCGTGACCGTGGCCGCCGCGAGCAGGACGTCGCCGCCCGGCTCGAACCGCGGGATGACGAGGGCGTTGCCGACCGCGGCGATCACCAGGGTCACGGCGGCGCTGACGATCGCGGCGCGGGTATGGCCGGCGCCGTTGAGGATCGTGCCGGTGATCGCGAACAGCGAGAACGCGACGTTGCCGAGGGCGAGCGCGATCAGCGCCGGCCCGCCGAGCCGGGCGTAGTCGTCGGCGTACGGGATGTCGAGCAGCGGGATCGGGTTCGCCGCCATGACGACCGCGAGCGCGGTCGCGAAGATCAGCGAGTAGCGCATGGTGACGTGGACGTAGCGCTTCGTCGTCTCCTGGTCGTCCTCGAACGTCGAGCGCGACACCAGCGGGAAGATCACGAACGTCGCGGCGATGATCGCCTGGTACGACAGCCGCGCCAGGTTCTGGACCGCGCGGTAGTAGGCGACCTGGACGTCCGCCATCGCCGAGGCGTCGACGTGGAACCCCGAGACCTGCCGCGCCCACGGCAGGACGCGGTCGAGGTCGGCCTGGAGCTGCGCGCCGTCGGCCCGGTACCACTCGGTCGCCAGCCGCTTGAGCAGCAGCTGGTCGACGAACATGATCAGGTTGAGCAGGACGAGGTAGACCGCGACCCCGGCGAAGAACTTGAGCATCGGACCGACGGGCAGCCGCGGCGCGGTGCGCGCCTCGGCGCCGGGCAGCCCGACCACGCCCATCGAGATCGCCAGGATCAGGCCGACCGCGATCACCCAGCCGCCGATCGCGCCGTACAGCCCCAGGCCGGCGATCGCCAGCCCCAGGATCCCGAGCACCCGCAGCGTCGCGAACGTGACGTCGAGCCCGGCCTGCTTGTGGAACTCGCGGCGGCCGTTCGCGGTGCCGACGAAGATCGCGTAGAAGGAGTAGCCGCCGACGATCGCGCCGGCGAGCATCAGCGGGCCGGTCTTGGACGTGTCGTGGAGCAGCCAGGCGATCAGCGGGGCGGCGGCGATGAACGCGAGCGCCACCGGCAGCCCGATCCACAGGTGCATGCGCAGGCCGGCGTGCTGGACCATGCGCGCGGTCTCGGGCTTCTGCGCCGTGAACCGCGACACGGCCTGGATCGAGCCGGTCACCAGGACGTTGTTGATCGGCGAGACGACCGAGGAGACGACGGCGTAGGCGCCGAACACCGTGCGCGCCAGGATCGCGGGAAGCCGGAACTCGATGATCGCGCCGGCGATCATGAAGTAGAACTTCGCAAACGCGATGTAGATGACGCCGCGACCGGCGCCCGCGCCGGAGGCCATGGAGTGCGCGTAACACGGCGGCGATCCGCGGGGCAAGATCTCGGCCGCCCGCGCGGCGCGGCCGGCCCCCCGATGCCGCCCGGCGCCCGCCGATGCCAGCCGCCGCTTGAGGTACCGTCACCGCCCGGTGCAGTCTCGCCGACGCTGGTCCCTCCCCCTGGCAGCCGTGCTCGCGGTCGCCGCGGCGCGCGCCGCCTCGGCGGCCCCGACCGCCGCGGCGCCAGCCGGCGACCCCGACGCCGACCGCCGCGCGCGCGCCGCCAAGACCATGGCCGCGACGCCGGCGGGCGGGCGGATCGCGATCGACGGGGTGCTGGACGAGGCGGCGTGGCGCGCCGCGGTGTTCGTCTCCGACTTCGCCCAGAAGGAGCCCGCCCAGGACGCGCCCCCGACCGAGGCCACCTCGGTCGCGATCGCGTTCGACGACCACGCGCTCTACGTCGCGGCGCGGATGGCCAAGGCCGACGTCAGCTCGCTCGAGCGCCCGATGACCCGGCGCGACGAGACGTCCGGCGCCGAGCGGATCATCATCTCGCTCGATCCCTACCGCACCGGCCGGATCGCCTACAGCTTCGCGGTCACCGCGGCCGGCGTGCGCGCCGACTGGCTGCACACCGATGACAGCGAGTACGCGCGCGACGCGTCGTGGAACCCGGTGTGGCGGGCGGCGGTCACCGTCGACGACGCGGGGTGGACCGCGGAGATGCGGATCCCCCTGTCGCAGCTGCGGTTCCCCGACGACGCGGCGCCGGTGTGGGGGCTCAACCTCAACCGCTACGTGCCGCGGACGCGGGAGGATCAGTTCTGGATCGTCGTGCCCAAGGACCGCACCGGCTGGTCGAGCTACTTCGGCGAGCTGAGGGGCCTCGCCGGGGTGCGCCCGCGGCTGCGGCTCGAGGTGCTGCCCTACGTCTCGGGCTCGCTGGGCGTGCGCTCGGCGGACCTGTTCGATCCGGGCGACCCGTTCGCCGACACGTTCGACCCGGCCGCCGACGCCGGCGTCGACCTCAAGCTCGGCGTCGGCGCCGACCTCACGCTCGACGCGACGATCAACCCCGACTTCGGCCAGGTCGAGGCCGATCCGGCGGTGGTCAACCTCGGCGCGTTCGAGATCACGTTCCCCGAGCGCCGCCCGTTCTTCGTCGAGGGCGCGCAGATCTTCGCGTCCAACCCGCGACGCTACTTCTACAGCCGGCGGATCGGCGCGCCGCCCGCGCTGACGCCCGACGACGTCACCTACGTCGAGCCGGCCGGCGCCGCGCGGATCCTGGGCGCGGCCAAGCTGACCGGACAGCTCGCGCCGCGCACCCACGTCGGCGTGGTCGCGGCGGTCACCGCGCCGGTGCGGGTCGAGACCGACGGCCCCGGCGCGGTCGGCGCGGTCGAGGTCGCCCCGCGCGCGGCGTGGACGGTGGCGCGGCTCGAGCGCGCGCTCGGCGCGACCGGGGACCTCGCGGGCGTGACGCTCACCGCGGTGTCGCGCGACACCTCGGACCCGTTCGTCGCGGCGCGGCTGCCGCGCGTCGCGATCGCCGGCGGCGTCGACCTGCTGCGCCGGCCGGGCGGCGGCGCCTACGAGCTGCGCGCCGCCGCCGGCGGCAGCGCCCTCGGCGGCACGGCCGACGCGATCCGCGCGGTGCAGACCTCGAGCGCGCGCTACTTCCAGCGCCCCGACGCCGACCACGTCGAGCTCGATCCCGACGCGCGCGGGCTGCGCGGCTGGCACGCCGAGGCCTCGGCCGCGCGCCGCACCGGGCCGTGGCGGTGGTCGCTGTACGCCGGGGCCGAGTCGCCGGGCCTCGAGCTCAACGACCTCGGGGTGCTGCAGTCGACGGACGACGTCGCCGCCTCGGCGTCGGTGACGCGGGTCGAGACCGAGCCAGGGGCGTGGCTGCACGGCTGGTCGGTCGGGGCGTTCCATGACGAGGAGTGGAGCTTCGGCGGGGTGCACAAGGCGGCGACCTCCGGCGTGCGCGGCGAGGTGACGGTGCGCGGGTTCGATCGGTTCTCCGGCGCGGTGCTGGTCCAGCGCCCGGGGCAGTCCGACGACCTCACACGCGGCGGCCCGCTGATGGGGCGCGGCTGGGCGACGCGGGTCGAGGGCGCGTACAACGACGACGGCGCGGGCGCGCTCAGCTGGGGCGTCGCCGGCGGCGTCGACCGCTCGGACACCGAGTCGTCGGGCGGCGATCTCGGCGCGCAGGTGCTGTGGCGCGTCGTCGACCGGTTCCGCGTCCAGCTCGCGCCGCGGCTGCGCGCGACGACGATCCACCGGCAGTACGTCACGACGCTGACCGGCACGATCGGCGGCGCCGACACGTTCGACGCGCGCTACGTGTTCGGGGCGCTCGCGCTGCGCGAGGCGGCCGCGCAGGTGCGCGCGCAGGTGTCGCTCGGCCCCGACCTGACGATCGACATCTACGCCGAGCCGTTCGTGTCGTCGGGCGCGTACACCGACTTCGGCGAGCTGCCGGCGCCGCGCGCGACCCGGCTCCGGCGCTACGCCGCGGGCGGGCTGGTCGAGCGGACCGACGACGGCCAGGTCCTCGTCGTCGACGGCGCCGACGCGTTCGCGTTCGACGACCCCGACTTCACGATCACCTCGCTGCGCTCGACCGTCGTCCTGCGGTGGGAGCCGCGGCCCGGCAGCGTCCTGTTCGCCGTCTGGCAGCAGGACCGCGGCCTCGCCGAGGCGCGCGCCCGCGGCCTCGCCGCCGGCGCGGCCGGCGACGCGTTCACCGCGCCAGGCGCGCACGTGATCGCGGTCAAGCTGAGCTGGTGGCTCGCGCCCTGACCGCGCGGCGCGTCGCGTCGCCTCTGGGCGGGGTGGGTCCCGGCGAGCCCCGCTCGCCGGGCGGGGCGGCGAGCCCCGTGTGATCGACGCGTTCACCGCGCCGGGCGCGCACGTGATCGCGGTCAAGCTGAGCTGGTGGCTCGCGCCCTGACCGCAGGGCGCGTCGCCTCGCGTCGCCTCGCGTCGCCTCGCCTCGCCTCGCCTCGCGTCGCCTCGCCTCGCCTCGCCTCGCCTCGCGTCGCCTCGCGTCGCGTCGCGTCGCCTCGCGCCGCCTCGCCTCTGGGCGGGGTGGGTCCCGGCGAGCCCCGCTCGCCGGGCGGGGCGGCGAGCCCCGTGTGATCGACCGAGTCAGTCGTCGACCCAGACGCGGTTCTGCTGGGGCCCGTGGCAGCTGCCGCTGTTGCAGTCGCCGGACTGCGCCAGGCTCACCATCGCGATGTCGCTCGGGCACTTGCTGGCGCGCAGGTACAGCGGCATCCGCACCGGCAGGTTCGTGTAGAAGTTGCCGTTGTCGGCGGTGACCAGCTCCAGCTCCTGGCCGTCGCCGTCGATCACGACGATCGTCGCGCCCGCGACCGGCGCGTTGCCGTCGCGGTCGACGTAGAGCGTGCCGCCGATCGTGAACTCGGGGCCGGAGCCCTGGCGGTGGCAGCCAGCGGTGAGGCAGCCCTGGCCGGGGTTGTGGTAGCCCGTGCCGCTGGACGCCTTCTCCTGCTCGCACAGGAACACGCCGCCGTCGTCGAGCGTGACCGGGCCGTCGTTGAGGCTGCCCGGATCGCACGCAGGAAGGCCGGACGCGGCGACGGCCGCCCCGATCAGGACCCCGGCGAAGAGACCCTGAGCACGCATGGGACGCCCATCCTACCAGAGCCGGGCTACGGCGCTGCGGGGTTCGTCACGACCACGTGGGCGTGCTTGTCGACGTCGGTGTAGCCGAACCGCAGGGGTAGCCGGCGCCGCGGCTGCTCGGCCCACAGCGCCTTGAACGCCTGGTCGTGCCGGGTGCCGCGCGCGTTGGGCAGGAACGCCCCGGTGTAGGTGCCGTAGGTCGTCTGGGTCAGCCCGGCCTTGCGCGCGTGCTCGGGCGGGATCCCGGTCGAGTCGGACAGCATCCACGAAAGGCCCCGGATCATCGCGTCGCGGATGGTCGAGAACGAGCTCTGCCACAGGAGGTAGCTCGCGCCCTTGGTCAGCAGCGTGACCTTGCCCTTGGCGTCGAGGTGCCGGATCAGCTCGGGGTGCGCGGCGAGGTAGTCGTCGTGCAGGTTCCACCCCAGGTGGCGGTGGACGCGGACGACGCCCGGCGGGTCGTCGAGCTTGCGGTAGCGCAGCTCGACGTGGGCGAACGCTTCGGAGAAGTTGGGCGAGACCCACGTGCTCTTGCGCTTCGCCGCCTTGCCGCCCGCGCGCTTGCCGCGCTTGCCGGCGCCCGCCGGCTCGGCCGCCGGCGCCGCCGCCGCCTCGATCGCCGCGATCTCGTCCGCGTCGAGGTAGTCGATCGAGCCGTCGTCGGCGAGGCGGAAGTAGCGCATCCCGACCGGCTCGTAGCCGCCCGCGGCCAGGCCCATCAGGAACGAGCTGACCTGCGCCGGCAGGTCGTTGTCCTGCGACGCGGACAGGTTCTCCGACGTGTTCGACCCGACCTGCAGCATCCCGCCGATCTCGACCCGCAGCGCCGCGAGGCTGTCCTCGAGCCGGTCCGCGGGCAGCGTCGTGATCCGCCGCGGATCGCCCGCGAGCTCGAGCGAGATCGTCGTGATCTCGGTGGCGTCGGGGAACGCCACGAGCGCCGAGACGAGGTCGCCGCCGCCGAACGGATAGACCACGACCCGCGGCACGTCGTCGGGGACGAGCTCGTCGAAGAACGCGCGGCCACCGACGAAGTAGCGCTCGCGGTACTCGTCGGCCTGCTTGCGCAGCCGCGCGCAGTGATGCTCGACGATCTTCGCGACGCGCTCCGCGTCGGGCGCCGCCGGCAGCGGCGCGTCGCCACCGCACGCGGCGACGCGGTACAGCAGCTTCGCCTCGGCGGTGAAGTCCGCGCCGTCGTCGGCCGCGACCGGCGGCGGCGCGACCGGCGGCGGCGCGACCGGGCCCGCGTCCGGCGCGGGGGCCACGGGGGCGGCCGCGTCGGGCGCCGCCGCGACCACGACGCGCGCGACCGGCGACGGCGTCGGCGTCGGCGCCTCGTCCGCGGCGCACGCCGCGGCGGCGGCGAGGCACGCCACGGCGGACCACGCGCGCGCCGCCCTCACGCGTCCGCCACCGCGCCGGCGTACATCTCGTCGAGCATCGCGGCGTACTTCTTCTCCACTGCCTTGCGCTTCACCTTGAGGCTCGGCGTCAGCTCGCCGTCCTCGATCGACAGATCGCGCGGCAGCAGGGCGAACTTCTTGATCGTCGAGAACTTCGGCAGCGTCGCGTTGACCTCGTCGAACGCGGCCTGGACCACGGCCCGCACCGCCGGATCGGCCACCAGCGCCGCGTACGGCCGCCCGGCCAGGCCGTGGTGCTCGGCCCACGGCTTGATCGCCTCCTCGTCGATCGTCACCAGCGCGGTGACGAAGTTGCGGCGGTCGCCGTGGACGATGACCTGGCTGACGAACGGGCACGCGGCCTTGACCTTGCCCTCGAGCTCCTGCGGCGCGATGTACTTGCCGCCGGAGGTCTTGATCAGGTCCTTCTTGCGGTCGGTGATGTGCAGGAACCCCTGCTCGTCGATCACGCCGATGTCGCCGGTGCGCAGCCAGCCGTCGTCGCCGAGCACCGCCGCCGTCTCCTCGGGCAGGTTGTGGTAGCCGCGCATCACGCCCGGTCCCTTGATCAAGATCTCGCCGTCCTCGGGCGCGAGCCGCGCCTCGGTCCCGGGCAGCGGCATCCCGACCGTGCCGAACCGGAACCGGTCGAGCCGGTTGACGAACGTCGCGGCCGAGGTCTCGGTGAGGCCGTAGCCCTCGAGGATCAGGATCCCGCAGGCGTGGAAGAACTCGGCGATCTCGCGCGACAGCGGCGCCGAGCCCGAGATGAAGAACCGCAGCTTGCCGCCGAACCGCGCGTGCAGCTTGCTGAACACCAGCCTGTGGGCGAGGCGCGCGCGCAGCCCGAGCCACCACCCCGGCGCCTTGCCCTGCTGGCGCAGCGCCGAGACCTTCTTGCCGACGCCGATCGCCCAGCGGAAGATCTTCCACTTGAGCCCGCCGGCGTCCTTCGTGCCCTGGACGACCTTGTTGTAGACCTTCTCGAAGATCCGCGGCGCCGCCGCCATCCACGTCGGCTGCACCACGGCGAGGTTGTCGACCAGCTTGGGGATGCGGCCGTCGACGGCGACGAGGTGGCCGTTGCGCACCTGGCCGGCCATCAGGACCTTGCCGAACGAGTGCGACAGCGGCAGC
This sequence comes from Myxococcales bacterium, assembly GCA_011526095.1. Classification (GTDB taxonomy): domain Bacteria; phylum Myxococcota_A; class Polyangia; order Haliangiales; family Haliangiaceae; genus WYBA01. The sequence continues at coordinate 7,608 of WYBA01000142.1, read as the reverse complement.
CACAGGTACTCGACGTCGTCGATCGTCATCAGCCGCAGCGAGATCATCGCGTCGGCCTCGTACGCCCAGCACTCGTGGACCAGCCGCACGCCCTTGGGCTTGCCGGTGGTGCCCGAGGTGTAGATCAGCGTCGCCAGCTCCTCGCCGCGGATGCCGGCGACCACGTCGTCGATGGCGCGGGGCGACTTCGCCAGGTGCTCCCGCCCGAGCGCCTCGAGCTCGGCCAGGCTCAGCTCCCAGCCGTCGCCGCCGCGGTACGGCGCCGCGCCGCCGCTGGCGCCCGCGCGCGCGGCGCTGTCGATCACGACGACCTTGGTGAGCTGGGGCAGGTGCTCGCGCTGGCTGCGCAGCTTCTCGAGCTGCGCCACGTCCTCGACGATGCACACGCGGCTGTCGGAGTCGGCGAGGATGTACGCGGTCTCCTCGGCGGTGCTCGATGGGTAGACCGTCGTCGTGGCGCCGCCGGCGCTGAGGATGCCGAGGTCGCACAGCACCCACTCGACGCGGGTCGACGACAGGATCCCGACGCGCTGCTCCCGGCCGATCCCCAGGGACAACAGGCCCGCGGCGATCGCGCGCACGCGCTCCCCGGCCTGGGCCCACGTGATGGTCTGCCAGGTGTCCGCGCCATCGGCGCCGGTGAGCGGGAACTTGTAGGCGGGCCGGTCGGGCGTCTCGGCGACGCGCCACGCCAGCAGCGCGGGCACGGACGTCGTCGGATGGTCGAGCGGCTCGGGGGCGGTCGTCTGGGCCACGGGAGCTCCTGTCGAAGGACGCGGCATCTTGCCCGCCGATCGGCGACGAGGCAACGTCGGGAGGTGGACTCGGAGGTGGAACGCTGGCTGGCGGAGCTGGGCGCGCTGTGGCGGCGCGAGCGGGCCACGGCGCGCGATCGCTTCGCCGAGGCCCGGCGCGGCACGACCCTGGCCGAGCGCGCGGCGCGCGGGCTGGCCGTCGCCGGGCTCACCATCGACGACCTGGCCCCGGCGCCGGGCGACCGGATGCGGCTGTGGCTCGAGCCCGACCCTGACGCGGGCCCCGCGGCGGCGCTCGATCCCGACGAGCTGCGGATCGGGCCCGGCGATCCCGTGCGGCTGTGGACCGACGCCCCCGACGGCGAGACCGCCCTGCGCGGCATCCTGTCGCGGCGCGACGGCCGGCGGCTGTGCGTCTACGTCGACCGCGAGCCGCCCGACGCCCTGCTCGACGCCCGGTGGAACCTCGACGCCGAGGCGCCGGAGGCCACGTTCGACCGCGGCGATCGCGCGGTCGCGCGGGTGCTGGCGGCGCGCGGCGGCAGCGACCTCGCCCGGCTGCGCGACGTGCTGGCCGGCGCCCGCGCCCCACACCGCACCCCGCCGGCCTCGTTCGACGTCCACGACCTCGGGCTCGACGGCGCCCAGCGCGCCGCGGTCGCGGCCGCGCTCGAGGCGTCGGAGGTCGCGCTGATCCACGGGCCGCCCGGCACCGGCAAGACGCGGACGCTGGTCGAGGTCGTGCGCCAGCTCCGCGCTCGCGGCGAGCGGGTGCTGTGCGCGGCGGCGTCGAACGCGGCGGTCGACAACCTCGCCGAGCGGCTGGTCGACGCCGGCGTCGCGGTCGTCCGGATCGGCCACCCCGCGCGCGTCGCGCCCGCGGTCGAGCCGTACACGCTCGACGCCCGGATCCACGACGACGACGGCGCGGCGCTGGCGCGCCGGTGGGCGGACGAGGCGCGCGCGCTGCGCGGCCGGGCCGCGGCGCGCGCCTCGCGCGGCGCCGACCGCGGCGAGCTGCGCGAGCTGTACGCGCGCGCCCGCGAGCTGTCGCGCGACGCCCGCGCCGAGCTGGTGCGGGTCGAGGAGGCGGTGCTCGCCCGCGCCCACGTCGTGCTCGCGACGTGCGCGGGCGCCGACCACCCCGCGCTCGCCGACGCGCGGTTCGACACGGTCGTCGTCGACGAGGCGACGCAGTCCCCCGACCCGCTCACGCTGATCGCGCTGGCGCGCGGCCGCCGCGCCGTGCTCGCCGGCGATCCGCGCCAGCTCCCGCCGACCGTGATCGATCGCGAGGCGGCGCACGCGGGCCTCGCGGTGACGATGTTCGAGCGCCTGCTCGACGCCGCCGCCGCGCCGCACCAGCTGCTGATCCAGCAGCACCGCATGCACGCCGACATCATGGCGTTCCCGTCGGCGTCGATGTACGCGGGGCGGCTGGTCGCGGCGGCCGCGGTCGCCGGCTGGACGCTCGAGGACCTGGGCGCCCTCCCCGACCCGCTGCGGCCCGGGGCGGTGTGGTTCGTCGACACCGCGGGCACCGACTGGACCGAGGAGCGCGCGCTCGCCGACGAGCCGTCGCCGGCGGCGTCGCTGACGTCGATCCCGGCGCAGCGCGCGTTCGGCGATCCGTCGACGCGCAACCGCGGCCACGCCGACCGCGTCGCGGCGGAGGTCCGGCGCCTGCTGTCCCGCGGGGTCGCGCCGGCCGACGTCGCGGTGATCGCGGCGTACGACGCGCAGGTGCGCCTGCTGCGCGAGCGGCTCGCGGCCGAGCGCGCCGCGGGGCTGGAGCTCGGCACGGTCGACGGGTTCCAGGGGCGCGAGAAGGAGGCGGTCGTGGTCGACCTCGTCCGCAGCAACGACCGCGGCGACATCGGCTTTCTGTCCGACACGCGGCGGATGAACGTCGCGCTGACCCGGGCGCGCCGGCTGCTGCTCGTCGTCGGCGACTCCGCGACGCTGGGCGGGCACGCCTACTACGCCGCGTTCGTCGAGGCGATGGACGCGCTCGGCGCGCACGGCAGCGCGTGGAGCGACGACGCCGAGCCGCTCGCGCCGTGACGTGGCGTGACCGCCTGACCGCACTTCACGGCTATCGAAAACCGGTCAACAAGGTAAGCTCGACGCCATGCGCATCCCGACCGAGCCGAGGGTGATCATCCGCAGCTGCCGCGAGTACGACCCGCAGAAGATCCGGCGGATCGTGCGCGAGGGGATCGAGGAGCTGGGGCTGCGGCCGTTCGGCCGCACGCTGCTCAAGCCCAACCTCGTCGCGGCCGGGCCCAACTTCCCCCACGCCTTCACCCGCCCCGAGTTCGGCGAGGGCGTGCTGCGCGCGCTCAAGGACGTCGGCGGCGGCTCGATGCGGGAGCTCGCGGTCGGCGAGCGCTGCGGCATCACCGTGCCGACGCGGCTGGCGTTCCGAGAGTCGGGGTGGGACGCGATGATCGAGCGCGTCGGCGGCGTGCAGCGCTACTGCTTCGAGGAGCAGCCGCAGGTCGAGATCCCGCTGTCGCACCCGCAGCGGCTGCGCGACTACCTGTTCACGCCCGAGCCGGTGGCGCGCGCCGACTTCTTCGTCAACACGCCCAAGTTCAAGGCGCACCCGTGGACGACGGTGACGTTCTCGATCAAGTCGTACATCGGGATCCAGGACGACCGGCACCGCCTGATCGATCACGACCACAAGCTCAACGAGAAGATCGGCGACCTGCAGTTCATCATCCAGCCCCAGCTGATCGCGATCGACGCGATCACCGCCGGCGAGGGCCGGATGCTGACGCCGACGCCGTTCGACCTCGGGCTGGTGATCATCGGCAACAGCCAGGTCGCGTTCGACGCGGTGTGCTCGGCGATGATCGGGCTCGACCCGCGCACCGTCGACCACATCCGGCTCGCCGAGGAGTACGGGTTCGGCAGCGCGGACGTGTCGAAGGTGAAGATCACCGGCGACGTCAGCTTCGAGGAGGCCCAGGACCGCGCGAAGGGGTTCAAGGTCGGGCTGGTCCGCGTCGAGAAGTACTTCGAGGGGTCGAAGATCACCGCCTACGCCGGCCCGCCGCCGGAGCCCGAGCACTCGGACTACTGCTGGGGCGGCTGCCCCGGCGCGATCGAGGAGGCGATCGAGATCCTGCGCCAGTACGACGACCAGTGCGACGCCAAGATGCCGCGGATGCACGTCGTGTTCGGCAGCTACGCCGGGGGCATCGACGCGCGCCCCGGCGAGAAGGTCGTGTTCATCGGTGACTGCGCCGAGTGGAAGGGGACGATCGCGGGCAAGCCGGTGCAGATCCGCTCGCAGTACAAGGACCGCGGCCACCTCGACCCGCACACGGCGCAGCACGAGGACATCTTCAAGAAGATGGCCGTGACGACGAAGAAGATGGCGACCTCGGGCTCGAACGTGATCCGGCTCGAGGGGTGCCCGGTGTCGGTGGCCGAGCAGGTGCTGGCCCTGGTGGCGCTCGGCGGGCTGAAGAACCCGTACACCGACCCCAAGAACATCGGGCAGTTCCTGCGCGGCTACCTGGGCTGGCGGTCGCGGGTGGCGCTCAACAAGCTGCAGCGCAAGCGCTACCAGCACAACGGCACGTTCACTCAGCGCGGCGAGGCCGCGCCGTCGGTCGGCGCCGCGACAAAGTGAGTGAACCGGCGACGGCCGGCGCGCATACTGGACGCATGCTCGCCGACGATGATCGTGAGCTCCCCGTCGCCGTGCTGCGCCCCGGGCGCATGCGCGGCCAGGCCGCCGCCACCGGCGGCGAGGTGCGCCGGTGGGCGCGTGGCCGGGCGCGGGCGCTGCGCGCACACGGCGGCCGGCCGCTGGCGTTCGTGATGCTCGGGGTGGTGTTCGCCGCGATGTTGCTGGCGATGGGTCAGGCGTCCGAGCGCGCGCGAGCGCGCGAGCGCGCCCAGCGCGAGGCGATCGAGGCGAGGATCGCCGCGCAGCAGCTCGGCGTGCTGCTCCAGCTCTACGAGGCCCACGGGGCCGAGCCCGAAACCGACCGCGCGCGCGGCGCCACGCCCCCGCCGCTGCCGCTGCAGGTGCTCGGCGCGGTCCGGTCGCGGTAGGCTCGGCGGGCCGTGCCCCGCGTCCACCACCTCGACTGCGGCACGATGTGCCCGGTCGCCGGCAAGCTCACCGGCGGCGCCTCGTGGCTGCGCCCCGGGACGATGATCTGCCACTGCCTGCTCGTCGAGACGCCACGCGACGGGCTGGTGCTCGTCGACACCGGCTTCGGCGCGGCCGACTGCGACGACCCGCGGCGGCTGCCGGCGGCGTTCCGGCTGCTGACGCGGCCGCGCCTCGACCCGGCGCAGGCCGCGGTCGCCCAGGTGCGCGCCCTCGGCTTCGCCCCCGGCGACGTCCGCCACGTCGTGATCACGCACCTCGACCTCGACCACGCCGGCGGCCTCGGCGACTTCCCCGCCGCGCGCGTCCACCTCCACCGGGCCGAGCACGCCGGCGCGACCCGGCCGTCGTTCACCGAGCGGGTCCGCTACCTGCCGCGGCAGTGGGCGCACGGCCCGCGGTGGGCGGCGTACGCGCCCGAGGGCGACACGTGGATGGGCTTGCCCGCGGTGCGCGCGCTCGACGGCGTCGCCGACGACATCGCGCTGGTGCCGCTGCTCGGGCACTCGCGCGGCCACTCCGGCGTCGCCGTGCGCGACGGCGACCGGTGGTGGCTCCACGCCGGCGACGCGATCTTCCACCGCGACGAGCTCGCCGGCCGCCCTGCCCCGGCCGGCCTGCGCGCGCTCGCGACGATCGACGAGCACGATCGCCGCGCCCGCCTCGCCTCGGTCGCCGCCCTCGCCGAGCTCGCGCGCACGCGCCCCGAGGTGACGATCGTGTGCAGCCACGACCCGGCGCTGCTGCCGGACGCGTAGCTCGCACGCACCTCACTTGCCCCGACGGACGCCGCCTTCCGGGATCTCCTTGAGCTTGAGGTTGGCGGTCGCGCGCAGGCACTTGCCGTCGCGGCTGTACATCGTGCGCTTGATGCTGAGCGACTCGAGCATGACCGTGAACGCCGGCAGGTGCGGGTCGTCGCGGCTCGCGACGCCGCCCCACACCAGCGCCAGCGGTGGCGGGAAGTCCGTGCCGGGCATGTGCCGCAAGAGCTGCTCGAGCGCGGCGAGGTGCGGCCCGACGCCGGTCGCGGACTCGGCGCCGTCGAACAGCAGCTCGAGCGAGACGGTCCGCGGCTCGCGGCCGGTGTACTCGAGCGCCGCCACCCCGTGCTTGTCCTTGTGCTTCGCGAGCGTGATCGCGCCGTCGACCTGGATCTCCTTGGGGTTGAACTGAGCCTCGATGACGAGGTCGAGGTGCTGCGGCGCGAGCGTCACGATCTTGAGGCGCGCCGGCGGATCGATCCGGTAGTCCTGCTCGACCCGCTTGATCGTCCGCTTCTCGCCCTCCTCCTTCACCTCGTAGGCCGGGTACTTCGGCTTGCGAACGGTGTCCTTCGCCTCGCGACTCCGGGGGTCCTGGCTGCTCATGCCGCCGGCTATCGCCGGGCCCCCGGCGCGGTTGCGTGGAATCTCGGGCCGACCGCGGCGCAGCCCAACCCCGCGTCAGTCCTCGCAGGCGACCGTGGCCAGGGTCAGCTCGCCGGCGGTGACCGAGAGTTCGGCCGGAGCGTGGCAGGTGACGCCGGCGGGCGGCGTCACGGTCAGCGCGAGCGCGCCGTCGCCCGGGTCGACGTTGGCGAACAGGATGTCGGCGCCGCCTGCGGTGGTCGCGCCGTCCTGGAAGTCGTAGTCGGCGTCGCGGTGGAAGCCCGCGGTCGCGCCCTCGAGCGCGAGCGTCACGCCGTCGATCGGATCGCCGGAGGGGAAGCTGCGCACCTCGATCGCGACCGGAGCCGCATCCGCGTCCACGGTCAGCCCGCCGCCGATCGCCGCGTACTGCGAGGTCAGCCGCGCCGGCGTGATCCCGTGCGCGGTGTACGGCGCGAGCTGCGCCGCGGGGTCGAACGTGTAGACCGCGGCCACGTAGCTGGCGTGGGTGTAGCGCACGTGCGAGACGCCGCTGCTCGGCAGGCACAGCGTGCTGCGGCCGTTGGGCGCGGTGGTCGCCGTGTTCGTCGCGTCGCCGACCTCGGCGACCGTCGCCTCGAACACGCCGAGGAACGCGCCGGGCTGCGAGTCCCAGTCCTCGTAGCCGCCGGTGAACACGACCTCGCCGGGGCACGGCCCGGGCTCGGCGTCGGGCTCGGCGTCGATCGCCGCGGCGTCGATCGGGGCGGGGGTCGCGTCCGGGGCGGCCGGATCCGGATCGCCGCACGCGAGCAGGCCGAGCACGGAGGCGAGAGACGGGGCGATCACGAGGCGCGCGCGCACGCCCTCACGCTACCAGAGCCGATGGTCCCCGAGGACGTCCGCCGGCGTCGTCGGACCGCTGGTCACGGTGACACGCAGCACGCCGCGCTCTTCGGACGCGTCGAGCCGTGCGGCAAGGCGTCGCAGCGTCGACGCGGTCCCGGCGCGCGCCAGGGTCGGCACCTCGGCGAGGCAGCGCGGCGCCGCGCCGAGCGCACACACCAGCGACCGCGCGCGCGCCGCGCGCAGCTTGCCCGCGGCGTCGCGCGCGCCGAGCTCGGCGTCGACGTGCACCACCGGCACGCCGCCGGCGCCGCGCGCGACCACCCATCCCGTGATCGTCAGCTCGCCCGCGTCGCCGTCGGCGTCGAGCCGCGCCAGCGCGCGCGCCGTCTTGCCCGTCGTCGCGACGAGGAACGTCGGCGACCGCTCGCGCCCGACGACGGTGATCGCGGACGCGCCGCCGCCGTGGCGGTGGCTGGTGACGCAGGCGCCGCGCGGCGGCGGCGCCGCGGGATCCGCCGGC
>WYBA01000141.1 GCA_011526095.1 Myxococcales bacterium | reverse complement strand
GGGGGGGGGGCCACGGGGTGGCGCACGAGCCTGTGCAGGGGGGTGTTGTGGGCTCGGTCTGTGTCTCGCGCGGTCCCTGACCCGCCGGTCCTGCGCGGCGGGGGAGCGCCAGCGAGCCCGCCAGTCGAAGGACGTTGATAGTCGAGGCTCGCGAGGCAGGCACCGCCGACTGTCAGCGTCCTTCGACACGCGCCTCGCTGGCGCTCGGCGCTGCTCAGGACGAGCGGGGGCTCCCCGACGGAGACGGAGACGGAGACGGAGACGGAGACGGAGGCGGAGACGGAGACGGAGATGGAGGCGGAGACGGAGACGGAGATGGAGACGGAGACGGAGACGGAGACGGAGACGGAGACGGAGACGGAGACGGAGACGGAGACGGAGGCGGAGACGGAGACGGAGACGGAGGCGGAGACGGAGGCGGAGACGGAGACGGAGACGGAGACGGTCGGGATGCGCGAGCGAGGCGAGCGCGCCGCTCGTTGCCAGGCCGCGTGCGGCGCGCCGCAGCGGCGCGCGGGCGCGGCTGCTAGCGTCGGCGCACATGCTCCGCCGCCTCGCCCTCGTGCTCGCCGCGCTGTCCCCCCTCGCCGCCGCCGGCTGTGTGTTCTACGTCGACGAGGACGACGATCCTCCGACGGTGCCGGTCGTCGACGCGGGGTGGCCGATGCCCGACGCGGGGTGGCCGCAGGTCGATGCGTGGCCGAACGCCTGCTACGCGGCGTCGGCGTGGGCGTGCCTGAACGTCGGCGGCGCGGCGTGCTTCGACTTCCCGCAGGCGGTGCTGTCGAACCCGGACGGCACGGCGCCGGCGCAGGGCTGCACCGCGCCCGCGCCGGGCGTCACGGCCGGCCCGGTCGCGCTCTCCGGCGCGCTCCGCGACCTGATGAGCCTCGAGCCGGTCGCCGGCCAGGTCGAGGTGTTCGACGCGCTGGACGTCGCCCCGCTCGCCGTCGACGCCGCCGACGCCGCCGGCGCGTGGGACGTCGCGCTGCCGGCCGGGACGCCGACCGCGCTGACCCTGCGCACCCAGGGCGCGGGCTACCTCGACGTCTACCACCCGGATCTGCGCCTCACCGACGACGCGACCCAGACGGGCGACGCGTGGACCGTGGCGACCGGCGTGCTCGCCGCGCTGCCGGCGTTCGTCGAGGTCACCCACGAGCCCGGCACGGCGATGGTGATCGTCGACGTGCTCGACTGCGACGGTCAGCCCGTGCGCGGCGCGGTCGTCACGCTCGCCCAGGCACCCGGCGCCAGCGGCAGCTGCCCGCTGTTCGTGCCCGAGGCGCGCGCGTTCTACGCCGACAGCAGCAGCGGCCTGCCGGTGACGCGCGACCTGCTCGCGTCGACCGCGGCCGGCGGGCGCGCCTACCTGGTCGAGGCGCCGCCGTCCGGCACCAACGGCGTGCACTACGTCCAGGTCTGGGGCTACCGCGACGCGGTCGCCTACGGCCTCGACGAGCTGGTCCTGGTCGCCGAGCTGCCGGTCCACACGTTCGGCGACGCCGTCACCTACGTCCGGCTGCGTCCGGACCTCTGACCGGCGCGCCGCGGTACGCTCGGGGCGTGTCCTACCGCGACGACGAGCAGGCGGCGCACCACCGTCGCGACGCGCTCGAGCGGGAGGTCGTGGCGCTCGAGCGGCGGCAGCGCGAGGCGATCGCGCCGAAGAAGCGCGTCGACTGGTCGTCGGTCGTGCCGACGTCGATCGGCGGCGTGCTGACCGGCTCGTTCACCGTGCTCGCGATCGTCCTGGGCTGGGGCACCGGCTGGGCGATCGCCGGGTTCATCGCGACGTCGATCGTCGTGCTCGGGCTGATGGGGAGCTCCGGGACGGGCCTGCCCACCGGCGCGGTCGCCGTCCGGCTCGACGTCGACGCGCCGTGCGCCGACGGCCGCGCCGCGGTGCGCGTGCTCGCGACCGTGCGGCTGATGACCACCGGCGACGGCGCCAAGCGCGCCACCGAGAGCTTCGCCGAGCGCACCCGCCAGGACGTCGCCGACGGCGCGGGCGCGATCCTCGAGGGCGTGGTCCGCGAGCGGCTGCGCGCCGCGACCGCGGCCGAGCTCGTCGGGCTCCAGCTGTCGCAGCAGGTCGCCGAGCAAGCCTCGACCACGCTCGGCCGCGCCGGGCTCGAGCTGGTCTCGCTGTGGGCCGGGCCCGCGTAGCGCGCGCGGCGTCGGGCGCTACAGCAGCCGGCCCTGGTCGGCCGTCACGAGCTTGATGAACTCCTCGCGCGTCGCCAGCTCGAGGAACACGCCGCGCACCGCGCTGGTGATCAGCCGCGCCTCGTGGGCGCCGACGCCGCGCGCGGCCATGCACATGTGCAGGCCCTCGACGTAGACGGCCGAGCCCTGGCTGTCGAGGTTCTCGTGCAGCAGCGCCGCGAGCTCGTGGGTGAGGTCCTCCTGCAGCCGCGGGCCGCGCGCCATCAGCCGGGCCAGGCGCGACAGCTTCGACAGGCCGAGGACCTTGCGCGTCGGGATGTACGCCAGCGAGATCCGGTAGACGACCGGCAGCAGGTGGTGGGGGCACACGCCGAACGCGGTGTTGCCCTTGCTGATCACCATCTCGCCGTACTTGGCGGGGAACGTCCGCGCCAGCAGCGCGTCGATCTCGCCGCTCACCTGGCGGTGGTCGTGGACGAGCTCGTGGAACCCCTTCGCCGCGCGCGCCGCGGTCTCGCGGAAGTTGTCGTCGTCGACGTCGTAGCCGAGCGTGGCGAGGCCGTCGATGATCTTCTGGTAGCCCTCGGTGAAGAGGGCGATGGCCTGGGGGTTGAGCTCCATGGGGCGTTCTCGTCGGTGAGGCGGCGGAGGATCGCCGCGGTGAGGCTGGACACCCCGAGCGTCCCGCCGACGGCGTCGGCGGTGCGGTGCCAGGCGAGGGCGTCGTACCCCGGATCCCCGGGGGCGACAAGGCGGGCGCGGGCCGCGACTCGCGCCGCGACGACGTCGACGCGGACGCGGCGGTGGGTGAGCTGCTGCTCCTCGGTGAACAGCGGCTCGCCGGGCGTCGCCGCGGCGCCGGCGCCGAGTGCGCGGCGCGCCGCCGCGAGCGTGGCGCCGGCCGGCAGCTCCCACAGCCCGCCGTACAGGCCGTCGGGCCGGCGCCGCGCCAGCAGCACCTCGTCGCCGCGCGCGACCCACAGCGCGATCTGCGCCAGCACCGGCAGCTCGTCGGCGCGCCTGCGCGCCGGCATCGTCGGCAGCGCGTCGGTGCGGTCGTCGCGGTGCGCGGCGCACGCCGAGGCCGCCGGGCAGCCGATGCAGGCGGGCGCGCGCGGCGTGCACACCGTGGCGCCGAGCTCCATCAGCCCCTGGTTGAGGTCGCCGGGCGCGGCGTCGCGGGGCAGGGCGTCCATGAGGGTGCCGGCGAGCTGCCACAGCGTGCGCTGGCCGATCGAGCTCTTGACGTCGTGCTCGACCGCGAAGATACGCGCCAGCACCCGCGCGACGTTGCCGTCGACCAGCGGCGCGCGCTCGCCGTACGCGATCGACGCGATCGCGCCGGCGGTGTACGGCCCGATCCCGGGCACGGCGCGCAGGCCCGCGGCGTCGCCGGGCAGCGCGCCGCCTCCCTCGGCGACGCGCTGGGCGCCGCGGTGGAGGTTGCGCGCGCGCGAGTAGTAGCCGAGCCCGGCCCACGCCGCGAGCACGTCGTCGAGCGGCGCGGCGGCGAGCGCGCGGACGTCGGGGAACCGCGCCATCCACCGCTCCCAGTACGGGATCACGGTCGCGACGCGCGTCTGCTGCAGCATCACCTCGGACACCCAGATCGCGTACGGATCGCGGGTGGCGCGCCACGGCAGCTCGCGCCGGACGCGGCGGTAGTGCGCGACGATCGCGGCGGCGAGCGCGCCGGGCGCCGGCGCGGCCGCCGGCGGCGTCACGGCGCGCCGACCGCGCGTCACTGCTCGGTCCGGACGAACACGACCTCCTGCTCCATGCCGCCGGTCCACCCGCCGTTGCCGCGCAGAGGGCCCGCCGCGTCGATGCACAGCGTGCGCCACGCGCCGTCGCCGGCCGCCCAGCTCTCCTCGACGCACCACGCGTCGCCGTCCTGCTTCACGTCGCGGACCATCCGGTGGTCGACCTCGGGATCGAGGACGGTCTCCTTGTGATCGGCCGCCGGGGCCGTCGGGAGGAACAGCCACTCGGGGTCGAGCTCCGGGACCTCGCCGCCCGCGAGCATGTCGATCGGGATCCGCCACAGCCCGGCGTCGGTCGCGGCCCACGCGCCGGCCAGCGGATCCGTGATCCCCGCCGCGAGCTCGCCGTCGCACTCGATCATGGACAGCACGCCCTGCGCGAACGGCTCCACGAGCGTCACCTGGCACAGCACGAGGGCGTTCGACTTCGCGACCACCATCCCGTTGGCGTCGGCGGCCGGGTCCTCCGAGTCGAAGTGGCTGTCCGTGCGCTCGGCGGAGAACGTCCACTGCGCGCCCTGCTGGAACAGCCGGAGGTCCTTGTACGCCGGGAACGCCGCGGGCGCGCCACCGGTGTCGCCCGTGGTGGTGGTGGTGTCGGTCGTGGTCGTGCCGCCCTTGGGGCCGCAGGCGGCGGCGAGGAGCGAGGTGGACGTGATCGCGATCAGGCGAGACTGCATCGAGGACTCCCGGTTGCGAGGCAGCCGCCAGGATAAACGCGCCGCCGCGGCGCGATCGTCCGCGCGCGCCGAAAACGACGACGGGCGGCCCGTCCGGGCCGCCCGCGTCACGCCGTCAGGTGGCGATCAGTCCTCGAAGCCGCCGCCGCCGTGGTCGTGACCACCGGCCGCGGGCGCGTCCTTCTTGGGCTTCTCCGCGATCAGCGTCTCCGTCGTCAGCATCAGGCCGGCGACCGAGGCCGCGTTCTGCAGCGCCGAGCGGACGACCTTGGTCGGGTCGATGACGCCGGCCGCGACGAGGTCCTCGAACTCGAGCTTGGCGGCGTTGTAGCCGAACGAGCCCTTGCCCTCCTTGACCTTGGCCACGATGATCGAGCCGTCGACGCCCGCGTTCGACGCGATCTGGCGCAGCGGCTCCTCGAGCGCGCGGCGCACGATGTTGACGCCGTAGCGGCGGTCGTCGGTGTAGGTCAGCTTGTCGAGCGCCGGCAGGCCGCGCAGCAGCGCGACGCCGCCGCCGGGGACGATGCCCTCCTCGACGGCCGCGCGGGTCGCGTGCATCGCGTCCTCGACGCGCGCCTTCTTCTCCTTCATCTCGACCTCGGTGGCTGCGCCGACCTTGATCACGGCGACGCCGCCGACCAGCTTGGCGAGGCGCTCCTGGAGCTTCTCGCGGTCGTAGTCGGAGGTGGTGTCCTCGACCTCGCGGCGGATCTGCTTGACCCGCGCGTCGATCTTGTCCTTGGAGCCCGCGCCCTCGATGATCGTCGTGTCGTCCTTGGTGATGACGATCCGCTTGGCGCGGCCGAGATCCTTGAGCTGGACGCCGTCGAGCTTGAGGCCGAGGTCCTCGGTGATCGCCTCGCCGGCGGTCAGGACCGCGATGTCCTGCAGCATCGCCTTGCGGCGGTCGCCGAAGCCCGGCGCCTTGACCGCGCACACCTGGAGCGTGCCGCGCAGCTTGTTGACGACCAGCGTGGCGAGCGCCTCGCCGTCGACGTCCTCGGCGATGATCACCAGCGGCTTGCCCGACTTGGCGACCTGCTCGAGCACCGGCAGCAGGTCCTTCATCGACGAGATCTTCTTCTCGTGGATCAGGACGTACGCGTCGTTGAGCGTCGCGGTCATCCGCTCGCCGTCGGTGACGAAGTACGGCGAGAGGTAGCCGCGGTCGAACTGCATGCCCTCGACGACGTCGAGCTCGGAGTTGAGCGTCTTGGCCTCCTCGACCGTGATCACGCCCTCCTTGCCGACCTTCTCCATCGCCTCGGCGATCATCTCGCCGATCGTGTCGTCGCCGTTGGCGCTGATCGTGCCGACCTGGGCGATGTCCTTCTTGCCCTTGGTCTCGGTCGACAGCTTCTTGATCTCGCCGATCACGGCCTCGACCGCGGCCTCGATGCCGCGCTTGAGGTCCATCGGGTTGGCGCCGGCGGCGACGAGCTTGGCGCCCTCGTTGTAGATCGCCTGCGCGAGGACCGTCGCGGTCGTCGTGCCGTCGCCCGCGACGTCGGAGGTCTTGGACGCGACCTCCTTGATCATCTGGGCGCCCATGTTCTGGAACTTGTTCTCGATCTCGATCTCCTTCGCGACCGTCACGCCGTCCTTGGTGACGGTGGGCGCGCCCCACGACTTCTCGATGACGACGTTGCGCCCGCGGGGCCCGAGGGTGACCTTCACGGCGTTGGCGAGGGTGTTGAGGCCCTTGGCGATCTCGGCGCGCGCGGCGGTCGAGAAGATGATTTCCTTGGCAGCCATGGTTCGTAGACCTTCTGGTTCGAAGTTCGGAGTTCGGAGTGGGGTGTGCGTGCGGCGTCGCGCGATCAGTCGAGGATCGCGAGGAGGTCGTCCTCGCGCATGATCAGGTGCTCCTCGCCGTCGATCTTGACCTCGGTGCCGCTGTACTTGCTGAACAGCACGCGGTCCCCGGCCTTGACGTCGAGCGGGACGACCTTGCCGTCCTTGTCACGCTTGCCGGCGCCGACGGCGACGACCTTGGCCTGGATCGGCTTCTCCTTGGCGGTGTCCGGGATGAACAGGCCGGAGGCGGTCTTGGTCTCCTCGTCGAGGCGCTTGAGCAGGATGCGATCGTGGAGCGGGCGGATCTTCATGACGGTTCCCTCTTCGTCGAGATGTTGACGGGCACTCGTATAGTCACGCCCCGACGCCCTGGCAACCCCCCATGTGCGAGTGCCAAAGAATTTCGAAAAATATAGACAAGTCGTGACGTTATGGAATCCACGGTCTTTGGTTGAACATGACTCGCGCGCGGGCGGCGTGGTACAAGCCGCGCCCAGCGAGGCACGCCATGGGCATTCCTGATCCGCTGTTGCACCACCGCTCGCAGTTCCCGGCCCTCGAGGGCTGCGTCCACCTCATCTCCCACTCGCTCGGCTGCGTGCCGGCGCGGGCGGCCGACGACCTCGGCGAGTTCGTCGAGCAGTGGAAGACCAAGTCGATCACGGCGTGGAGCGACTGGCTGCCCGAGGTCGATCGCGCCGGCGCGCGGATCGGCAAGATCATCGGCGCGCCCGCCGGCTCGGTGGTGATGCACACCAACGTCTCCACGATCATGTCGGTGCTGGCGTCGTGCTTCGAGTTCACGCCGGCGCGCAACAAGGTCGTCTACGAGCAGCTGATGTTCCCGACCGTGTCGTACGTGTGGCAGGCGGAGCAGCGGCGCGGCGCCGAGTGCGTGCTCGTGCCGTCGGCCGACGGGATCACGATCGACACCGAGGCGATGATCGCGGCGATCGACGAGCGCACGGTGTGCGTGCCGATGTCGCACGTGATCTTCTCGTCGGCGTACATCCAGGACGCGAAGCGGATCTGCGAGAAGGCGCGGTCGGTCGGCGCCCACGTGATCCTCGACTGCTACCAGTCGGTCGGGATCATCCCGGTCGACGTCGTCGACCTCGGCGTGTCGTTCGCGTGCGGCGGGTCGGTCAAGTACCTGTGCGGCGGCCCGGGCGCCGGCTGGCTCTACGTCCGGCCCGATCTGGTCGAGCAGTTCGCGCCGCGCGTCACGGGGTGGATGGGCAACGAGGCGCCGTTCGCGTTCACGATGCCGGCGCAGACCTACGCCGAGACGACGTGGCGCTACATGGGCGGCACGCCGGCGATCGCGGCGCTCTACCAGTCGCGCGCCGGGCAGACGATCGTCGGCGAGATCGGCGCGCGGGCGATCCGCGACAAGAGCCTGTGGATGACGCAGAAGTGCATCGGCTGGGTCGACGAGCTGGGCTACAAGCTCAACTCGCCGCGGCCGGAGGCGCAGCGCGGCGGCTCGGTCGTGTTCGACTTCGTCGGCGCCGCGGATGCGTGCCGGGAGCTCAACCGCCGCAAGTTCTTCTGCGACCACCGCCCCGGCGTCGGGATCCGGATCGCGCCCCACTTCTACACGAAGGAAGAGGAGATCGATCTGTTCTTCGCCGAGCTGAAGAAGCTGCGCGGGTAGGCGCGCGGGCGGGGAGCGGGGGATCCCCGCGCGGACGGTGGGGAGACCGCGGGCCGCCGGCCCGGGGCCTGCCGCTCGCGCGGGGGCGCCTCCGCCGGCTCAGACAGTCCTCGCGGTGACGAGAGCGCCGGCGCCGGGGTCGTGCGGGCGCCGACGCAGTCCCGTGCTGGCGCGAGCCCGCTGCGGAACTCGCCGGCGGAGGCCCCCCGACGCTCGCGTCACCCGGGCCGGCGTGACGTCGCGCGTGGCGCGGGGCATGCGGGTCGCTCGGGCCGGCGTGACGTCGCGCGGGCCTCGCGGTGGTTGCGGGCGCCTCGGGCGTGACGTCGCGCGGGCCTCGCGGTGGTTGCGGGCGCCTCGGGGCGTGACGTCGCGCGGGCCTCGCGGTGGTTGCGGGCGCCTCGGGCGTGACGTCGCGCGGGCCTCGCGGGGGATGCGTGACGTCCCGCGTGGGTTGTGGGGTTGCGGGTGAAGTCAGCGCAGGTCGTCGCGGCGCGACAGGACGATGACGACGTCGAGGGGCTCCTCGAGCAGCGTGGCGTGCAGGCCGGTGGCGCCGGCCTCGGTGTCGCGCGCGGCGGCGGTGAGCGTCGCGACGAGCGCGGGGCGCAGCGTCGGGTCGTGGCCGCCGAACCGCACGGCGATCTCGTCGACGCGCTCGCCGCGATCGAGGAAGTAGACGACGCGGTCCGGGCCGGCGCCGGCGGCGTACTCGGTCGACGGCAGGTGGACGGCGAGCCAGCGCGCCTCGGGATCGAGGTTCTCGACGAACAGCGGGTGCGCCTTGACGACGTCGGCGCGCGGCGCGCCGAGGTGCGCCGCGAGCGCGCCCAGCGTGCGCGCGCCGGCCAGCGCCTCGGCCAGCGGCTGGTAGGCGCCGAGCTCGACCGTCGCCTTGCCGAACTCGGTCGAGAAGCACGCCTTGAGCCCCGACGACGGGGCGAGCCAGCACGCGGTCGCGCCGTCGGCGCCGCGGACGTCGGGCGCGCCCCACGCGGCGTGGAGGTGGGACAGCGTGTCGGCGTGGTCGATCGTGAGGGTGAGCAGCTCGAGCGGGTTGTCCGACTCGTCGGCCTGGCCGGCGTGGGCGATCGCCTCGATCGCGCCGGGCGCCTTGACCGTCCACGCGCCGTTCCACTCCTTCGGGCGGGCGCGCGCGGCGTCGCCGCGAGGCATGCCCGGGCGCAGCTTGCCGAACACCGGCGGCACCGACGGCTCGGCGGTGAGCGGCCACAGCGCGTCGAACCCGTCGTCGGCGGGCGCGGGCGGCGGGATCCACGGGCCGAGCTCGGGCAGGCCGCCGCCGGTGGGCGCGCCGCCGCCGGTGACGACGCCGTCGCCACCCGCGTCGATCGCGCCGCCGCCACCCCCCGCGCGCGGAGGGGGCGGCGGGCCGCACGCGGCGAGCACGAGCGCGGCCGCGAGCGCGGCGGTGGCGGGGCCCCTCATGGTCCCGAGTGTCCCCCTGGCGCTCGCCGCGACGCAAGCGCGTGGGTGGTCGCGAGGAACCCGGCGGCGGCGATCACGCCGAGCGCGAGGCACCCGCCCCACAGCGCGAGCGGCCCGCCGGCGGACAGCACGCGCGGCCCGAGCAGCGGGCCGACGAACGACGCGGCGCCCCACGCCATGGTCAGGACGCCCTGGTAGCGGCCGCGCGCCTCGGCCGCCGACATCGCGGCGACGGTCGCGGCCGTGGCGGGAGTGGCGGCGATCTCGCCGAGGGTCCACACGCACACCGCGGCGACGTGGAGCGCGATCGCGCCGCCGAGCCCGTGCATCGAGAACCCCAGCCCGGTGAGCAGCGCGGCGGCGGCGAGCACGCGGCCGGGGCGCACCGCGCGCAGCCGCTCGACCACGAACGGCTGCAGCAGCACGATCACGACGCCGTTGACCGCGATCACCGCGCCGAACACGCGCTCGTCGTGGCCCTGGCCGGCCATCCAGCCGGGCAGGGTGACGTTGTGCTGGAAGATCACCAGCGCGTTGAGGAACGTCAGGCCGACGAAGCCCATGAACGCGCGGTGGGTGAGGATCTGGAACAGCCCGACGCGCGGCGTCGAGACGTCGACCGGGTGCGCCGGGCGGGTCTCGGGGACGCGGACCAGCACGATCACGCCGTAGATCGCCATCGTCGCGGCGTCGATCACGAACAGCGCGAGGTAGGACCAGCCGGCGAGCAGGCCGGCGGCGAGCGGGGCGATCGAGAACCCGATGTTGATCGCCCAGTGGAGCAGGCCGAACGCGCGCAGCCGGTGCTCGGCCGGGACGACGTCGACGACGAACGCGGCGACCGCGGGGCGGTAGAGATCACTGACGAAGCCCAGCGCGAGCACGAGCACGGCGATCGCGGGCGTCGATCGTGCCAGGCCGAGCGAGAGCATGACGGCGGCGCCGCCGAGCAGCGACATCGCCATCGTGGCGCGGCGGCCGACCCGGTCGGCGAGCACGCCGCCGACCAGCGAGGCGCCGATGCTGCCGGCGCCGTAGAGCGCGACGATCGCCCCGGCGTCGCTCAGCGAGAGCCCGCGGCCCTGGGTGAGGTAGAACGCCAGCAGCGGCACGACGAAGCCGCCGGTGCGGTTGATCAGCGTCCCGACCCAGACCGTCCAGTACGCCGGCGGCAGGCTGGCGCGGAGCTCGGCGAGGCGGGACGGGCCGGACATCGGGCCGCGCAGGATATAGGATCGAGGCCATGGGTGACGCGCTCAAGCTCGACGACGCGATCGCCACGATGTACATCGAGGCGCTCGCGGCGATCGCGCGCGCCGATCAGGAGATCTCGACCGACGAGGCGAGCCGGCTCGCCGCCGTCGTGGCGCGGCGGTCGCCGGTGCCGGTCGACGCCGAGGCGCTGTTCTTCGCCAGCGTCACGCCCGAGGCGCTCGCGGCGGCGCTGCGCGGCGGCGACGCGTTCCGCACCTCGGGCGGATCGGAGCCGCGCGCGGTCGGCCGCGCGCTGGTCGCCGACGCGGTCGAGGTCGCGACGGTCGACGGCGACGTCAACGCCCACGAGGCGCACACGATCCTGCGCTACGCGCGGGCGCTCGGCGTCAGCGCGGCGGACGTCCACGCGATCACGCACCAGCTCGACGAGTGGCTGGGCGAGCTGGGCTGACGCGCGCCGCGCGCGGTCACCGCCCGCAGGTCGGCCAGACCTCGGCGACGACGAGCGCGCCCGGGATCGCCGCCGCCAGCACGGTCGGCCACGGGCAGTCCGGCGGCGCGGGCTCGACGGTGTGCTCGCCGCCGTCGAGCAGCAGCGCCGCGCCGTTGTCGCCGGTCTCGGCGCGCGCCGGGTCGATCGTCGTCCGGTGATCGGGATCGTCGTCGGCGAAGTAGAGCGGGGCGGCGCCGCCGAGGAAGGCGTCCGACAGCGTGACGCCGGCCACGGGGGCGTCCTCGGCGTCGCGGACGATGACGAGCGTCGCGCCGCGGTCGGCGAGCGTGGCGCCGTCGAGGCCGGCCTGCGTCGTCCACGCGGCGTCGGTGGTCGCGGCGAGGCTGTACACGCTCCGCCCCGTCATCACCTGGTTGGTGGCCGCGGAGAGTATCCGGACGGTGGCACGGCGGGCGTCGGGCTCGCCCTCGTCGTCGTCGACCACGAGCGCGAGGTAGCCGAGCTGCGGGCGGTCGATGTTGCGCAGGATGAACCGGCCGCAGTCGTCGAGCCGGCCGTCATCGACCGGCAGCGGCGTCGCGCCGGCGGGATCGCCGGCGAAGTCGAGCGCGTCGTGGGCGGTGAGCCGCAGGGCGCACGCGCCGTCGTCGGCCCCTCCCTCGTCGCACCACGCCAGGTTCGGCGCATCCGCGCGGATCCCCGCCCCGGTCTCGACGTCCCGCAGCCGGCCGCAGATCGTGACGTGGCCGGTGCTCGCGGTCGGGCACGCCAGGTTCGTGTCGCACGGGTGCCCGGGCTCCGCGTCCGGCGGCGGAGGCGCCGCGTCCGGCGGCGGCCCGACGACGATCGCGTCGACCGTCACCGCGTCGGCGCCGCCGCACGCCGCGAGCGCACCGGCCGCGACCGTCGCGGCGACCCGCCTCATCGCCCCGCGACCGTCCGGCCGAGCTGGGCCTGCTCGTCGGGGCCGTCGATCCGCAGCGGGGCTGGGGGCGCCTCGGCCGCGATCGCGTGGAACACCAGGATCGCGCCGCCGCGCACGTCGTCGTCGCCGCCGCCCGGCGTCGACGGCGCCGACGACGCGCCGACGATCACGTCCGCCTTGCCGTCGCCGTCGACGTCACCGGCGCCCGCGACCGAGTCGCCGAACGAGGTCGGGCCGGCCGCGCCGTCGCGCAGCACCGCGAGCGGGCGCGCGTCGATGCCCTCGCGGCCGCCGCGGAAGATCACCGCGACGCCGCCGCCGGCGCCGCTGGTCCCGACCGCCAGGTCGTCGAGGCCGTCGCCGTCGACGTCGCCGACGATCGCGACCGCGGTGCCGAGCCGGCGCAGCGCCTCGGCCGCGCCGCCGCCGACGGCGTGGCGCGGCGCGGGCGCGAGCGGGCCGCGCGCGCCGGGGAACACGTAGACGACGCCGCCGTCGACCGCGCCGTCGTCGCGCGACGGCGCGCCGACCGCGAGGTCCGCGACGCCGTCGCCGTCGAGGTCGCCGCTCGCCGACACCGCCCAGCCGAAGCGATCGTGGTCGGTGGGCGTCGGCGCCTCGAGCCGCGCCGACGGGCCGCGCGCCAGGCCGTCGCGCCCGCCCGGGAACACGTAGACCGCGCCGCGGTCGACGCCGAGGTCGGCGTCGCTGCGGTCGACCCCGGCCGCGCCGACGACGACGTCGCTGTAGCCGTCGCCGTCGAGATCGCCGGCGGTGAGCGCGGTGCCGAACCCGTCGTACGGGCGCGGCGCGCCGGCGTGGACGAGCCACGCGTCGGTGCCGGCCAGGCCGGTCGGCCCGCCGCGGAACACCAGCACCTTGCCGCGGTCGACCTCGGCCGCGGCGGCGCCGTCGGCGGTGGGCGCGGCGATCGCGACGTCGGCGTAGCCGTCGGCGTCGACGTCGCCGGCGCCGACGACCGTCGCGCCGAACGCGTCGCCGACCCGGCCATCCGGATCGTCGATCGCGAGCACCGGGCCGTGCACGCCGCCGGGCGCGCCGAGGTAGAGGTAGGCGCGGCCGCGGCCCTCGTCGGTGCCGGGCGCGCCGACGACGACGTCGTCACGGCCGTCGCCGTCGACGTCGCCGACGATCGCGACGGCGGCGCCGAGCTCGGCGTGGTCGGCGCCGGCCGGCTCGTCGAGCCGCTGGTAGCGCGGCGGCGCGCCGGGCGGGCCGCCGAGCACGAGCAGCGCGGTCCCGCGGTCGCGCCCGCCGAGGTCGTAGAGCGGCGCGCCCGCGATCACGTCGGAGTAGCCGTCGCCGTCGACGTCGGCGGGGGCCGCGCCGAGCGCGAACCGGCGCGGCCGGCTCCACGGCGAGCACGCTTCGCCCTGGCACGCGCGCACGCGCCACGCCCACGCGCCGTCGGCCAGCCCGGCGATCGCAGCGTCCGACGCAGCGTCCGAAGCGTCGGGCTGCCACGTCGACGTCATCACCTTCACCGCGAGGGCGGGGCGCGCGAAGTCGCACGCGGCGAGCGCGCCGCGGCCGCACGCGCGATCCAGCTCGACCTCGTAGTGCACGCCTTCGGCCGGCGCGGGCGTCCAGCTCAGCCGCGGCGGCGCGCCGGACCGCAGCCGGGCGTCGTGCGCCGGCGTGCGCGGCGCGGGCGCGTCGAGCGCGGTCGCGACGATCTCCGGCGGCGCCGGCGCCTCGTCGGCGCAGCCGGCCGCGGCGAGCGCGGCGGCGAGCACGGCGGCGACACGACAGCGGCCCACGCGTCGAGTCTAGCCCGGACCGCGGCGCCGACGCGGCCTCGTTCGAGGTGGGAACAACGCTCACAGCGGCGCCGCGCGTGATCGGCGCCGGCGAGGGCGGCCGAGGCGCCGTGGTAGCGTCGCCGTCAGATGCCCGGCTTCCAGCGACACGTGTTCGTCTGCATCAACGAGCGGCCGCCCGACAACCCCAAGGGCTCGTGCAAGGCCCGCGGCGGGGTCGAGGTCCGCGACGCGCTCAAGAAGGCGCTGGCCGATCGCGGCCTGACGCACGAGGTCCGCGCCAACAACGCGGGATGTCTGGATCAGTGCGCCGCCGGCGTCACCGTCGTCGTCTACCCGGAGCAGGTCTGGTACGGCCACGTCACCGTCGCGGACATCCCCGAGCTGGTGGACCGGCACCTCGTCGGCGGCGAGGTCGTCGAGCGCCTGATGCTCCCCGACCAGCCGCACCTCGGCGGCGCGCGGTCGTTCGTGCCGCTGCGCCTGCCGCCCCGCGGGGACCGGCCGGCGTGAGCCGTCGCGGCGTCGCGGTCGGGCTCGCGCTGGCGGTCGCGGCGGCCGCGCCGGTCGGGCGCGCGCGCGCGGACGAGGTGCCGCCGGCCGGCGCCGCCCCCGAGTCAGCCGAGGCCGATCGCGACGACGACGAGATCGTCCCGGACCGGCGCGCCCGCGCCCAGGCGGCGGAGGCGAACCTCGAGCCCGAGCGCCAGCGCGAGGGGCTCGCGATCGGCGTGCTGCTCGGGCCGTCGATGCAGGTCGGGTTCGGGATCGAGGAGGCGAGCGCGGTCGGGGGCAGCTTCGATCTGCGGCTCGGCACGAGCGCGACCGATCGGCTCGCGTGGTTCGTCGACTTCCTGCTCACCGGGACCGCGCGCCAGGACGACACCTCGTCGAACACGATCAACCAGAACGCCACGCTGACGCTGGGCGCGCAGCTCTACCTGCTGCACGCGCTGCACCTGCGCGCGGGCGCCGGCCTGTCCAGCCTGACGCTGCGCTCCGAGTCGGACGCCGACGAGCGGTCGCGCGGCGGGCTCGGCGTGCTCGGCGGCGGCGGGCTGGACCTGCTCCGGCAGGGCCGGTTCGCGCTGTCCGGCGACGTCACGTTCACGTTCAGCGTCTACGACGGTGGCGCGGTCGGCGCGTTCGTCGCCCAGCTCGGCGCGACCTGGTACTGAGGCCGGCGCGGCTAAGGGTAGAGGTCGTCGTCCGGCGGATCGAGGTCGAGCCCGCCGAGGTCGTCGACGTACGGCGGCTCGAGCGTGACGACGAGGTCCTCGTGGTCGCCGGGCGCGTCGCTCACCTGGCCGGACCCCATCGCGCCCGAGTCCTGGACGAACGCGTGGACGAGGTCGCCGACGTGGGCGGCGATCGTCACCTCGCCCTGCGCGTCGGTGGCCATCGGCTGCGGCGCCGCGGCCATCGCGTCGGCGCCCATCGCGACGACCATCGCGCCGGCGGCGAGGCTGCCGTCCGGATTCCGGACCCGCACCCGCACCGTCTTGGCGCGCGGCGGCGAGACGTCGAGGTCGTGGGTCACGACCTCGCCGGCCCGCACCTCGAGCTCGCCGGGCACGTAGCGCGTGCCGGCGCGGACCGCGAGCGACAGCCGGCACGCCGGCAGCCCGTCGACGCGGTAGCGCCCGCCGCGCACCGGGACGAGGATGGTCTGGTGGTCGATCCCGACCGCGCCGCCGCCGATCGCGCAGGCGCCGATCTCGAGCAGGAACGTGCCGTCGTCGATCCCCTCGACCCGGCCGGCGAGCGAGCCGGTCCCCGACAGCCGCAGCACGACCTCGGGGCCCGGCACCGTCGCCATCACCCACGCCGCGCCCTGGCCCGGCACGTGCGCGCTGATCGCGTAGTCGCCCGGCGGCAGCGCGAACACCGCCCAGCCGCCGTCGGGATCGCCGCGCTCCTGCTGGTTCATCGTGCCGGGCGACATGCCGTAGATGTCGACGAACGCCATCGGCACCGCGTCGCCGCTGGCGTCCACGATCTTGCCGACGAGATCGGGCGCGGCGTCGGGGACGACGAACGTCAGCTCGTGGCGCGCGCCGTCGTGGCACGCCACGGTCTGCGCCGGCGCCGGCGCCGACTTCCACGGCCACGCCCGCAGCGACACCTCCTCGGTGAGCGCGGTGGTGAAGCGGAACCGACCGTCGGCGTCGAGCTGGCCGGCCGGGGTGAAGGCGTCGCCGCCGAGGCCGCGCTCGATCGCGCCGTCGCCGGCCGGGGAGCCGTCGGGGCGCACCGCCCGGCCGGTGATCACGCAGCCCGCGACCATGCGCAGCTCGATCGCCGCCGTCTGGCCGGGCAGGACCTCGACCATCGGCGGGCCGTCCGCCGGATCGGCCAGGCCGCCGTGGTCCGGGTGGGCGGCGTCGAGCGCGTAGTAGCCGACCGGCACCTCGAGCCGGAACCGCCCGGCCGCGTCGGTCTCGGCGACGTCGGTGCCGAGCACCGGCCGGCGGCCGGCGCCGCCGAGCGTGCGCACCGCGGCGCCGACCACGGCGCGCCCGCCGGCGTCGACCACGCGGCCGGAGATGATCCCGGCGCGCTCGACCGAGAGGTCGACGCCGCGCTGGGTCGCGGCGACGTGCAGCACCGGGGCGCGGGTGCCATCGACCGCACCGGCCGTCGCGGGATCGGCCGCGCCGGGCAGCCGCTCCCACCCGGCGGCGCCGACGCTGATCACGCCGTCGCCGCGGACGAACGGCCGGTAGGTGCCGGGCGTGACGTCGATCGCGTAGCGGCCGTCGCCATCGACGGTCGCGGTGGACTCGCCGGCGGGGCCGGCGGGCCCGTCCGGGCCGGCGAACACGACGTCGACGTCGGTGACCGGCTCGCCGGTGGTCGCCTCGACGACCTGGCCCTCGACCCGGACCAGGTGCGCGGGGCGGGTCAGCGCGCCCCACACGTCCGGGGGCGGGCGTCGGGCGCCCTGTCGTCCCGGCCCGCCGCCGAACAGGCCGCCCGGCACGTCCCGGGTCGGGCGCGCGGCGCGCGGGGCGTCGCCGCGCCGCGAGGCGTCATCGCCGCGGGTCACGACCAGCGCGATCAGCGCGGCGGCGACCGCCGCGAGCGCGATGGCCAGCCAGCGGAGGCGAGCGGAGGAGGGCTGCTGGGTCATCACGTTGCCTCGTCAACGCATGACGCGCCGGGAGGATTCGGGTTGCGTCGGCCAACCAGGCGCAGGCCGGGTTCATTCCGGGCCGGCGCAGCGGCCGGCACGCGGCGCCGGCGTCAGGCCGCGGTGACCTCGGCGACGACGACGGTGATGTTGTCCCGGCCGCCCCGCTGGTTCGCCAGCGAGATGCACGCGCCGGCGCCGGTGTCGAGCGAGTCCTCGGCGCACAGCTCGACGATCTCCTGGTCGTCCTTGAGGTAGCCGTGGAGGCCGTCGGTGCACATCACGAACCGGTCGCCGGGCGCGACGTCGACGTCGGCGGTGTCGATCTGGACGTAGTCCTTGTGACCCACCGCCCGGGTGATGACGTTCTTGCCGCTCGCCCGCTCGGCCTCCTGCTTGGTGAGCAGGCCGTGCTTGAGCTTGTAGTTGATGAGCGTGTGGTCCTCGGTGATCTGCAGCACCGTGCGCTGGCGCAGCCGGTAGACGCGGCTGTCGCCGACGTGGGCGGCGAACGCATATCCACCCCGGATCAGCAGGGCCGAGCAGGTCGTCGACATCCCGCGCTTCTCGGGGTCGAGCTCGGCCATGCCGAACACCATGTAGCAGGCCGACTGCACCCCGCGCTCGAGCAGCTGCCGGACGTCCCAGATCGCCTCGGTGTCGCCGCCCTCGAGCAGGGCGATGTGGCGCTCGAGGTCGCGGCGCGCGCCGTACACCCACATGCGGAGCTGTTCGATCGTCTCGCGGCTCGCGATCTCGCCCTTGTTGTGCCCGCCGACCCCGTCGGCCACCACGTAGAACCCGAGGTCGTCGTCGCGGAAGTACGCGTCCTCGTTGATCGTCCGCTTCCGGCCGACGTCGGTGGCCGCGACCGAATGGACCTTGAGCGGGCCGGCGGCCCCGCGGCGCAGGATGGTCGTCATCGGTTCAGCCCACCTCCACGATCGACGGTACACGGCGCGTGGCGCCGGCTCAAGCCGGGCGACGCCGGCCGACCTCGGGCGACGTCGGGTGGCACACCCGTGGTCCGGCGCGGTAGGCTGGCGGAGATGTCGAGCGAGCTGTCCCACGTGCTGCTGCGGCGCACCGACGAGGTGCTCGCGAGCTGGGGCCATCGCTTCGATCGGTCCCGGATGCGCTGGCCGCGCCCGGTCGACCCGCGCCAGCACGCCGCGCTGGTGTCGAGCATGGTCACCGCGCTGGGCGAGGCGGTGCTGCTGCCCGAGGCCAGCCTGCGCCCGGGCGCGCCCGAGGTGCGCGAGCTGGAGAAGGCGGCGGCGCTCGCCGGCGCGAGCCTGTCGGCCAGCGGCGCCAGCGGGTTCGACGTCGCGGCGGTGCTGATCGCGCTGCGCGACGCGGTGATCGAGTTCGCGCCCAGCGATCGCGCCGCGTCGATCGGCGAGCTGTTCGAGTGGCTGGTCGCGCTGGCGATGGACGCGTTCGCCACCGCCGGGCGGATGTCGGCGCAGGAGAAGGCGGCCGAGCAGCTCGAGGCCGGCACGCCGGTCGTGCTGATCGCGCCCGAGGTCCCGGCGGTGCTGCTGTTCGGCACGCCGACGTCCGACGCGCTCGACTCGATCCTCGGGCGCGCGCTGCTGCTGGTCGTGCGCGCCGGGGCGCCGGCCCTGGTGCTCGACGTCGCGGCGCTGGTCGAGCCGCTCCACCCGGTCGTCGTCGAGGCGATCCGCCGGTTCTTCGACCAGAAGCGGATGGCGGGGGTCGAGGTGCTGCTGTCCGGAGCGACCCCGGCGGTCGCCGACGCGTGGGGCGCGCTCGGCCGCGAGCGCGGCGTCACGGTCACCGCCGTCGACCGCCTCGACGCGGCGGTCGCGCGCGCCTACGAGCGCGCCGGATACGCCCCGCCGCGCAAGCGCGCCTGACGCGCCCGCACCGGCCGCGCGGTGACCCGCCAGACGCGAAGCGTGTCCGCGGCCACCGCCCGGGGGCGCGACGACGGCGCGCGCCCCGCGTCGCCACGGCAAGCGGGGCGCGGTGTATGATCGTCCTTCGAGTGCCGGAGGGCTTTCCCATCAGCTTCGGGAGGTATCGGCTCGTCGAGCGGCTGGCGGTCGGCGGGATGGCCGAGGTGTTCCTCGCGGAGATCGGCGGGGAGCACGGGTTCGAGAAGCGCGTCGTGATCAAGCGGCTGCTGCCCCACCTGCAGCACGAGGCCGGCTACACGGCGATGTTCATCGACGAGGCCAAGCTCACGGCGCGGCTGACCCACCCGAAGATCGCGCAGACCCACGAGCTCGGCCGGGTCGAGGACCAGCTGTTCATCGCGATGGAGTTCGTCGACGGCGTCGACGTGCTCGCGCTGCTGCGCGAGTACGCGCACCGCCGCGAGCGCCTGCCCGTCGACCTCGCGGTGTGGGTCGCCCACGAGGTGCTCGACGCGCTCGACTACGCCCACCGGCTCGCCGACGGCGACGGTCGGCTCCTCGGCGTCGTCCACCGCGACATCTCGCCGTCCAACATCCTGCTGTCGCGGCGCGGCGACGTGAAGCTCGTCGACTTCGGCATCGCGCGCGCGTCCGAGCCGGGGCGGCACCACCGCACCAAGTCCGGCACGCTCAAGGGCAAGTACGGCTACATGTCGCCCGAGCAGGTGCTCGAGCAGGAGGTCGACGCGCGCTCCGACCTGTTCTCCGTCGGGATCGTGCTGGCCGAGATGCTGTGCGGGCGCCGGCTGTTCGCGGCGCCCAACGAGCTCGACGTGCTGCTGATGGTGCGCGACGCCAAGCTGCACCGCCTCGACCAGTACGGCGCGGACATCGAGCGCGAGCTCGACGGCATCCTGCGCCAGGCGCTGGCCAAGGACGTCGACGCGCGGTGGGCGTCCGCGGGCGAGTTCCGCGACGCGCTCGGGGACTGGCTGTTCCAGCACCGGCTCCGCGTCACCCCCAAGCGCGTCGCCGACGCGGTCGAGGGCATCTACGAGGCGGCGTGGACGCGCCGGCGCGGCGCCACGACCTCCGAGGTCGCGGCGCTGGCCGAGGTGCCGGACGCGAGCGCGGCGCCCGCGGTGCCCGCGATCGCCGCGACCGCGAGCCCGCGCGCGCCGACCACCTCGGACTCGCCGCGGGCGATCCGCGCGCCGACGATGCTCGAGGTCGCCGAGCCGGGCGTGCGGCTGGGGGGCGTGCGCCGCCACGCCTCGCCCGCGGCCGACGCCGACGGCATCCCGCGCGGGCTGCTCAACCAGACCGACAGCCTGCCGATCATCACCGTCGAGGACGCCGACGGCGCGCTCGACGGGCTCGAGCTCGGCGAGCCGCTGCCCGAGCCGCCGCCGGAGCTGGCGTCGCGGCCGCTGCCGCCGGTGATCGTGCCGCCGCCGCCGGTGGTCACGGTGCCGCCCGCCGTCGTCGTGCCGCCGGTGGGCGCCGCGCCCGGGGGGGCGCCGGCGGCGCCGCGTCGGACCGCGTCGATCCCGCCGGCGTCGCAGCCGTCGACGTCGCAGTCGGGGGTGCGCCGCGTCGTCCAGATCCCGCCGCTCGAGTCGCCGGCAGCCCCGGCGGCCGCGCCGATCGTGGCCGCCGCGACCCCTGCGCCGTCGCCGCGCGCGCACGCGCGCCCGGTCAGCGAGGGCCTCGAGCTCGACCTCATGTTCGGCGACAGCGACGCGCTCGAGCTCGGCACGCCCGGCGTCGGCCCGGCCGCGGACCCGGTCGTCGCGCCGCCGCCGGCCGGCGTCGCGCCCGAGCCGTCGTCGCGCTATCCGTCGATCGCGGCGGCGATCGAGGCGATCGCGAAGCAGGACGCCGAGCCCGACCCGGCGGCGGTGGAGTTCGACGACCGGCGTGCCGAGGACGAGCTGCGGCGCCAGCGGCTGAGCTCGGAGCTGCCGGCCCTCACCGAGCAGGACCTCGAGCGCGCCGCGACCCGCCCGCCGCCCGAGCTGCAGTCGATCGAGGACACGCCCGCCGAGTCGGGCGACTTCGCCGACGTCTCGCCGCTGCGCCTGCTGTACCGGCTGCTCCACACCCGGCAGACCGGCCTGCTCGTCGTCACGGTCGGGGCGATCAAGAAGGAGATCTTCGTCCGCGACGGCATGCCCGAGTACGTGTCGTCGAACGTCGCGAGCGAGCTGCTCGGCAACTGGCTGGTCGCGCAGGGGGTGCTGTCGTCGGGCGAGCTGGCGATGGCGCTGGCGATGATGCCGCACTACGGCGGCAAGCTCGGCGACACCGTCGTCGGGCTCGGGCTGCTCAAGCCGCTCGAGGTGTTCCGCTACCTCACCCGCCAGGTCCGCGCCAAGCTGATCGACGTGTGCACGTGGACGCGCGGGCGCTACGCCTGGTACGCCGAGCGCCACAACCCGCGCGAGGCGTTCCCGCTCGACCTCAACGCGTACGAGGTGCTCGGCGCCGGCGCGCTCGCGCTGCCCGACGAGGCGATCCGCACCTGGCTCGAGCGCCACCGCGACGAGCACCTCAAGGCGACGCGCGCCGGCAAGTTCGGCCCCGACCGGTTCGAGGTGCCCGGGCTGCGCGAGCTGTGGGACGCGCTCGACGGCCGGCAGACCGTGGGCCGGTTCGTCACCCGCTACCCGGACCTCGACGAGCGCGCGCGGGTCCTGCGCATGCTCGTGCTGCTCGAGGCGTGCGAGCTGGCTCGCCGCGCCGACGTGCTCGGCGGGTAGCCGCCCGGCTCGACGTCGCGGGTGTTCGCTACAGCTCGATCTGCATGCCGAGCTCGACGACGCGGTTCGGCGGCAGGTCGAAGAACGCGGTCGGCGGGCGCGAGTTGCGCGACAGGAAGCTGAACAGCACCTTGCGCCACCGCTGCATCTTCGCCTTGCCGGTGGTGAGCAGGGTCTGGCGGCCCATGTAGTACGTCGTGTCGCCGGGGTTGTAGACGAGCGCGCCGTCGGACGCGGTCGCCGCGCGGTTCATGATCCGCGGGACCTTGGGCTCCTGCATGAAGCCGACGACCGCCTTGACCCGGAAGAACCCCTGGCCGAGGTCCTCGAGCTCGATCGAGTCGTTGCCGGGGACGAACGGCACGCTCGCGGTCTCGATCGACAGCAGCACGACCTGCTTGTGCAGCACCTTGTTGTGCTTGACGTGGTGGAGCAGGACCTGCGGGATGCCCTGGACGCTCGACGCCATGAACACCGCCGTGCCCTGGACGCGGTGGATCTTGGTCTCGGCGAGATCAGCGAGGAACAGCTCGACCGGCAGCGTCGCCTCGCCGACCGCCTTGGCCAGCTCGATCCGGCCGCGCCACCACGTCGTCGCGACGATGAACACGCCGGTGCCGGTGGCGAGCGGCAGCCAGCCGCCCGAGGTGATCTTGTGGAAGTTGGCGCTGAAGAACGTCAGGTCGATCAGCAGGAACGCCACGAGGAACGTGATCGCTTGCCACGGCTTCCACCCGAACCGGGCGCGCGCGACCTTGAAGAACAGGTACGAGGTGATCGCCATCGTGCCGGTCACCGCGATGCCGTAGGCCGCGGCGAGGTTGGTGCTGGTCTGGAACCCCAGCACCAGCGCGACCGAGCCGACCATCAGGATCCAGTTGATCTCCGGGATGTAGATCTGGCCCTGGGTCTCGGCGGAGGTGTGCTTGACCGTGACGCGCGGCGAGAACCCGAGCAGCATCGCCTGGCGGGTCAGCGAGTACACGCCGCTGATCAGCGCCTGCGACGCGACGACCGCGGCCATCGTCGCCAGCACCACCATCGGGTAGAGCATCGGCCCCTCGACCAGGGCGTAGAAGGTGTTGTCGACCGGCGCCGGCGCGCGCTCGAGCACGATCGCGCCCTGGCCGAAGTACGACAGCAGCACGCACGGCAGCACCAGCGAGAACCACGCCAGCCGGATCGGCGAGCGGCCGAAGTGGCCCATGTCGGCGTACAGCGCCTCGCCGCCGGTGATGACCAGCACGACGGAGCCGAGCAGCAGGAACCCGTCGAGGCCGTTGCGCAGGAAGAAGTCGACCGCGTAGTACGGGTTGATCGCCGACAGCACCTCGGGGGTGCGGACGATCGCCGGCAGCCCGGCCGCGGCGATCGACAGGAACCACACCAGCATCACCCAGCCGAACACGCTGGCGATCTTGTGCGTGCCGAACCGCTGGAGCGCGAACAGCGCGACCAGGATGCCGGCGGTGATCGGGACGATCAGCGGCTCGAGCGCGTGGGTCGCGACCCCGAGGCCCTCCATCGCGCCGAGCACCGAGATCGCCGGCGTGATGATGCCCTCGCCGAACAGCAGGCCGGCGCCGGCGAGCGCGAGCGCGACGGGGATGATGAGGCGCGGGCCGCGCGTGCCGCCGGGCCCGGCGACGAGCGCGGCGAGCGACAGGATCCCGCCCTCGCCCTTGTTGTCGGCGCGCAGGACGAACAGCAGGTACTTGACGCTGATGATCAGCGCGAGCGCCCAGAACACCAGCGACAGGATCCCCAGGATGTTGTCCGGCGTCGGCGGCACGCCGTGCGGCCCGGTGGACTCCTTGATCGCGTACAAGGGCGACGTGCCGATGTCGCCGTAGACGACGCCGAGCGCGCCGAGCGACATCGCGACCAGCTCCCTGGGCGTCTGCGGGCCGTGGTGACCGTGCACCGCGGTGGTCGTCGTGCTGTGGCGTCGCCGCGCGGGTTCGCTGGCCATCGATGCCCCTGCGGGGCTGACCGTGGGTATCACGAGCGGCGCGCGCGTTTCCACCGGACGGCGGGTTGACAGCGTGAGCGCCACTCGGCTATCGCTGCCGCATCGTTCGAGGAGAACTGCCGTGAATCTACGCGGTTGGCATGCAGGTAAGGTTGCGGGGCTCGTCCTCGTGCTCGGGGCGCTGGCGCTGTCGTCGATCGCCGCGTGCGATCAGATGGGCGCCAAGAAGTCCGGCGGCTCGCGCGTCCAGGACACGGGCAAGGGCGCGATCAAGATCGGCCACTACGGGTCGATGTCCGGCGCCCAGGCGACGTTCGGCCAGAGCACCGACAAGGGCATCCGGCTGGCGATCGAGGAGAAGAACGCGGCGGGCGGGGTCAAGGGCCGCAAGGTCGAGCTCGTCACCCAGGACACCGCCGGCAAGTCGCAGGAGACGTCGATCGTCGTCACCCGCCTGATCAACGACGACAAGGTCGTCGCGATCCTCGGCGAGGTCGCGTCGTCGCTGTCGCTGGTCGGCGGCCCGATCGCGCAGAAGGAGGGCGTGCCGATGATCAGCCCGTCGTCGACCAACCCCGACGTCACCGCGGTCGGCGACATGGTGTCCCGCGTGTGCTTCATCGACTCGTTCCAGGGGTTCGTCGCCGCCAAGTTCGCGCGCGAGAACCTGAAGCTGACCAAGGCCGCGGTGCTCTACGACCAGTCGCAGGCGTACTCGGCCGGCCTCGCCAGCGACTTCAAGAAGGCGTTCACCGAGCTCGGCGGCACGATCGCCGCCGAGCAGGCCTACACCGGCGGCAACCTCGAGGTGTCGTCGCAGCTGCAGTCGATCAAGGGCGCCGGCGCCGAGGTCGTGTTCCTGCCGGGGTACTACTCCGACGTCGGCACGATCATCCGCAAGGCGCGCGAGGCCGGCATCACCGTGCCGTTCCTCGGCGGCGACGGCTGGGACTCCGCCGAGCTGGCCAAGATCGCCGGCGACGCGATCAACGGCAACTACTACTCGAACCACTACTCCCACGAGGAGGCGCGGCCGGAGGTCCAGGCGTTCGTCAAGAACTACCAGGCGAAGTACAGCGAGACGCCCGACGGCCTCGCCGCGCTCGGCTACGACGCCGCGATGCTGCTGTTCGACGCGATCGAGCGGTCGTGGCCGGGCGACGGCAAGCCGATCGAGGGCAAGGCGCTCGCCGCCGCGATCAACTCGACCAAGGACTTCAAGGGCGTGACCGGCACGTTCTCGATCGACGAGAACCGCAACGCCAAGAAGTCGGCGGTGATCCTCGAGTACAAGAACGGCGTGCCGACGATGGCCGCCCGCATCGAGCCGTAGCGCCGCGCGGACGCGTGCCCCGTGGATGACGTCCTCGAGACGACGATCAACACGCTCGCGGTCGGCGGCCTCTACGCCCTGATCGCGCTGGGCTACACGCTCGTCTACGGCATCCTGCGGTTCATCAACTTCGCCCACTCCGACGTCGTCGCGTGGGGCGGGTGGCTGGCGCTGTCGATCGCCGGCGTGTTCGGGTGGACCGCCGCCGGCGGCGCGCCCGCGATCGCCGTGCCGGTCGTGCTCGTGCTGACGATGGCGGTGTGCGCCGCGATGGGCGTGACGATCGAGCGGCTGGCGTACCGGCCGCTGCGCAAGGCGCCGCGCCTCAACGTCCTGATCACCGCGATCGGCGTGTCGCTGCTGCTCCAGAACGTCGGCATCCTCGACGGCGTGTTCGGCAACAAGCCCGACACGATCCGTCCGCTGCTCGCCAACAGCGTGCTCGGGGAGGTCGGCGCGGTCCAGCTGCGGCTCTACGACCTGATGACGATCGCCGTGACGATCGCGCTCGTCGTCGGGCTCGAGCGGCTGGTCTACGGCACGCGGATGGGCCGCGCGATGCGCGCGGTGTCGCACGACGAGCGCACCGCGGCGCTGATGGGGATCGACGTCAACCGGGTGATCACGGTGACGTTCGCGATCGGCTCGGCGCTCGCCGCCGCCGGCGGCATCCTGTTCGCGCTGCGCAACGACCTGCGGCTCACCGCCGACGCGTCGTGGGTGCTGCTCGGGCTCAAGGCGTTCGTCGCCGCGGTCGTCGGCGGGATCGGCAACGTCCGCGGCGCCGCCGCCGGCGCGCTGCTGATCGCGTTCGTCGAGGTGTTCGTCCACCGCTACGTCGGCGCGGTGTTCGCCGACAAGCCGTGGGTCAGCCAGCTCCAGGACATCTACGTGTTCGGGATCCTGATCCTGGTGCTGCTGTTCAAGCCGAGCGGCCTGCTCGGCAAGGCGGCGGTGGAGAAGGTATGAGCGACCGCGCCGGCAAGACCCTGTCCGAGCGGGTCGGCGCGCTGCGCCCGAACCCGGTCGTCAACACCGGGCTGTCGCTCGCCCCGTTCGTCGTCGCGTTCGCGCTGGCGATGGTGGTCGACACGGTCGTCGGCCCGCTCGTCGGCGCGACGTGGACCGAGATCCTGCTCGACGTCGGGATCGCGATCCTGCTCGCCGGCTCGCTCAACGTCGTCAACGGCTACGCCGGCCAGTTCTCGCTCGGCCACGCCGGGTTCATGCTGCTCGGTGGCTACGCCGCGGCGTGGCTGACGTTCTACGGCTCGATGAAGTTCTTCGGCACGTGGGAGCCGGTGGGCGGGTTCCTCGGCTCGGGGCAGCTGCTGTTCCTCGGCGGCTGCATGCTCGGCGGCCTCGTCGCCGCGGTGTTCGGCGTCGTCGTCGGGTTGCCGTCGTTGCGCCTGCGCGGCGACTACCTCGCGATCGTCACGCTCGGGTTCGGCGAGATCGCCCGCGTGCTCGGCCAGATCACCGCGCGCCAGCCCAAGAACGTCGAGCAGGTGGCGGAGCGGTCGTGGTGGGACCTCGCCGACAACCTCGGCGGGGCCGAGGGGTTCTCGCAGATCCCCAACTACACCCGGCTGTTCTTCGTCTACCTGTTCGTCTTCATCCTGCTGATCCTGGCGTACCGGCTCAAGTACTCGAGCAAGGGCCGCGCGCTGCTCGCGGTGCGCGAGAACGAGATCGCGGCCGAGGCGATGGGCATCGACACCACCCGCGCCAAGGTCTCCGCGTTCGTGATGTCGGCGTTCTTCGCCGGGATCGGCGGCGCGCTCTACGCCCACCGCGTCGGCGTGCTCAAGCCGACCGAGCTGGGGTTCCAGAAGTCGATCGACCTCGTCATCATCGTCGTGATCGGCGGCATGGGCTCGATCACCGGCGTCGTGCTCGGCGCGGCGATCCTGGTGATCCTGCCCGAGCTGTTCCGCGAGTTCTCCGAGTACCGGATGATCGCCTACGCGCTCGCGCTGGTCGCGGTGATGCTGCTGCGGCCGCAGGGGATCATGGGCGTCAAGGAGCTGTGGGAGACGTCGTGGTGGCGCAAGGGCGTCGCGCGGCTGCGCGGCGGCAAGCGGGGGGGCGCGTGACCGGCGCGTCGTCCGGGGCCGGCCACCCGGCGCTCGAGACCCGCGCGCTGTCGCTGTCGTTCGGCGGGCTCAAGGCGGTCAGCGAGTTCTCGCTGGCGGTGCCGGTCGGCGGGCTGTGCGGGCTGATCGGCCCCAACGGCGCCGGCAAGACGACCGTGTTCAACCTGCTCACCGGCGTCTACCGGCCCGACGAGGGCGAGGTGCTGCTCGGCGGCGTCCGGGTCGACGGCCGCAAGCCGTCGTACATCGCGCGGTGCGGGATGGCGCGGACGTTCCAGAACATCCGGCTGTTCGGCGAGCTGAGCGTGCTCGACAACGTCATGACCGCGGGCGGCGTGCGCACCCGGTCGGGGCTGTTCCGCACGCTCCTGCGCACGCCGCTGCACGTCGCCGAGGAGCGCGCGCTGGCCGAGCGGGCGCTGGCGCTGCTCGACGTGCTCGGCATCGCCCACCGCCGCGACGAGCAGGCCAAGAGCCTGCCGTACGGCGACCAGCGCCGGCTCGAGATCGCGCGCGCGCTCGCGACCGAGCCGCGCGTGCTCTTGCTCGACGAGCCGGTCGCCGGGATGAACACCCAGGAGAAGCGGGCGATGCGCGCGCTGATCCAGTCGCTGCGCGAGCAGTTCGGCGTGTCGATCCTGCTGATCGAGCACGACATGGGCCTGGTCATGGAGATCTGCGAGCAGATCACGGTGATCGACCACGGCGTGACGATCGCCCGCGGCGCGCCCGCGCAGATCCAGAACGACCCGGCGGTGATCGAGGCCTACCTCGGCGTCCCCGACGACGCGGCCGCCGCCGCGGGCCCGGAAGGAGCCGCCTGATGGCGATGCTCGAGCTCGACGGCGTCGACGTCCACTACGGCGGCATCCACGCGCTGCGCGGCGTGAGCCTGAAGGTCGAGGCGGGCGAGGTCGTGACGCTGATCGGCGCCAACGGCGCCGGCAAGACGACGACCCTGCGCGCGATCTCCGGGCTGGTCCGCCCGACCAAGGGCAAGGTCCGGTTCGACGGCAAGGACCTCACCGGCGTCCCCGCCCACCAGATCGTCGCGTCCGGGCTGGTCCACGCGCCCGAGGGCCGCGGCATCTTCTCCAACATGACGGTCGAGGAGAACCTCGACCTCGGCGCGTTCCTCCGCCACGACAAGACCGCCGTGGCGAAGGACCGCGAGCACGCGCTGACGCTGTTCCCGCGGCTGCGCGAGCGGCTCGCCCAGAACGCCGGGACGCTGTCCGGCGGCGAGCAGCAGATGCTCGCGATCGCGCGCGCGCTGCTGTCGCGGCCGCGGCTGCTGCTGCTCGACGAGCCGTCGCTCGGCCTCGCCCCGCAGATCGTCGCGACGATCTTCAAGATCGTCCGCACGATCGCCGCCGAGGGCACGACGATCCTGCTGGTCGAGCAGAACGCGCACATGGCGCTCGGCGTGGCCAGCCGCGCCTACGTGCTCGAGGTGGGCGAGATCGTGCTCCAGGGCCCGGCCGCGCAGCTCGCGAAGGACGACAAGATCCGCAAGGCGTATCTTGGCATCCATGACTGACCGGCCCGGTCCGCCGCCCGCACCCCTCGCCCCGTCCTGGTGTCCGCTCGTCGCGCTCGCGGCGCCCCGCGCTGTGATCGGCTACGGCTTCTTGCCCCGGCCGAGCAGCCCGCGCACCGTGGTCTTCGCGGCGAGCCGCGGCAGCCGCAGCATCGACCGCGCGAGCGCCATCGCGAGCTGGACCGGCGAGTCGCCGCGCGCGTCGATCGCGACGCGCTGACCGGACGCGACGTCCTCCAGCCCGCCGCGCGCGACCGTGCGCTTGCCGTCGCTGCGGATCTCGACCACCAGCCGCGCCACGACCGGCAGGTCCTCGTCCCCCGGGCGCGCCTCGATCGCGGCGCCGGCGTGGCGCACCGGGGCCCGTCGGCCCGCGGCGTCGTCGCCTTCCTCGCCATCCCCGGGCGGCCTGGCCATCGCGGCCATCATGGCGCGCAACCCGGCGCCGCGGCAACGCCCGCGAGCTGGCCCCCGCGGCAGGCTGTCGCATCCAGCCCCCGCTGACCCGAGATCGCCCATCGCGCCGCGTGGCGAATCGTCGCATCACACCATTCAGGCGCTCCGGAACCCGTGTCATCCCGACGGCGCGAGCAAAATGCCGCAGCTGTCGAGCGGACCTCATCTGCGACAAGCGGCATCTCGTCGCGAACAAATCCGCGCCCCAATGCTTGCGAACCCCGCACCCCCTGTGGTGATTGACGGGCCGACCTCCGAGGAGCCAGGGAACCTCAATGTCCCGAGTTATCTTCCCCGAATGGACCGAGACGCTGAAGAAGGCGCTCCGTGTCCTCATCATCGGCGCGCCGGTATACCTGGTCCTGCTGCTCGTGCTCGGCGTACGAGACGGCAAGGCCATCCGCATCGGCTACCAGCCCGACCAGCCCGTCCCGTACAGCCACGCGCTGCACGCGGGTGACATCGGCCTCGACTGCCGGTACTGCCACTCGACGGTGGAGCAGGGGGCCAAGGCGGCCGTGCCGCCGGCGGCGACCTGCATGAACTGCCACACGAGCGTGCTGCCGCAGAGCCCGCTGTTGCTGCCGATCCGCCAGGCGTACGCGGAGAACACCCCGGTGAAGTGGGTCCGCGTCCACGACCTGCCGGACTACGTGTACTTCAACCACTCGGCGCACGTGACCCGCGGCGTCGGCTGCGAGAAGTGCCACGGCCGCATCGACCACGCGGTGAAGGTCGCGCAGGAGGTCCCGCTCACGATGGGCTGGTGCCTCGACTGCCACCGCAACCCCGAGCCGAACCTCCGCGACCCCGAGAAGGTGACGGAGATGGGCTACATCCCGCAGCCGGGCGAGGGCGCCGCGGTGATGAAGAGCCTGAACATCAACCCCCCGACGGATTGCTCCACATGTCATCGCTGAACCGAAGCCCAGACGACGAGGCCCCGCAGGTCGTGCCGGTTCCGGAGCACGGCTACTGGCGCAGCATGGCCGACCTCGAGCGGCTCGAGGCCGGCGCCGACGTGCCCGAGGACGCGCTCAACGAGTTCGCCGGGACCAGCGCCGACAGCGAGGTCTCCGATCCGCTGTCGCGCCGCAGCTTCGTCCAGGTGATGGGCGCGAGCCTCGCGCTCGCCGGCGTCGCCGGGACGGGCTGCAAGCGGTGGGAGAAGGAGGAGATCGTCCCCCTGTCCCGCCGCCCCGAGGACCAGATCCCCGGCGTGCCGCAGTACTACTCGACGGCGTGGGACTTCGCCGGGTTCGGCCAGTCCCTGGTCGCCACCTCGTTCGAGGGCCGGCCGATCAAGCTCGACGGCAACGCCGAGCACCCGTTCGCGCGCGGCGGCTCGGTGCTCGGCACCGAGCGCCACGGCGCGTCGACGGTGTGGGCGCAGGCGTCGATCCTCGACCTCTACGATCCGGATCGCTCGCGCGCCGCGACGCGCGACGGCGGCGGCTCGACCGTCGCGGACTTCCGGGCGTGGCTCGAGGCCGAGCGCGCGCAGCTGCGCAGCCGCGCCGCGCGCGTCCGCGTGCTGTCCGAGGCCAGCTCGTCGCCGACGCTGGCCCGGCTGCGCGCCGAGCTGGCGCAGCAGCTGCCCGGCCTGCAGTGGGTCGAGTACGAGGCGGTGTCGTTCGACAACGAGCGCGAGGGCCATCGCCTCGCGTTCGGTCGGCCGGTGCGCATGCTCGCCAAGCTCGACAAGGCGCGCACGATCGTCACCCTCGACGCCGACCTGTTCGTCGAGCACCCGGCCGCGCTGCAGTACTCGCGCGACTGGGCGCGCGCCCGCCGGTTCGAGCGGTCGAGCCTGGGCGACGGCCAGATGAACCGGCTGTACGCGATCGAGAGCACGTTCAGCTCGACCGGCGCGGTGGCGGATCACCGCCTGCCGCTGCGGTCGGAGCAGCTCCTGCCGTTCGCGATGGCGCTCGAGGCCAAGCTCGGCGCGGGCGGCGGCAACGTCGACGCCGCGTTCCTCGGCGAGCCCGAGGTCGCCAAGCACCTCGACGCGATCGCCGAGGAGCTCCTCGACAACCGCGGCCACGCGGTCGTGGTCGCCGGCCGTCGCCAGCCGGCGATCGTCCACGCCCTCGTCGCGCGGATCAACGCCGCGATCGGCGCGCCCGGCGCGACGCTCGAGTACCTGGCCGAGCCGGACTCGGACGTGCCGGCGAGCGCGCAGCGCCCGACCCACGCCCAGGGCCTGGCGCGGCTGGTCAAGGAGATCGAGCAGAAGCAGGTCGACTACCTGTTCATCATCGGCGGCAACCCCGTCTACGACGCGCCCGCGGATCTCGACTTCGCCGGCGCGCTCGCGCAGGTCAAGGCGTCGGTCCACCTGTCGCTGTACCAGGACGAGACCTCGAAGAAGACGACGTGGCACGTGCCGCGCGCGCACTTCCTCGAGGCGTGGGGCGACGTCCGCACGTTCGACGGCACCCACACGCTCGCGCAGCCGCTGATCCAGCCGATGTTCGGCGGGGTCTCGGCGATCGAGCTGCTCCAGCTGCTGCTCGGCGCCGAGCCCGACGGCCACGGCGCGGTCAAGGCGACGTTCGACGAGCTGCGCCCGTCGGTCACCTGGCGCCAGGCGATCCACGACGGCTTCGTCGCGACGCCGGTGCCGACGGTCGCCGGCCTGTCGGTCGGCCAGCTCCCGCCGGTCCAGCTCACCGAGACCCAGCGCGCGGGCTCGCGCCTCGCCCAGGGCCAGCTCGAGGTGGTGTTCGCCCCCTCGATGCAGCTGTGGGACGGCCGGTTCGCGAACAATGCGTGGCTCCAGGAGACGCCGGACTTCCTGACCAAGGTCACGTGGGACAACTACGCGATGGTCGGGCCGTCCACGGCCAAGGACCTCGGCCTCAAGAACGACACGCTGATCAAGGTGAAGGTCGGCGACAAGGAGCTCGAGGTCGCCTGCTACACGATGCCGGGCCAGGCGCCGTACTCGATCGGCCTCGTGCTCGGCGGCGGTCGCACCGCCGCCGGCCGCAAGGGCGGTGACGGCAAGGCCAAGGTCGGCTTCGACACCGGCCGGCTGCGCACCACCGCGGCGCTCGACGTCGCCAGCGGCGCGACGGTCACCGGCAC
Organism: Myxococcales bacterium; assembly: GCA_011526095.1. Classification (GTDB taxonomy): domain Bacteria; phylum Myxococcota_A; class Polyangia; order Haliangiales; family Haliangiaceae; genus WYBA01. Next base: position 5,537 of record WYBA01000141.1, on the reverse strand, counting down.
CGGCAAGGGCCACGCGCTGGCGTCGACCCAGGAGCACTGGGACCTGCGCGCGACCCTGTACAAGGACGTCGCCCAGTGGGGCATCGCCAGCCGCCTCGACACGATCGTCAAGGAGGTCCCGGTCGCCGAGGCGCGCAAGGCCGACTGGCGCGCCGACGGCAAGGCGGCGTACCCGCTGACCTCGCTGTGGGAGCGCCACGACTACCCCGCGGACGGGCCCGACAAGGTCCGCAAGTGGGGCATGACGATCGACCTCGGCAACTGCACCGGCTGCAACGCGTGCAGCGTCGCCTGCCAGGCCGAGAACAACGTCCCGGTCGTCGGCAAGTCGAACGTGATGATGAACCGCGAGATGCACTGGATCCGCATCGACCGGTACTTCGCGGGCTCCGCGGACAACCCGACCGTCGTGCACCAGCCGCTCGGCTGCGTCCACTGCGAGGCGGCCCCGTGCGAGGTGGTGTGTCCCGTCGGCGCGACCCTCCACACCTCGGAGGGCCTCAACGACATGATCTACAACCGCTGCGTCGGCACCCGCTACTGCCTGAACAACTGCGGCTACCGCGTCCGGCGGTTCAACTTCTTCGACTACAACAAGGAGTTCAAGGAGGCGCGCGACAAGGTCCGCAACCTCCTGTTCAACCCCGAGGTCACGGTCCGTCACCGCGGCGTGATGGAGAAGTGCACGTACTGCGTGCAGCGGATCCAGAACGCCAAGATCAAGGCGAAGAACGAGCGCCGCGAGGTCCTCGACGGCGAGGTCGTCACCGCCTGCCAGGCGGCGTGCCCGACCGAGGCGATCGTGTTCGGCGACCTGAACGATCCGAAGAGCCGGGTGTCGCGCCTCCAGAAGGACAAGCGCGAGTACGCCCTGCTGAACAACGAGCTCCACACGAGCCCGCGGACCCACCACCTGGCCCGCGTGCGCAACCCCAACCCGAAGCTGGTCGGCCATGAGCGCAGCGGAAGCCACTGATACGCACGGCCACGGCCACGGCGAAGCCGAGGCCGCGCGTCAGAAGTTCTCGAGCATCACCCGCGACATCGCGTGGGTGGCCGAGATGCCCAAGCCGCCCAAGATCTGGTACGGCCTGCTCGGCGTCTCGCTGCTGCTGCTCGGGATGCTCGTCGTCGCGGTCACCCACCTGGTGACCACCGGCATCGGCGTCTGGGGCAACAACAACGCCCAGGGCTGGGCCTGGGACATCACGAACTTCGTCTTCTGGATCGGTATCGGTCACGCCGGGACGCTGATCTCGGCCGTGCTCTACCTGTTCCGGCAGAACTGGCGCACGAGCATCGCCCGCTCGTCGGAGGCGATGACGATCTTCGCCGTCATGTGCGCCGGCATCTTCCCCATCATCCACACCGGCCGCCCGTGGCTGGCGTGGTGGATGATCCCGCACCCGAACGACATGCAGATGTGGCCGCAGTTCCGGTCGCCGCTGATGTGGGACGTGTTCGCGATCTCGACCTACGCCACGACGTCGCTGCTGTTCTGGTACATGGGCATGGTCCCCGACCTCGCGACGTTCCGCGACCGCAGCAAGTCGAAGATCAAGCAGGTCATCTACGGGATCTTCGCCCTCGGCTGGCGCGGCTCGGCCCGCCAGTGGCACCGCTACGAGCGCGCCTACCTGATCCTCGCCGCGCTGTCGACGCCGCTGGTCGTCTCGGTCCACTCGGTCGTCTCGTTCGACTTCGCGACGTCCCAGCTGCCAGGGTGGCACACGACGATCTTCCCGCCGTACTTCGTCGCCGGCGCCATCTTCAGCGGCTTCGCGATGGTGATGACGCTGCTGGTGCCCGCCCGCTACCTGTTCAACCTCAAGCACATCATCACCGACGACCACATCGAGGCGATGTGCAAGATCACGCTGGCGACCGGCACGATGGTCGGCTGCGCCTACGCGATCGAGTTCTTCATCGCCTGGTACAGCGGCAACGAGTTCGAGCAGTTCACCTTCATCAACCGCATGCTCGGCCCGTACTGGTGGGCCTACTTCATCATGGTGAGCTGCAACCTCCTCTTCCCGCAGCTGTTCTGGATGAGGAAGTTCCGCACCAACCCGTGGTTGATCGTCGGCGTCTGCATCCTGGTCAACATCGGGATGTGGTTCGAGCGGTTCGTCATCATCGTGACCTCGCTGTCACGCGCGTTCGTCCCCTCGGGCTGGCACTACTTCAGCCCGACCAAGTGGGACATCATGACGCTCGTCGGTAGCTTCGGCCTGTTCTTCACTCTCTTCCTGCTGTTCTTCCGCTACCTCCCGGTGATCGCCATGTCCGAGGTCAAGATGGTGGCGCCCGAGGCTCACGCGGGGAAGGACGACCACTGATGTCGACCTCGACCCACGACGCTGACAACCACGAGCACGGCGACGCCGGCGCGCCCGCGGGCGACAAGCCCGAGGGCGGCGGCGAGCTGTACGGCGTGCTGGCCGAGTTCGACTCGCCCGGCGCGCTGGTCAAGGGCGCGCGCAAGGTCAAGGACGCGGGCTACGCGGACTTCGACTGCTACTCGCCGTTCCCGGTCCACGGGATCGACGACGCGATGGGGATCAAGCGGACGATCCTCCCCGTCGTCGTGTTCGGCGCGGGCATCACCGGCACCGGCCTCGGCCTGCTGATGCAGTGGTGGATGAACTCCTACGACTGGCCGTGGAACGTCGGCGGCAAGCCGACGTGGTCGATCCCCGCGAACATCCCGATCGCCTACGAGACCACGATCTTGCTGAGCGTGCTGACCACGTTCTTCGGGATGTGGATCTTCAACAAGCTGCCGCAGGTGTGGCACCCGTTCTTCCGCCTCGATCGCTTCACCAAGGCGTCGGACGACGGGTTCCTCCTCGGCATCGAGGCGAAGGACAAGCGGTTCGACCTCGACCGCACGACGGAGCTGCTCAAGAAGGCGGGCGCGACCGCGGTCGAGCCCTGCTACCACGACCCGGATCCCGCCAAGAAGCAGATGCCCAAGTGGATCTACGCCTTCATCGCCGCGACGACGGTGATGGCGATGATCCCGCTGGCGCTGATCCTCAAGGCGCGCGCGTCGAAGTCGACCCAGCCGCACTGGCACGTCATCGCGGACATGGACTTCCAGCCGAAGTTCAAGTCCGACAACGCGTTCGCCGCGTTCCCCGACGGGCGCGCCAACCGCGGCGAGATCGCCGGCACCGTCTCGACCTGCTCGCCGGGGTCGCCGCGGCCGTGCGACCACGACCGGCACGTCAAGAGCGACACCGCGATGTACCAGGGCATCGAGGGTGGCGAGTGGATCACCGGCCTGCCGCGCTCGGTCGAGCCGACCGCGCAGCGGCTGGCGCGCGGCAAGGAGCGCTACGACATCTTCTGCGCGCCGTGCCACGGCTTCGACGGCAAGGGCGCGGGCATCGTCCCGGCCCGCGTCCAGAAGCTCGGCGGCGCGTGGGCCGCGCGCGACCTCACCGACGTCGGTGCGGGGGTCGTGACGATGCCCAACGGCCAGCTCTTCAACACGATCTCGAACGGCTTCGCCACGATGATGGGCTACTCCTCGCAGATCCCGGTCGACGACCGGTGGTCCATCGTCCTGTACGTGCGCGCGCTGCAGCGCAGCCAGAACGCAACCCTCGATGACGTGCCGGCTGACCAGCGCGGCGCGCTTCGGTAGTCGAGGAGGATCACCATGAGCGCAGGACACAAGACGATCCATCCCGACGAGAAGGTCAAGGCGGGGAACTTCGGCAGCCAGCTCGCGAAGATCGCGCTGCCGCTGGGCCTGGCCGCGATCGCCGCGGCGTTCCTCCTCGGCCCGTCGCACACCGGCTACCGCCACTTCCAGCTCGGTTACCTGACCGCCTGGATGTTCGTGTGGAGCATCGCGTGCGGCTCGCTGTTCTTCGTCATGATCCACCACCTCGCGCGCGCCCGGTGGAGCACCGTGCTCCGCCGCGTCGCCGAGAACATCGCGCTGACGTTCCCGCTGCTCGGCGTGGTCGGCTTCCTCGGCATCGTCCTGCCGATGCTCGCCGGCAACCACGACCTCTACTACTGGGACTACGCCCACACCCAGAGCCACGAGTGGCAGCATGTCGACCACCACCTCGCCGGCAAGCTCGGCTGGCTGAGCTCCGGCTTCTTCGCCGGCCGCTTCGTCCTCTACATGGCGATCTACTCGTTCCTCGCGTACTGGTTCGCCAAGACGTCGAAGGCGCAGGACGAGTCGGGTGATCCGAAGCTGAGCGAGAAGATGCGGATCGCCGCGGGCCCGGGCATCCTGGTGTTCGCGCTGACCACCGTGTTCGTCGGGTTCGACCTGATGATGTCGCTGGCGCCGAAGTGGTACTCGACGATCTACAGCGTCAACCTGTTCGGCGGCGCGATGATCGCGACCTACGCGTTCCTCGCGATCTTCACCCGCGCGGTCCAGCGCACCGGACGGATCGTCCACTCGGTCACCGTCGAGCACTACCACGACCTCGGCAAGCTGCTGTTCGGCTTCATCTTCTTCTGGGCGTACACCGCGTTCAGCCAGTTCATGCTGATCTGGTACGCGGACATCCCCGAGGAGGTCGTGTTCTACAACTACCGGATGTTCGGTGGCGGGGACGGGCTGTCGGGCTGGGCGAACTGGTCGATCGCGCTCCTGCTGTGCCAGTGGGCGATCCCGTACGTGCTGCTGCTGTCGCGGTGGACCAAGCGGATCCTGCCCATCCTCATGGCGATCTCGGTGTGGGCGCTCGTCTGGCACTGGGTCGACCTGTACTGGAACATCATGCCGAACGCGGCGTGGGGCGTGGATCTCGAGACCGGTCGCAACACCGGGCCGCTCACCGGGCTGCTCGAGGCCAACCAGCCGCAGTACGTCTGGCACTCGGTGCTGATCTGGCTCGGCATGGTCGGCGTGTTCCTCGGCTTCGTCGGCACCCGCATGAAGGGCAACCTGCTGCCGGTGAAGGACCCGATGCTGGGGCCGTCGCTCGCGTTCGAGAACTACTGAGCGAGGACCAGGAGCCACACCATGTCTGCTGGCAAGCGAACCTCCGATCTCATCAACATCGTCGCGATCGTCACCGTCGGCATCTGCGGCGCGGTGCTCGTCTACGTCTCGATCATCGCGCTGCAGGCGTTCTACATGAACGACACCGCGGCGAAGCACGCGGTGTCTGGCTTCAAGAACCAGACGAACATGCGCACCAGCCTCAAGGCCGCGCAGGTCACCAACATCGGTGAGTACCGCGGCAGCCAGGCGGCGGGCGGCGCGCCCGCCACCTACAAGGTGCCGGTCGCGCGGGCGATGGAGCTGGTCGTGCGCGACGCCGCGCGCGACCCCGCGAACCTCGTGCCGGGGCATCCGTCCACGAAGCCGTCGATCCTGCCGGTGTTCGGCCGGCCGCAGCCGCTGCCCGCGGGCGGCGCGGCGCCTGCCGACGGCACGACCCCGGCGCCGGCCGACGGCGCGGCCCCGGCCGACGGCGCAGCCCCGGCAGACGGTACGGCCCCGGCTCCGGCCGATGGCGCGGCCCCGGCGCCCGCCGACGGCGCGGCTCCGGCTC